>WTFW01000049.1 GCA_011523785.1 Chloroflexota bacterium | reverse complement strand
CCCTTACTGGCCCCCGCACCCTCACCGTGCCCGTCCGCCGGTCCCATGCCCCATTGCCAGGTCCCCCGCCACCCCGTCGTACTCGGCATCGCAAGCTCGGAAACCCGCCAAAAATCCGCCCAAACTGTCTCTCGCCAGCCCGTCCCCTCTGGGGACGGGCTGGCGAGAGACAGTTCCCCCTTCTCCCCCACGCCTCTCCGGCCCACACCCACCCGCCGAGGCAGGTACGCTCACCGCCAGATCGACCATTGCCTCCGAAAGTCGGTCCGCACATGCCAGCCCTCGCCCTCACCGGCGGCGCCCCCGTCCGCACCGAACCCTTCCCCGCCTGGCCCGTCTTCCCCGAGCCGGACATCGCCGCCCTCGCCGACCGCCTCCGCGCCGGCGACCGCTCCGACGACGACCCCGTCATCGAGTTCGAGCAGGCCTTCGCCGCGGTCCACGGCGCCCGCTACGGCATCGGCCTCAACAGCGGCACCAGCGCCCTCGAGCTCGCCCTCCAGGCCCTCCGCCTCGACCGCGGCGCCGAGGTCATCGTCTCGCCCATCACCTTCTTCGCCAGCATCTCCGCCATCCTCAACGCCGGCCTCGTCCCGATCTTTGCCGACATCGACCCCGACACCTACAACATCGCCCCCGCCGCCATCCAATCCGCCATCACCCCCCGCACCGGCGCCATCATGACCGTCCACTTCGGCGGCGTCAGCTGCGACATGCAACCCATCCTGGACATCGCCCGGCGCCACAACCTCGCCATCGTCGAGGACGTCTCCCACGCCCACGGCGGCACCTGGAACCACCGCGGGCTCGGCTCCATCGGCGACGCCGGCTGCTTCAGCTGCGGCAGCGGCAAGAACCTCTCCGCCGGCGGCGGCGGCGTCCTGATCACCAACAAACCGCTCATCCACGAACGCGCCAGCGGCTACGGCGAACTCAACCACCCCCGCCGCCAGCGCCGCCGCGAAGTCACCGGCGCCCGCGAAACTCGCCCCGCCACCGACGAGTTCTTCCCCTACTCCTCCGGCAACCGCCGCCTCCACCCCGTCCACGCCGTCCTCGGACTCCCGCAGCTCCAGCGCCTCGACCAGCAGACCGCCCGCCGCGACGCCAACGGCCGCTACCTCGCCTCGCTGCTCGACGACATCGACGGCGTCACCCCCCGCCGCCAGGACCCCTTCGCCACCCGCGCCGCCAACCACCTCTTCGTCCTGCGCTACAACGCCCGGGCCTTCGGCGGCCTCTCCCGCGAGCTCTTCGTCAAGGCCCTCAACGCCGAGGGCATTCCCTGCCAGACCGAATACCACCGCCCCATGCACCGCGCCGACCTCTTCGCGGACGTCGACGGCGAACTCAGCCGCGTCTGGCCCCGCGCCAACGGCGCCCCCGACGTCGACTACGCCGCCATGAGCTGCCCCAGCGCCGAACGCGCCTGCGCCCAGGAAATGGTCACCCTCCCCACCCACGTGACCCTCGACACCCGCGACGGCATGGACCAGATCCTCACCGCCATCGAGAAAATCCAAACCCACCAGTCCGAACTCGCCGCCTACCTCCCTGAAACACCTTCGGAGCAATCCCAGTGGTCGATCTCCGGCAGGTAGTAACCAACGTGCTGCAGGCGCCAAAACCGGTAGTGGGCCACTCTGATCGTTCCCCTCACTCCGAAGCGGACCGTCGTCTTCCTCCCTCTCCTGGGAGACCTTCGCGAAACCCCGCCTCGACCTCGAAGGTGAGGCGCATCTTCACCCTCTCCTGGGGGAGAGGCAGGTTCGGCCGTCTTCGGCCGAAACCGGTGAGGGGTCTTCCGCGCACCAACCCCTGGGTCAAGTAAAGGTGTCTCCTGTGGGAGAGGGTAGGAGTGAGGAGCCTTCGCCACCCAAAAATCAAAGTGACCCACTACTCCAAAATCGACCGTCCACGGCCGTGGTGCTAGCCTCGTTCGACTCCGAAGCACGACCGGTTTGTACACCCGGCAACGCGGGGAGAAACGGCCATGAGCTACCGGCCGCTGGCTGACGTTCGCAAAGACTTCCGGGTCGAGTGGTACCGCTGCCCAATTGAAGGCTCCAAGCTCCGCGAACTCTCCCGTCGCAGCGACCTCCAGGGCTGGTTCCAGGCCGGCGGCCACCTGTCGCTGTTTCTCCTGACCGGCGCCATCACCTACGTCTTCTGGCTCCAGCAAATGTGGGTGGGAGTTGTCATCGGGCTCTACTTCCACGGGACGGTGGGCTCGTTCTTGCGCGGTGTGGCGAGTCACGAGCTTGTCCACGGCTCGGTCTTCCGGACCAAGTTCCTGAACAAGTTCTTCTTGTACTTCTTCGGGCTCCTGGGCTGGTTCGATTCCTTCGACTACGCCAGCAGCCACACCTACCACCACCGCTACACCCTCCACCCCGAGGGCGACCGCGAGGTCCTGCTTCCCCTCAAACCGACCGTCGGCAAGACCTTCCTGCTCCAGATCTGCACGATCAACCTCTGGACGCAGAAGGGCCGAACCTTCGGCCGGGCTGGCGGCCTCTTTCCCACGATCATTGGCACCTTCCGATCGGCTATATCGACGCCCGGCTCGCCGGACACGTCCAAGTCGGAGTGGTGGAACGCCTTGAATTACGACCAGCCGGACCAGTACCGCCGCTCACTCTGGTGGTCGCGTGCCCAGTTGGCCTACCACGCAACGGTCTGGGTGGTATCGATCCTGACCGGCCAGTGGATCTGGATCTTCCTGATCAGCGTCTTTCCCTTCATCGCCAATCTGGCTTCCTACCTGGTCAGCATGCCCCAGCACTGTGGCCTCAGGGACAACGTCGCCGACTTCCGCAAGTGCGTGCGCTCGAACACACTGATTCCGATTCTTGAGTTCCTCTACTGGCGCATGAACTGGCACCTCGAACACCACATGTACGCCGGCGTCCCCTGCTACAACCTCAAGAAGCTCTACCACGAAGTCGCTCACGACATGCCCGAACCGCGCACCCTGCGCAGCGCCTGGAGCGAAATGCTCGACACTTGGAACCGCCAGCAAACCGATCCCGACTACCAGTACGACACCCCGCTGCCCGCCACCGCGCAGCGAGTCCGCGAGGATGAGTCCACCGCGCTGGAGAGCTCCATCGGCGACCTCGCGCCCAAAGGCCTCAAATAGCCGTGCAAAACACGACGAATCCGCTGGTTCAAAGGCGCTGGGAGGAGAAGCGATGAGCTACAGGCCACTAGCTGAAGTACGCAAGGACCTCCGGGTCGAGTGGTACCGCTGCCCGATCGAGGGCTCGAAACTTCGCGAGCTTTCCCGGCGCAGCGACCTCCAGGGTTGGTACCAGGCCGGCGGCCACTTGGCGCTTTTCCTCTTGACCGGCGCACTTACCTACGTCTTCTGGTTGCAGCAGATCTGGGTTGGCGTTGTCGTGGGGCTATTCCTCCACGGCACCGTTGGGACCTTCTTCCGCGGCATCGCCGCGCATGAACTGGCCCACGGCTCCGTCTTCCGGACCAAGATCCTCAACAAGATCTTCCTCTACCTGTTCAGCCTGCTCAGCTGGTGGGATGTATTCGACTACGCCAGCAGCCACACCTACCACCACCGCTACACCCTGCATCCCGAGGGCGACCGCGAGGTCCTGCTGCCCATCAAGCCGACGATCGGCAAGACCTTCCTGCTCCAGATGTTCACGTTCAACATCTGGACCCAGCGCGGACGCACGCTCGGCGGCGGCGGCCTGATTCCTACGATTCTCTTCACCATTCGGTCAGCCTTCGGCACCCCGGGCAAGCCGGACCACACCAAGGCTGAGTGGTTGAACTCGCTCCACGCCGATCAGCCCGACCAGCACCGGCGCTCCATCTGGTGGGCGCGCGCCCAGCTGACCTTCCACGCGGCCGTCATCGTCTTCGCCGTCGTTTCCGGCCAGTGGATCTGGCCATTCCTGCTCACCTCTGTCGCCTTCACCGCGGGTTGGGCGGTCTACTTCTGCGGGTTGCCCCAGCACTGCGGTCTCATGGACAACGTCCCCGACTTCCGCAAGTGCGTGCGCTCGAACACCCTGACTCCGATCCTCGAGTTCCTCTACTGGCGCATGAACTGGCACCTCGAGCACCACATGTACGCCGGCGTCCCCTGTTACAACCTCAAGAAACTCCACCACGAAGTCGCCCACGACATGCCCGAGCCCCGCACCCTGCGCAGCGCCTGGCGCGAAATGCTGGACACCTGGGAACGCCAGCAAACCGACCCCGACTACCAGTACGACACTCCCCTGCCGGCAACCGCCGGACAGGTGCCGCTCCGGAAGTCCGACGAACTGGAGAGTTCAATCGGAGACCTGGCGCCAAAGGGCTTGAAATAGCGTCTTGCCAGTCCGAGTCGACTCCTCGGGCCGCCGTTTCGTTCGGGTTGAAGTCCAGGTTCCTGGCCTGATCGATGGGGTCTGGAGCGCCATCGCGACCGCTCAGGGCATCTCAACCTGGTTCGCTCAGACCAGCTTCGAACTCGGACCCGACGGAATCCCTCGCCGAATCACCTTCAACTTCGGACCAGGCAGCATCGACGCGGTCACCGTCACTGCCTGGAACCCACCGCGCAGCTTCGCCGTTCAGAGTTCGGACTTCATTCCGGGCGGGCCATCGGTAACCACGAAATGGACC
This sequence comes from Chloroflexota bacterium, assembly GCA_011523785.1. Classification (GTDB taxonomy): domain Bacteria; phylum Chloroflexota; class UBA11872; order UBA11872; family UBA11872; genus UBA11872. The sequence continues at coordinate 25,497 of WTFW01000049.1, read as the reverse complement.
ATCCTCGAATCCTGCAACGGAACCTGCACCGTCCGAGTCAAACACCGCCTGACCGCCGACTCCGACGCCTGGAACGCCCACCTGGAACGCGCCGAATCCGGCTGGCCAGCCTTCTTCCAGAACCTCAAGTCGCTGTTGGCGCCGAACGAGCGAATCCCCGGCGCGCCCGGCTAACCCTCAAAGGTCTTCTGGCTACGAATCCCGCGTTGAAACTCAAGGTACTCGGCCTTCGTCATTGGCGCTTCCCACGACTCGAGGATCGTCTCCGCTCGATCGGCGTCGCCTCGTAGCAGGTCAATGGCGGTCATCGCCATCGTCTTGCCCGGGCTCAAATACGCCGCGCTGCGATCCGCAATCGCCCAATCCACGCCATGGCCGCTCCCGGATGCACCCGCCATCGAGGGCTGGATCGTGGGCATGAGATGGCTCACATCGCCGGTGTCGGTGCAGGATCCGCTGTGGCCCCGGTATCCCACGCACTCCTTGCCAAAGATGCGCTCGACGTTGGGGATCAGGATGTCCGCCAGGCCTGGGTCATTTCGTAGCGGCAGATAGCCGGGGAGCGTGTCAACCACGGCACGCGCCCCAAACGCCAAGGCGCCGCTGTGGATGCAACGGTCAACCAGCGACCCGGCCTCCCGAATCGCCGCAGCAGTCTTGCCCCGGACATTCATCTCAATGACGACCTCGGATGGCACGACATTCACGAGATCGCCGCCTCGCGCGATGATGTGGTGGATCCTCACGCCGTCATCTTCGCGAAAGGTCTCACGCTGCGCGTCAATCGCGTCCATTGCCAGCGTCGAGGCCTTGAGCGCATTCACTCCATCCCATGGATTGCCGACGTGGGCAGCCTTGCCAAGGAACGTAGCGGTCTTGGCGATCAGACCGTTGAGCGACTCCCAGAGTTCCACCGGCTTCTCGCCATGCTTTGGCGCGCTGGTGTGAATCATCATGGCCAGATCAACGTCGTCGAATTCGCCCAGCCGGATGAGCTCAGGCTTGCCGCCAATGAACTCGATGGCGCCCGCATCAATGAGCTGTCGACGATATGAGAGTTCGACAAATTCCTCGGCCGGCACCGCAAAGAACACGATCCGGCCCGAAAGTCCCGACAGGATCCGGTCGTCGGTGAGTGCCACCGCCGCAGCAAGCAGGCCGGCGATCTGCGCATTGTGGCCACATGCGTGAGCGGCGTGGGAGTCCGGATTGGCGTGGGGATGGCCAGGAACCACGATTGCATCCAGTTCGCCCATGAGGCACACGGTTGGGCCGGGCCGGCCGGTGTCCAGCGTGGCCTTCGCCCCGGTGACCGCGAGTCCCGAACGAAATGGCAGGCCAAGGTGCTTGAACCAGCGCTGAACGCGTTCCGAAGTGGCGTGCTCCTTGAAACCAAGCTCCGGCTCGTGGAGGATCTCATCGCCGAGCGCGAAGAGCGCGTCGCTCTCAGACTCGATGCGGTCATCGACAATCTGCTTTAGCCGGTCGACGTCATTCATGAATGTCTCCGCTCGTTTTGTGGGGTCATCTGCCTGTTACACGCCGAGTCGCGAGCCATTCCTGCTTGCCTCGACAAATGTCTCAGCGACCGGTTGAGTCTGACGGGACTCAGCAGCACGTTGCGCGGCAGACGTAAAGGCCAGCACACGCGCGCCAGCCTCTGGCTCACACGGCGTCGGCCCCTCGCCGCGGACTGCGCTCATGAAGGCATCCGCAAGCAAGCGGTAGGCGTCGACCGGCTCGCCGTTGTAGAAGTCAACCGACCAATCGCGGCTCTCCGGCGTCGGTGAACCTTCGGCGTGGCAGGTCACCGTGGGGTTTCCGATGGCAAGAGGCTCTGTGATCAGCCAGCCCTGGCTTCCATACACCGCGAGAGTTCCCAGGCCTGGGTGCTCGGGCAGGTCATAGCCGGTCAAGAGCGTGCCAAAGGCGCCGCCGCTGAGCCGGAATGCCACGGCGTTCGTGTCGTCGACGTCGAAGGGTTCGTCATGCACCTTGCCCGAGAGCGCCGTGACTTCAGTGAACTCCTCACCCGTCACCGCTCGAATGAGGTCCACCGTGTGGCAGCCGAGGAAGTTGAGCCAACCGCCACCGCGTTCACGTGAAAACAGCCAACCGCCGCCGTATTCGCGCCAGCCCTTCACCAGCCGATCACGCGCGACGAAGACCGCATTGACGGCCCAGACGTCGCCGATTTGACCGCCTCGGATCATGTCAGCGAAGTACCGGAGATGGGGGGCCATCCGGTTGGCATACGCGCAGACAAACTGCAGGTTGCTCAAATGGGCCATAGCCGCAAGGTCGTCCAGATCACGGGCAAACACCGCGCCGGGCTTCTCATAGAGCACGTGGGAACCGGCCTGCAGGGCGATGGCGCAGGCTTGAGGCGTTCGCCGCGGCTCTAGCGTGATGAATGCGGCCGCGGGCTGCACCGCGTTGAAGAGCTCCTTGGGTGACGGGAACACGGCTTCGAGACGTTCTCCAAACTCCCTCCGCGCCTCGGCCTCAGTCGCTCCGGTTGGATCGCTCAAATACACGCGAGCGACGTCGTCACGGTCGGCGAGGCGCTGAATCCACCCGGAAACGTGCCAGGCCGTCGGCTCGACGATCAGCGCGATATCGTGCGCGGTCATGCTTCAACCCAACCGCCGACGGGGTCACGTCCAGCGTCGCGCTGCCAACGGACCAGCGGGTGGCCGCGGTATTCCTGCGGAAGGTGGACCCGACGGCCGGTCACATGCGACTCCCAGGCGGCAAACACCATCTCCTGAGCCGCCTGCCCCTGCCTGCCGCTGGACGCGTGGTCCCGATCCTCCCGGATGGCCTCGACCATCTCCCTATACATGCCCACCAGCGGACGGAGCAGAGCCTCGCGTCGATCGATTGGGTATCCATCGGCGCCAAACTCCTCGGCGGGTACCGCAATACGCTCGTAGCTGTGCCCCAGGGCCGGGGTCATGTACGGTCCTCGGAATCTCCAGATCGAGTACGGAATCTCGCCGCGGATAATCACTCGACCCTCGCTGCCGATCAGATCGATACCGGAGCCAAGCCCCTTGAACGGCAGATGCGGCCACTGACCTAGTAGGGATCGAATCAGCACGCCATTGGCGGCCCCAAATCGAATGTCCGCTTTATCGCCGAGGAGTGGTCCTTCCTCGCGTTGGTCCGGCCGACCTTCGTCGCTGCTGAGGTGAACGTCATCCAGGCCGGCCAGCCGGCCGCCGGCAGTGAAGTCGGCCGTGCACCATTCAACATCTCCAACGAAGATGCGAGCCCAGTCGAAAAAGTGCGTCCCGACTTCCATCAGCTCGTAGGCGGCGGTCCGTCCGCTGGTGAAGTGAATCTCGATGGCCACCAGCTCTCCAAACCCCCAGCTTTCCTGCATGAGGTTCTTGGCCACGGCATTGAATGGGCTGACGCGCCGTTGGTGATTGATCGCCAGCTTCACGCCCGCGTCGTTGCACGCGTCAACCATGCGGTCGCAGTCACGGAGGGTCAGCGCCATGGGCTTCTCGCACAGCACGTGCACGCCGGCCTCGGCCGCTTCCAGCGTTGGCTCGACGTGATGCGGTCCCTGCGTGGCTACGATCGCCATGTCCAGGTTGGCTCGGCGGCACATCTCGCCGCAGCTGGCGTAGCGATCAAAGGGTCCGTAGCGCGCACTGAACGCTTCGGCCGCCTCCGGGCGAATGTCGGCCACCGCTACGAGGTCCATGTCATCCGCCCACAGCAGGGCCTCCGCATGATTCCCCGCCATCTGGCCGCAGCCCGCAATTCCGACTCGAAATGGCGCCATACAGCTACCCTTTGATTCCTGTCAGCGCGACGCCCCTGATAAACGTGCGCTGCGTAAAGAAAAACACGATCACAATCGGCAGCATGGCCGCCGTTGATGCGGCCATCATCAACTCCCAAAACGTGCCGCTGTATTGCGACACGAAGAATCGCAGCCCTAACGCTACCGTGAAGTTCTCCATTGAACTCAGGTAGATCAGCGGATCGAGGAATTCGTTCCAATGCGCAATGAACGCAAACAGGGCAACGGTAGCGACGGCCGGCTTCGAGAGCGGAATCGCAATCTGCCAGAAAATCCGAAACGAGTTTGCTCCGTCGATTCGCGCCGCTTCGTCCAGCTCAAGTGGCAGCGTCAAGAAAAACTGGCGAAGCAGAAAGACCGAAAAGGCGCTTCCAAACAGGCTTGGAACGATCAGCGGGAAGAGTGTGTCGATCCAGCCGATGCTTCGAAATAGCAGGAATGTTGGGAGCAGCGTCACATGTTTGGGAAGCATCATCGTCGCGAGTACGAGCAGAAACAGGAAACCACGCCCGCGAAATCTGAATCTCGCAAACCCAAACGCAACCAGGGCTGAACTAAACGTGAGTCCTATGGTTGCTGTGAACGTGACGATGGCCGTATTCAAGAAGAATCGACCGAACGGCAACGCATTCCAGAAGTCGGGATAGTTCACCCAGTGTATCGGCCAGGGAAATATGATGGCTGGAACTGAGAATATATCCTGGGGCCGCATCAGCGATGAACGTACCATCCACAGAAACGGAATCACAAAGAACGCGCTGCCACCGATGAGGACTACGTATATGATCGTATATTGAACGACTCGCCAGGTACGGTAGTACTTTGGTCGGATGCGTACCGACTCTTGATCCCGGCGAGGTCCGTCCTGGACGTTCACCGAACGTGTCTGCACGCTCACCGTATCTCGCCTTCGTAGTAGACCCAGCGTCGGGCCATCAGAACCTGGGCGATAGTGAAGACCAGCACAATAACGAATAGGAGCCACGCCAGGGCGGACGCATAGCCGAGCCGTAAGGCCACAAATGCCTTGTTATAGAGATGTAGGACGAAGAATAACGTGGCGTCGCCCGGCCCTCCCGCGGTGATGATAAAGGCGTTGGTGAAGACTTGGAACGATCCAACGATCTGGATTATTAGAACGAAGAAGATTGCCGGCGTCATCATTGGAATAGTGATGTGCCACAATCGGCGCGCGCGACCCGCGCCATCGATGGACGCGGACTCATAGAGACTCTCGGGGATACCCTGTAAGGCAGCCAGGAAAATCACAATAGTGCTCCCCATACCCCAAAGACTAATGATAATCAGCGCTGGCATGGCGAAGCGCGTATCGGCCAGCCACTGTGGTCCCTCGAGGCCAAATAGCCCGAGGAAGTTGTTCAGCAACCCAAATCGCGAATTGAACACCCACGACCACACAATGGCCGTCGCTACGCTGGCCGTGACTGAAGGCAGGTAGTACATCGTTCGGAAGAGCGCCTGCCCCCAGACCTTCTGGTTGAGCATCAGCGCCACGCCAAAGGCCATCGCCATGCCGAGCGGAATGTGCCCGGCCATGTAATACACCGTGTTCCAGAGGGACCTCCAGACTTTCGGATCGCCCGCAAACATTTCATCGTAATTTTCGAAACCGATGAACTCCGGGGGCGCCACAAATTCAAAGCGCGTGAAACTGAGCGCCAGGGATGCAAATGTCGGCCCGACAATGAACAGCACGAGGCCGATCATGAACGGCGAAATGAAAACGTATGGTTCTACGTCACGCCATCGCACGCGCGGAGGCCGCATCAAGCACCTCGTTCAGATGAACGGTCGTCGCAAGCGTTTGGGTTGGCGCGGCCCGGCGATCGTTACCCACGGTGGGGCTCTCTCGGCGGGCCGCGCCATACCATCTACTGCGACAGGATCTGATCTCCGTTCGTGATCATGTTCTCGATAGCCTGGTCCAGCGTCAATTCGCCGGTCAGTGCGGGTGTGATGTGATTGCCGATCTCTCGGAACCACTCCAACCAATTGGAAGTCACGTACTTCAAGTCCGTGGCTTCATCGCGCGCAACTGGCACTAGGTCAAGCGACGCCGGCGGAGGATCGCCGGCCAGGTAGTTGTTCAAGAGCGCCTCGCGCGTTCCCGGCGGATATATCTGGTTGTCGGCGACAAACTCAGCCGCATCCTGATCCGTCAGGAATTTGATCACCGTCCACGTAGCCTCAACTTCGCCCGCCTGGGTGACACCTGACCATGCCACCTGGTTATAGATGTGGCTGCGAATGCCGGTCTGGGCATTCGTGGGCCGCAGAAAGAGGTCCCAGTCAAACTTGTCGCCGATCTGCGTGCGTCCAAACGGTATGTAGCCGGCGTGTCGATAGAAGAGCCCAACAGTGCCGGTCGCAAACACCGCGTCCTGGTTGCCCAGGCTCTGATCGCCGACCGGGAACGCGACGTCATGCTTCGTATACATGTCCGTGAGGAACTGCAGCCCGGCTCTCGCCTCTTCCGTGTCGAGCGTTGTGTGCAGTCCGTCGTCGCTTAGATAGTCGCCGCCCGCGCCCCGTACGAACGAAAGATAGTGCGACTCCCAATTCGGTGGCGCGTGATGTCCCCACTCGTTGGTTTCCTGATCCCGAAGCTGCATCGCGCGTTCCAGGTACTCGTCCCACGTCCAGTCCGCCGTGGGCGCGGGTACGCCTTTGCGATCCAGCATCGTGATGTTGTAGAAGCCCATTTGAGCGACTTCCAGGAATGGCAGACCGTAGATGGCGGCGCCTTGCTTGAGGCCCGAAGCGAGCGGATAGTAAATGCCGAGATCAACGCCATCCTTCTCGATGAAGGGCGTGAGATCCGTCCATATCTCCTGCGCTTTGAGGATCGTCCATCCGGCCGTGTCCTTGATGTTCGGAGGATCGCCGGCCGCTACGCGAATGAAGAATGTATCCGTCGAGTTCGTCGTCGGCTTATGGTCCATGATGATGTTCGGGTGATGCTCGGCCAGTCGCTCTGACACGTAGAGCATCCACGCCCGGTGTGGTTGACGCCGCGGAATGCCCACATACGGCGTCATGATCTCGACGCGCTGAAGCGTTGCCTGTGGCGCGGCCTCCACGATTTTTTCGACGACCTTCTCAACTTCAACTACCTTCGGGACTTCGACTGGGACTTCTTTGGTCACAATCTTCTGGACAATCTTCTCGACGGGGACCTCCTTCTCGACCTGAACGATCTTCTCGACCTCTTGGGTCACGATCTTCTCTTGCGTGACAACCTGTGTCTCGCCGCACGCGGCCAGGGCAACAGTGGTCGCCCCTCCGCCAAGCATGGCGATCAAACTGCGTCGAGAAATGCTGCGCTTGGTTTGCGACTGTGCCATCGGTCTTCCTCCCCGACGATTGTGGCAGTTGACGGCGGCCGGCTGGCGACCGTACTGACCCCAATGGTTGAACGATAAACCACTGTCACGACAATATTATCAGGTCGAAGTTCTCGCTGTCAAACGATCTTCGTTAGCCGCTGCTACCCCAACTCGACTCGCGCGCGATTAGGCGCGGCCTGGTCACGATGCTGCGTCTGTCCCAGGCCTTTGGATCCTGCAGGACGTCCCGCAGGATTCGTGCGATCCCGCGCACATAGGCAGCATGGGGTTGCACGACCTGCGAAACGCGCGGACTCACCAACTCGACCAGAGGGCTTTCACCAATCGCTACCACGGCGAGGTCGGCTGGCAATTCCACGCCTTGTTCCCGTGCCGTTCGAATCACCCGCAGGGCTGAGACGTCGGACGCTGCAACGATCGCATCGCATGTCTGGACGCAGGTGGCGAGTCCAGTTTCGGTCTCGCCGCTGAGCTGCATCACGTCGGCAATCGAACGAGCCACCGGCTCCAGTCCCACTGCCTGAAGCGCCTCCAGGTAGCCCTGTAGCCGCAGCCCAAGCAGCGTGGTCGGACCCGACGCTGCGGCAGGCTCGCTCACCAGCGCGATACGGACGCGATTGCGGGCGGCGAGATGCTCGGTCGCCAGCGCGGCCATTCGCACGTGATCCGAGGTGACAAACGGCACCTGGGAGCCAGGACGGTGAACGCTCACGGCGATGCAGGGCAGACCGGCCGCGTGAATCTGCTCCAGTTCGTCGGTGCCCGGCCACGTTGGATCTCGGTCGCCCATGAGCACGATCGCGTCCACCTGTTGCTCAACCAGTGTGCGCAGCGCTTCCAACTCAATCTGCGCATCCGATCCGCCGTCCATGATTTCCAGCTGATGCTCGAGGCACTTGACTTCGGCGGCGAGCGATCGGAGGAGATTGGCCACGTTTGGCACCGATAGGGCCGTGACGATGCCCACGGCGTGCCTGCGGCCGGCTCTCAATTGGCGCGCAATTCGATTTGGTCGATAGCCCAGCCGCTTAGCAGCCGCTCGCACCCGGCGCCTCGTGGAATCGGGGATGCGACGAGCTCGATCATTGAGCACCCAGGACACCGTCGTCCTCGACACACCGGCGGCGGCCGCAACATCAGCCAGCGTGACGCGATCGCGACGACGTTGTCGGCGCTGCTCCTTCGCCATCGCGATGCGACTTATGACCCTGCGGTTAGAGCTTGCCGCCAGCCGGGCATCTCATGTGCCCAGCAACCAGACGGAACTATGCCGACAACTCTTGCCTCAGATGTCATCGCTTTCCATGCCCGAGTCGATCTTCCCGAGAAACACCTGCGTCAGGATGTCGGTTTCCTGGATCGACTCCGGCGTGCCGTCATGCACGACGCGCCCCATGTCCAGCACATAGGCGCGGTCCACGATGTCCAGCACACCTTTGATGTTGTGCTCCACCACCATGATCGTGGTCTTCAGTTTCTCGCTAATCTCCGCGACCTTCTGAAATACTTCCTTCACCACGATCGGCGCCAGCCCCAGCGTTGGCTCGTCCAGCAGCAGCACGTCCGGGCCGGCCATCAGGCCGCGCCCCAGCGCCAGCATCTGTTGCTGTCCACCCGACATCTGGCTGGCCAGGTCGCGGCGCTTCTCGTAGAGGACCGGAAAAAGGTCCAGCACGGTGTCCAGGCGCCGCTGCTTCTCGGCCGCGTCGTTCAGGTAGAGGCACCCCATCTCCAGGTTCTCTTCAATCGTCAAATGGGTGAACACACGCCGGCCCTGCGGCACAAACGCAATGCCCTCGCTCACGATCTCGTGTGTCGGCGCCGTGAGCCGGTTCTGCCGCCAATTCACGTGTCCACCCACGACCGGCGCCAGTCCCATCACGGCCTTCAGCACCGTTGACTTACCTGCCCCATTCGGACCCATCACCGCCACGATCTCGCCCTCGCCGACGCCAAGGGATACATCGGTTAAGGCGCGCACCTGGCCGTAGCGGACCGAGATATCAACCAGTTCGAGAAGCATCAGCCAGACCTGGCTCTCATGCTAGTGGCCGAGGTAGGCATCGATGACCGTCGATCTGGCGAGCACCTCCTCAACCTCGCCCGCGGCGAGCAGGGTCCCGCTGTCGAGGACGAAGAGGTGGTCGGACAACTCGCGAACGATATCCATGTTGTGGGAAACGAAGACGATGCTGCGCTTCTGCTCTCGCATGTCCTTCAAGATTGACTTGACCTGCTCCAACATCCTCGGAAAGAGCCCGGCAAAGGGTTCGTCGAACAGGTAGATCTGCACGTCCATCGCCATCGCCCGCCCGATCTCCAGCAGCTTTCGCTGCCCGTAGGACAGGTCCTGGGCCATCGCGTCGCGCTTCTCCCACATGCCCACGCTCTTCAGGATTCGCTCGGCTTCGTCCCTGTGACTGGGCTTGGCTCGTTCCAGCAGGGCGGGAAACACGCGGCGTTCCGTCAGGACCACCATGATGTTGTCCCAAACGCTGATCTGATCGAACAGCCTCACTTCCTGAAAGGTGCGTGTGATGCCGTGGTCCGGCGAAGCGTGCGCCTTGACGACGCGGAGTCCGACGTTGTCGACAACGACGATTCCGCCGTCCAGCGGAAGCATGCCGCTCAGCAGATTGATCAGGGTTGACTTGCCGGATCCGTTTGGTCCCACGATGCAGGTCAGCCACTCCCGCAGGATTGAGATCGTCAGCTGGTCTATGGCCTTAACGGCCCCGAAGCTCTTTGAGATCTCGCGCGTCTCCAGTACGTACACGCGGGGATCGACCTGGGTGCTCACAGCTTGAATCTCCCAACCAGGCCCTGCGGCCTGAACAGCATCAGCAGAACCAGGAGGATTCCCAGGATCACCTGTCGAATCTGGCCAATGAACTCGGAAGGCAGGAACGGCACGAAGCGCATGCCCTCTTCCAGCATCACGAACGCCAGGGCCCCAAGCAACGATCCCCAGATGCTGGCCAGTCCGCCCAGGATGACGATGGAGACGAGAAGGACCGACTCCAGCAGGACGAAGGAGTTGGGGTCGATAAACGTGCTCCAACTCGCAAGCAGTGCACCCGCCAATCCGGCAATCATTGCTGAGATAACCCAGATCGCCAGCTTGTAGTGGGTTGTGCGGTAGCCGAAGACTTGGATGGCCTGCTCGTCCTCGCGGATGGCCGTGAGCACGCGTCCGAACGACGAGGTCACGATCAGCCAGGCGATCAACACAACCAGCCCCAGGAAAACGAGCAGCAGAGCCAGAAACTCCAACTCGCCGTCAAAGACCCATGGACCTATGGCTGGACGGGCGATTTCATGAATGCCGAAGGCGCCCCTGGTCAGGTTTCGCCAGCTCAGGAATGTTGTGAAGGCGATGACCGCGAAACCGAACGAAACCAGCACATAGATGTCGTCGCGAAACCGGTTGAAGGCAACGCCCACGACCAGGGCGACGACCCCGGCAAGCAGCACGCTGAATGGCAGCGCGGCGAAGAATGGCCAGCCAAAGGTGGGGATCGCCTCAGTTCGGAGCTGTTCATATGACGCGTGGGATGTCAGCACGGCCGTCGTGTAGGCGCCGATGCCCAGGAAACCGATGTGGCCCACCGACAGCAAGCCGGCGTAGCCGACCACCAGGTTGAGGCTCACGGCCAGAATCGCCCAGATGGCGAAGACGCTGCCGACGGTGATCGCGAACCCGCCGCCTCGCCACAGCATGAAGACGAGCGCCCAGCCGAGGACGATCAGGTTGGCCCACAGCTCGATGTTGCCCTTGGAGCGCTGCCACCACGATCGGGGATCGCGCGCAACGTCCCGAACGTTTCGCAGCGCTCCGGTGACGATACTCACGCGGTCACTTCCTGGGTAACAGGCCCTGCGGCCAGAACGATAGGAACACGATCAGCACAATGAACGAAATCACGTCCCGCCATTCGCCGGCCAGGTCCCAGATGCCGAACTGCTCCAGCATCCCGAGCGCAAAGCCTCCGACAATCGCCCCATAGAGACTGCCGATTCCGCCCACCACGGACGCAATCCATCCCTTGAGGAGCAACAGCAGACCCATCCGCGGCTGAATGGCCGTGTCGTGACCGCTTACCAGGCCGGCCAGGGCGGCGTAAACCGCGCCAATAAAAAACACCACCGCAATGATCACGGTCGTATTGATGCCGACGACTTTGGCGACTTCCTCATCGTCGCCGATCGCCCGTACGGCCTTGCCAAAGGCAGTCTTCTTGACTAGGAACAGCAGAAGGCCAAAGCCGGCCACCGCCAGGCCGATGGCGAATACGTTGAAGCCCTTGATATTGGCGCCGCCGATGGTCCAGGGCTCGCTGCCAAAAGTGTCCGGCAGTGGCCTGGGCGCGGCACGAAACACGATGGTGATGAACGCCGTGATCGCCAGCAGGATGCCCAGTGATGCCACCAGCATGATCAGCGGCGAGTTGGCCCGTTCGCGCATGGTTACGTACAGGCCGCGGTACAGGGCCAGGCTCACGGTCCCCGACAACAGGCAGGCGACGCCCCAGCTCAAGTAGAGCCCGAGGCTTGGCGTGTTCGCGACCAGGATGGCCACGAACACGCCCACCACGATCGCAACCGTGACCATCGCCCCTAGCGGCCCGCGGGTCGCCGGGGCAACGACGCGCTGGAATCCGCGACGGAGGCCCCAGGTCGCCCCTCCCGCTACCAGGACCGCAACCAGGGGACTGAGGAGGACGTGGAGGTTCGCCGGGTCAGCCAGAACGAGGCCCGTATAGACGCCTACCGCCGTCGCCAGCAGTCCGCCGATGATCAGGAGCGTTCTTGGCTGCGCGCGCGTCTGGAATCGGCGATAGAACAAGACGTGCAGTGCCCACGCGGCCACGCCGGCCGTGACGACGGCGAACAGCACGTTGACGGGCCCGCTGTTCACCGCGTATTGACCGCCCAGGACGTCGTGCGATCGCAGGTAGAACACACCGTAGGCGCCGATTGCCGCGGCCGCGCCGTAATACAGGTCAAAGAACCAGACCGTGCTGTAGACGAAGGTGAAGCCCATGGCCAGCAGGGCGTACACCGCCCCGACGGCCAGGCCATTGAACGCGAACTGCAAAGCCTGGTCAGGCGACTGGACGATTTTCCAGCCGATATACGCCACGATGGCGACCGCGAGAGCCATGGCCAGCAGCCGGCTCTGCTGCTCGCGAATCTTCAGGAAACTCACGACGGAGGCGTCGCGAAGCCGCGCCACGCTCATCGAGAGTTGTGGCCGACGTGATTGGTCGTCGGCTCAGCCAATCTTGCTTTCGAGACCGTGGGGTCGGTCCCTGGAATCGGGACCAACCCCACAGCCATATGGATCACGTGATCTGACTCAGTTGGTCGGCGCCGCGCCCAGGACTCGGTAGCCGCCGTTCTCCTCGGTTCGCTCGGACACAGGCAGCACCTCCAGTACCGCGTTCGACAGGCCGACGACCTCGCCCTTCGCGTCAAAGCTGTAATTCACGCCAATCGTGCCGCTCCAGGTGATGTCGTACAGGCAGTCGCGGAACCCGTCGGCGTCCTGGTCGTCACCGGTCTGCTTCAGGCACTCGGCGGTGATGTAGACGTTGTCGTAGGCCGAGCCCAGGAACCAGGGGAGCGTGACGTAGTCGTACTCCGCTCTGAACGCTGCCAGCACTTCCTGGGCCTTGGCGTTGGCTGGATCCAGGTCCGGCGTAATCGCTTTAACCCCGGTTGCGGCCTCGCCCGCTATCTCAAGGGCCGTCGTGCCAATCGGGACAACGTCCGCGTAAATCGGGCCTTCGTAGCCCAACTCGCGAACCTGCTTGATGATGGTGCCGCCGCTGGCTTCGGCCTGTGCGGCGATGTGCAGGGCATCGGGGCTCGCGTTCAGAATCTTGGTCAACTGCGTCCTGAAATCGGTCGTGTCGGACGGATAGCTCTCGGCCGCCACGATCTGGCCGCCCAGTTTCTCGAACTGCGCCGTGGTGGTTCGTCGCACGCCCTCGGCGTAGTCGGTGGATTCGTTGATGGTCGCCAGGTTGCGAATCCCGTCCGCCCACAGCACGTTGCCGGTGTCCACGCCCACCGTGGCGTCGCTCAGCGACGTTCGGAAGATGTAGTCCCCCGCCTCGGCAATGTCCGGGTTTGTGGCCAGACCGGAGAACATCACCACGCCTTCCCGCTCGGCCAGTGGCGCGGCGCCCAGCATCGCGCCGCTGCACGACGTACCGAGGATGATCTTCACCTCGTCAACGTCGGTCAGCTTGTTGTACGCGGTGATCGCGTCCTGCGCATTGCACTTGGAATCTTCGACAACGAGCTCGAGCATCCGCCCGTCGATGCCGCCGGCCGCGTTGATTTCGTCCACGGCCAGCTGCTTGGCCTGTACGGCCACCGTGCCATAGGTCTCACCGGCCCCGGTGACCGACTCCATCACGCCGATCCGAAACGGACCGCTCTCTTCTTCACCACACCCCACAGCCGCCAACGCAAAGGCAGCCATCAGGGCAATCGCGACAAGTCGTTTAGCTGAAATGGATCTCATGGACTCTACCCCCGACGTTCTTCACTGAGGTTATACCGCGTTCGTCTTTTGAATTGCAACAACGCGAGGATAGTTTCAAGAGGAAATATCCTGGGCAGGCGTATGCGGCGAGAGCACGGCGCTAGATTGGCAGCGGCTGGAACCAGATTGGTGCTCTCAAGGCTCGGGCCCTCGCAGGCAGCTGGCCGAGAAATCGACTAGATTGAACGTCTAAGGCGAAGCGGTTTCTGTCTGTCCTGCGGAGACGGATCCGGACCGACGAGCGTGAAGCGGAGGCTGGCGATGCGTTCTGTCCCCAGAATCGTTCTAACGCCGGAAGGCAAGGCCGCCCTTGGTTCGATCGAGGTGGCCAAGCCCGCGCCTGATGAAATCCTGGTACGCATCCGCAAGACGCAGGTCAGCGCCGGCTCCGAACGCAACGCCTACGAGATGTCTCGGTCAAGCGACACCAAGATCGGCTATACCGCCGTCGGCGTGGTGGAGGAGACGGGGTCATCCGTCGCCAACTACACGTCTGGCGATCGGGTGCTCATCATTTCGCCGCACCAGGGCGCTGACCTTGTCAATGTCAGCTCCCCTTCGAATTGGGGTGGCTACGCCGGCCATGTCCCTGACGGCGTTTCGGATGCCCAGGCGACCTTTGCGGTCCTGGGCGACGTTGCACTGCACGGGGTGCGGCGCGCCAGACCCTATCTTGGCGAGTCGGTCGCGGTGTTCGCGCAGGGCTTAGTTGGGCAGTTGACTACCTACTTTGCCGCAAGGGCAGGCGCCTACCCGGTGATCGCCATCGACCTGATGGACGAGCGACTCGAACGCAGTCGGCGAAACGGTGCCACCCACACGGTCAACGCGGCTCGCGAGGACGCTGTGCAGGCCGTGCACGATCTGACTGGTGGTGGAGCCCGCGTCGTATTCATGGTTGCGCGAAACCCTGAAGTCTTTGCGGACTGCCTGAAGGCGGCGGCCCGCGGCGGCACGGTCTGCCTGTCGGGCAGCCCGCCGGGCACGGTGGAAATAGCGCTTCAGCCCGAGGTGCTGCGGCACGAATTGGACATCCTGGGCAACTATTCGCTCGACTATCCGGCCGAGCCATACCACCGCTTCCAATGGACGCGCCCGGCCAATCGCGCCTACGTGTTTGATCTGATCGGCCGCGGCGAACTCAACGTCGACAGTCTCGTGACGCACGACGTTCCCTACACGCGAGCGCCTGAGATGTACGAAATGATCGCAAGCGGTCCCGAGGGCTGGCTTGGAGTCCTGTTCGACTGGACCGATCAGTCCTAGCGGCTGACCTCGCGCAGGCGACTCACGGTGTCTCCGAACCTGGCTAGGACAGCTTCCGTCCAGGTCATCACGTTTGATGGCCCTGGAACGGCCCCTGTCCTGCGCACGGTGCCGCGTCCAGTCGTACCGGAGCGCGGCGCCTTGATCCGGATTGACGCTTGCGGGGTCTGCGGCACCGACCTGCACATCCTGCGTGGCCACTGGCCGGACGAGCTTCCGTGGCCATTCACGCTGGGCCACGAATTGGCCGGCGTAGTTGATGAGATCGGTCCCGGACTAGCCAGCGACTACATGGGGAATCCTCTGCGAGCGGGCGACCGGGTGATGATTCCGCCGCTCATGGCCTGCGGATCCTGCTACTTCTGTGTGCATTTCCCGACGCGTGCGAACCGCTGTCTGAACCCGACCTACTACGGACGCAAGATCGGCTTCCAGCGGCCGCCGCACCTCTGGGGTGGGTGGGCCGAGATGGTGTTCGTCGACTTGGCGTCGTTTCCTGCGACCAAGGTCTTTCGACTGCCCGACGACATGCCCGGCATGGTCGGGACGCTCGTTGAGCCCTACGCCTCCGTAACCCGCGCCTTCAATCGCGCCTCCTCGCTTGGCAACGAGGGATTCAAGGCCGGCGACTCCGTTGTCATTCAGGGCTCGGGGCCAATTGGCGTCCTTGCACTCATCGCGGCTAAGCAGCGCGCCGCTGGCAAGGTCGTCGTGGTGGGAGCCCCGGAGGCGCCACGCCTGGCCCTATGTCGGACGTACGGCGCCGATGCCACCGTGTCGATTGACGAGCACCAAACCTCGGCCGGCAGAATCGCCGCGGTTCGCGAGGCTGTCGGCGGCCTCGGCGCTGATCTTGTCGTGGACTGCAGCGGCGCCCCGCCGGCCGGGCCCGAAGGCATTGAAATGCTCCGCGACGGGGGCACCTTCGTGGAAATGGGCCAGTTCACCGACGCGGGAAGCATCGATACCAACTGGCATCGGATTTGCGTTAAGGAAGTCCAGGTGCTGGCCAGTTGGGCATTCACGCCTGATGAAGTCGATCAGGCAATGGGAAACCTCTACGCCATTCAGGACGACTACGACTGGTCGCTCATGCAACGCACGTTTCCGCTATCAGAGGCTGGCGTGGCCGAGGCCATTCGCAGCGCGCTGGCGATGGAATGCGTGAAGGCGACGATTGTTCCTATGGGCTGAGGCTCGAACCTGGGAGGCACGGGCTTCAATCCGGAAGTGTCGCCAGCAAGAATTCCTTAGCTCAAAATCGCCTGGAGCTACCAGAGAACGGGAGCCGGATACTGGGCAATTGCAGAGTCCGGCGTCACGATTGTCATGTGGTGCAGGATGGCTTGCGCGACCAGGCCTCGGTCGAATGGGTCGCTGTGAAGCTGAGGGAGGAGAACGTCGTGACTAGCGCTCGCCTCGTCGAAGGCCAGCGGTTCGAGCTGTAGCCACTGCCGCCGGCTGGCCACGTAGCGCGCGGGCGGTTCAGGAAGAGGTAGACGTCCCAGGCGGTACTTGATCGCAATCTCCCAGGCTGACAAGGCGCTGAGGTACACGCTGTTGCCCGGATCGCGACAGCAGTTTCGAGCCGATACGCTCAATTGCGGGTGATCCGTCGCCAGCCAAAGAAACGTGCACGTGTCCAGCAGCAGCCTCATGATTCGTCCGGATTCCCCTGAAAGGCGTTCAGCAGGTCTTGAGGCAGCGGCTCGAAGAAGCTCGCTGGAATGTTCATTCCTCGGTCGATACCGACAGGTCGCAATCCGCTGGGGGATTTCGGCAGTGGGCGGATCTCAGCAATGGGCACATTCCGGCGGCACAGAACAATCGTCTCGCCTTTCTCCACGCGTTCCACATAGCGCGAGAGATGCGTTTTGGCGTCCGCCATGTTGACTCGAATCATAGTCGTATTCTAGATCATGTAGATGACTAACTCGAGTGTCTGAGCAGGCCAGGAGTCGCTGCGGCAAGTTGCTGAATGGCGTCGAGCCCGTCTGGCTGGCGCACTGAGTTCGCAAGCTGAACGCCCCTGAACCGAATGCGGTCCCGGGCTTGCGCGGGCCTCGACTTGCGAAACTCGAGAGAAGACCGGAATCCGGGCTTGCCATGGAACGATTCGCTCCGGCCGCGCGTAGTCATTAGTGGAAGGCACCAGGAGATTGGATGATGAGGACGGCTTATGACCGATGAACAAGCCGTGCTGCGTTGTCAAGGCGGCGAGCACGAAGCGTTTCGCCATCTGGTGGAGCGCTACAAGGACGTGCTGTTTGGCACGGCGGTCCTCATGACCGGGAACCGCGCGTTGGCCGAAGAGCAGGTGCAGGAGGCCCTCCTCGCCGCCTGGCGGGGTATATCGGGCTTTCAGAATGGACGGCCGGTGAAGCCCTGGCTTGTCCGCATTCTGGTGAACGCGGTGGTGTCGCAGCGCCGACGTCGCGCGCTAGACACCGTACCGCTGGAGACCTACAGCCACGCAGACGACCGCCCCAGCCCTGGAGAGACGGTGGAGGCCAACCTCGACCGCCAGGCGATCCGAGAGGCGCTCGGAGGGTTGAGTCGGGACCACCGGCAGGTGGTCGTGCTGCGTTATTTCGCGGACCTGACGGTTCCCGAGCTGGCCGAAGCCATTGGCGTGCGGGAGGGCACGGTCAAATCGCGGCTCAGTCGAGCCCTTGGCCAGCTTCGGGAACAACTCGCATCGGGCGGTGCCCGAGAGGCGTACAGCCATGGCCAGTAACTACGGATCGGATCAGGAGATGGAACGCGCGCTGCGCGAACACTTTGAAGCGGAGGCGGAGGACCTGCGCGCGCCGGAGAACCTGTGGCAGACGCTTGAGGACCAAATGGATCTGCCGCCCACGCGGCATCCGGTGACGCAGGTGCGCCGCAAGATTCTGGGTGCACTGAAGCAAAACTGGTTCCCGATGATGGCGACCGGTGGCGCCGTGGCAGTGGCAGCTTCGGCCGTTTTTCTTGCGTCGCGCGCGACTCAGGGTGAATTCGGCATCTCGGAGTCCTACTTGGAGGCGGCGCCGGCTGCGGCTGCTGCCGCAGCACCGGCCGCGACTGCTGCTCCTGCTATGGCAAGGCCTGCAGCAGCTCCTGCCGAGAGAGTCGTTATCAAGGAAGTGCCGGTCGAGCGGGTAGTCGAGAAAATCGTTGTCAAGGAGGTCCCGGTCGAGAGAGTCGTAACCCAGCAGGTCGAAAAGGTTGTGACTCAGACAGTCGAGGTTGAGAAAGTCGTCGAGGTTGAGAAAGTCGTCGAGGTTGAGAAAGTCGTCGAGAAGATTGTTGAGGTCGAGGCCGCGCCAATGAGCCAGGCGCCGCCGCCTCCTGCCGCCACGGCTGCTCCTCAGGCAGCCGCCTCGCAACCGGCCGCAACGCCCGCGCCGGCGCGTCCCCCGGCCACGACCTTCCAGGACTACGGACGCCAGCCATTCGTTGCCACCGCCGAGGATGCCGTGTCGACGTTCAGCTTGGACACGGACCGGACGTCGTACCAGTTAGCGCTGTCCTGG
The DNA here is from genome assembly GCA_011523785.1 of Chloroflexota bacterium. GTDB lineage: Bacteria > Chloroflexota > UBA11872 > UBA11872 > UBA11872 > UBA11872. Next base: position 6,969 of record WTFW01000049.1, on the reverse strand, counting down.
CTGCAGGAGGGCTACGAGATCGAGCCTGACTCAGTTCGGGCCGAAGAGTGGATCAACGCATTCGACTACGGCTACGAGCTGCCGGCCGACGACTGGGGCTTTGCGATCACCAGTGACGTGGCCATGCATCCGCTGGATGGCAGCAAGCACCTGGTGCGGATTGGCTTCCAGGCGGCGGAAGTGGCCGACGACCGGCCGTTGAACGTCACGCTGGTGCTGGATGCGTCCGGCTCCATGGGCGACGGCAACCGCGTGGACATTGCGCGGTCGGCGGCCGAGGCGATTCGCCAGAGCCTGCGACCGCAGGATCGGCTGGCGGTCGTGCACTTCACCGAAGGCGTCATCCACGAGCTCACGGTGGGGCACTCATCGCCGGATGCGTCTTCGGTGCAACGGTCGATCCAGCGGCTGGCGCCGCATGGCAGCACCAACGTGCAGGCCGGCCTGAATCAGGGCGTGCGTCTGGCTGACAGGATTCGCCGGGAGCGGCCCGAGGCCTACAACTACGTCATTCTGATGTCGGATGGCGTGGCCAACGTAGACGCGACGAATCCGTTCGCGATCCTGGAGTCGGCCTACGACCGGAATGCGCTGAACCCTCTGCGGCTGATCACTATTGGGGTCGGCATCAACAACTACAACGACGTGTTGTTGGAGCAGCTGGCGCAGCACGGCAACGGCTGGTACCGGTACCTGGATAACACCGGACAGGCAAAGGCGACGTTCAGCCGGGACAGCTGGCTGGCGCTGTCGACGCCATTCGCGGACCAGACGCGGGCCCAGGTGATCTGGGATCCGGACCTGGTGCGGTCGTGGCGGATCATCGGTTACGAGAACCGGGTGACGTCCGACCAGAGCTTCGCGGAGGATCGCAAAGAGTTCGCGGAGATTCCGTCGGGTGCCGCGACCACGGTGTTCTACGAGATCGAACTGCACGACCGGGCGCTGGCCCGCACTGGGCAGGAGGTAACTCTGGCCAACGTCGAGCTGCGCTGGGTGGTGGCAGAGACCGGGCAGTCGCGGTCGCAGCGCACCGAGGTGCGCGGACGGCTGGACGCCAGCCTGAGCCGATCGGGCGATCCGCTCTTAGAGCTTGGGGCGATTGTGGCGCTGTCGGCCGACCGCTACGGTGGGTTGTACGACGGCGAATTCGTCGCCGAGATTGCCCGAGATCTGACGGAGCTGGAGGACCGGCTGCGGTCGCTGAACAGCAGCCTGGGAGGCTTGGGTGCGTACCAGGACTTCCGGTTCATGCTGGAGCACATGGCGGAGCGGGCGCGCGCGCAAGGGCCGCCGGCTGCACCGACCGGCTACAGCCGCTAGCTGATCGCTATCGCCGCGGGGCGTCCACGACCGAGTCGTGGACGCCCCGCCGGTGTCTTGGGGATGAACCGGGCTAAGGACAGAGCAGGAGAGCACTTCCCGGTGGAAAGCTCGCGATGCAGTCTTCGCGATCCCGACACACAGTCTGGGAGCCAGACTAGGGCAAGTAAACTCAGTCACTTGGATGATGAGGCGCGAAATGCGATTGATGAACCTGTCGCTCTCTGACATGACCCTCACTCGTCGAAGATCGTTTATCACATTTGTCACACTCTCTATTCTGCTGCTGTCGATAGAGATGTGGATCGCTTCGCGTGTCGAAGCAAGTCCACAGCCAAGTGTTTTGGCAATTGCTATTACACTTGATATCGCAGTAGGAGTTCCAATACTATTCTATCTGCTGGTGGTACGTAAGGATTTTCTGCCACTCTCTAGTATTGTGCCCGTATGCGTTCTGTCACTTCTGATAGTCAGGTTCGTCCTGCCGACATCCGAACAATCGTTCCTGAGATTTAGCGACTTCCTTATCCCGGCGATCGAATTGATCGTGGCTGCTTTTCTCTTGATCAAGCTCCGTTGCGTAATTCGTGATATCCGAACGGCCAGGCTCGAATGCCTTTACTTTACTGACGCTCTGAGAACTGGCATACGAAAGTCCGTCAAAAGCGACTTCGTGGCCGCAATTGTGGCCTCGGAAGTGTCCATGTTGTATCTTGTCTTTGCGGGATGGTTCGCAAAGTTCAGGACATCTCGTCCGGTTGTCTCAGTGCACTCATACCATCGGAAGAGTAACTTCTTGTTCTGGCCTCTCATGGCATTGGTTATAGTCGAGACCTTCGGTCTGCACTTAGTAATCAGTATCTGGACTCCGACCGGTGCCTGGGTGTTCACGGCCGTTAGCATTTACACACTATTGTGGATGATTGGCCACATTCATGCCTCGCGTTTGCAACCAGTGATTGTAGATGACCAGTACATCTACCTTCGTACAGGATTGGTCTGGCGTGGCCAGATAGCTCTGAGCAACGTATCGGAAGTACGCAAAGTAACGAGGGCTGATCGGCAAGCTGACGGATTTGTGAATGTGTCGCTGCTCGGAGATCCTGATGTAGTGATAGTTCTGAGGGATCCAGAATTGCTGGAGGGCCTATTCGCAAGGAAGAAAGAAGCGATGATCTTAGGTATTGCATTGGATGATCCTGAGGCGATAGTTGAAGATGTCGGAGTCCGCACATTGAGGCGACGAAGTTAGCCGTCGGCACGTACCGCCCGTACGGATTCCTTCAGAGCGGCTACCCAACCGTGGGCGTGTTCGACGTCGCGGTGGGGGTGGATGGAGAGGCGGATACGGCCCTGGGCGCCGTCGTGGCCGTAGGTGGCGCCCCAGCCGCGACGGCGTAGTTCGAGGTAGATGCGCTCCACATCGTCGCGGTCCGATGTGAAGTTGACGACGGCGAGCAAGGGACGTACTAGGAGGCGCAGGCCGTCAATGTCCTCGATGCCCTTGCTGACAGTGTCCACCACTTCCATAAGGCGTCGGGCCGACTCGCGATAGCCCTCGCGGCCAAGACGGCGCATGACGGACCAGGCGGCGACGGCGTGATCGCCGGGCTTGGTGGCGGTGATGGTGTGGATGCCGGTGAATTCCGCGGGGATCGCGTCGAGCATGGCCTGGTCGCGGATGAGGAAGAAGCCGGTTGCGACCGGTAGCAGACCCAGTTTGTGACCGTCGGTCATCATCGACGAAACGCCTGGGAGGCTGAAGTCAAACGGCGGGATGGGGTAACCCAAGTCGCGCAGGAAGGGCAGGGCAAAGCCGCCGAAGGCGGCGTCGACGTGCAGGTACAGGCCTTTGCGCTGCGCAAGGTCCGCGAACTCCTCGACGGGGTCGAGTTGCCCGAAGTTGCCTTCCGGCGCTGAACAGGCGAGTGCCACTGTGTTGCCATTGAGTGACTGTTCAACCTGTCGCATGTCGGGGCGCATGGCGTCGTCCACGTCGACTTCGCGGAGCCGCAGGCCGAGAAGCTCGGCGCCCAGTCGGAAGCTGTAATGGGCGGTGGTTGGAAGGACGACCTCGGGTTCCGACTTGGATCCCAGGTTGCGGGCCAGCCGGAGAGCAAGGAGGTTCGACTCGGTGCCGCCGCTGGTGATGAAGCCGACGGCGTCGCGATGGCCGAGCAGGGAGCCCAGCATGCGCACGGCTTCCTTCTCGAAGAGATCGGCGCCGGGGTTCATGTCGCGCGCCCACTCGACGAAGAAGGAGCCGGCGGCGAGGGGCCGGATCCGTTCGGCGATGTCGTGGGGCGGGCCGACGTAGCTGACGCCGAAGTTTCGTTCGACGGGGTAGGGGTCGTTGGCTAAGCGGGCTTCCACCTCGGCCAGCACGTCGGCTTCAGGGGTGCCGTGCTCCGGGAAGTCGAGCGGCGGCGGCATGGGGACCGGGTGTCGTTTTTCGGTTCGGTCGAACTCTCGGGCCACTGGTCGCTTCCTTTCGTTCAGCCGGTCGGCGGTTGACTAGACATCGACGGGTCCGGAGAGGCCGGGCCCGCCGGCGGCGAGGTAGCCGTTGCTGGCGCCTGAGGTGGACGGGCTGACCCAGAAGGCGTAGAGGTTGCCATTGCGCAGGTGGAAGCGGAACTGGACTGGGCGGCCGGCAAGCGAAGACAGGTCACCGGCGCCGTTCCAATTGACGCGGGTGCGAGTGGCGTCGGTGGTGAGCGGCCGGCAGTTGGCGAGCGAGAACGGGTGCATGACATCGCCGTGCTCGTCGAGGATTTCGACTCGCAACTCGCCCTGCGGGGTGTCCAGGTTGACGAACAGTTGCGAGCCGCTGAACGTGACCAGGCGGGTGGCGAGCACGCCACAGTCGCTATCGGCCTGCATGGACGCGAAGCCATCGCGGCGGAGCGTGGCCAGGCCGGTGTGGCCTCCGGCGTACATAGCGTTGTCCTGCTCGTATTCGCCGCCAAACTCACCCGGCTTCAGCACGGAGCCCTGGCCGGAGAAGGCGCCGTAGTAGAACCAGAGTTCGTCGCCGACCACCAGGCAGATTCCGCCGGCGGCGTGGATGTAGCCGTAGTTCCAGTCGCCCCAGCGCCGGCTGGCGCCGATGAAGGCCTGGCGGTGCGGGCGGCGCCAATGAAAGCCGTCGCGACTGTAGGCGAGTTGCAGGTCGTTGATCTTGGGCCGGCTGATGCTGGCGGCGTCGGGGTTCTCGGGCCCATGAAAGATCGCGAATGCGCCGAGCATGATGCTCTCGTAGGCGACGGCGTTGACGTCGTAGAGCTGTGGGCGAAGCCCGAGAAATGGATCGGGCCGGTCAAGCCGGTCGGCGCGCGCCCAGCGGACGGCCAGATCGGGATCCCAGCGCGCGGCCTGCAGGAAGTCGGGGCGCTCGAAATACAGGCGGGCGCGGCGATTCCAGCTCAAGCGAATGCTGAAGACGAAGCGCCGGCGGAATGGGTTGTAGAAGAAGCTGGAGTTGTCGCCGCACTGGGAGGTGGGGCCGCGTTCGTTCCAGTGGATGCCGTCGGGCGAGGTGTAGATGAGGCCCTCGTGACGCTCGGGATGGCGCCAGAAGATGAACATCTTGAATCGCTCGGGTGGATCAGCGTCGGCGTCGAGCCAGACCAGGGCGCCGTCGCGCCGCCAGCCGGGCGGGTGCGCAATGACGGCGTTGGTGCCGGGCACGATGTCCAGGGACGGACGCTCCCAGTTGATCCCGTCGCTGCTTGTGGCCAGGGCAGTCCCGTCGAACCAGCCGGCGTGGTACCAGAGCTTGAAGGTCTGCTCGGCGGGGTCGTACCAGGCGCCGTCGTTGAAGGGGGCGGCAACCGGGCAGTGACTCTGGTTGAGTTCGAGGTCGGTTTCGGGCGATAGGACCGGCGCGGCTTCGTGGACTTTGGCGGCGTGGTAGATGCGGCGCAGGGTGGTGTGTTCGATCAGGAAGTCGTCGACGAAGAGCTGCCGACCTACGTCGATAGGAATGACGCGCGGCGGATTGGCGAGATAGGGCACCGGCAACGGGTCTCCGCCGGGCCGGATGGTTCGGGGTGGCCACTCGGCAGGGGGGTGGATGCCGTTGTAGAGAGGTGGCGGGGTCATTGGTCGGAGGCGAAGCGGCGGAGGACGTTGCCGGTGACGCGGGAGACTGTGTTGTCGTAATTGTTGTGGGAGAGGCAGCCGCGCCAGGCGATGGAGCCGACGGAGAAGACGGCGCCGCCGTTGGGGGTTTCGAAGTAGACCATGTCGGCGCGGACGAACGCGTGAGGTCCGTCAGTTGGGGGCGGTGAGTCGGGCAGCATGCCGTCCTTGCCCTGGGTGAAGTACAGGCGCTCGTCGTTGAAGGCGGTGTAGCGCTCGGAGTGGCCGACGGATGAGGCCAGCAGCAGGGCGTGGGGCGGAGTGCCGAGGCTGAAGTCCAGGCGGTCCATCTCGTAGCCGGCCGCGCCATGGCGGACGACGAGGGAGGGAACGTCGCCGATCGGTTCGTCGTCGCCGATGCCCTCGAAGATGAAGGCGGCGCGGGGATCGAAGCTGTCGGGCTGGCGGACGTAGTGCGAGCCGCGGTCGAAACCGGCGGCAGAGGAGCCGACGCCGATGAGGCTGTTTGGGGCAACGCCGCGGTTGCGCCAAATCCCGCCGGGTTCGCCGGTGGTGCTGTGGACGCGCTCAGCGGGGGGCATTTCGAAGGGCCAGCTGGTGCCCCAGCGGCGGACTTCGGCGATGTGGGGACGCTTGGCGTCGATGGTAGTGACGCCGAAGAAGCCGTTGCCGCCCAGGTACATCAAGCGGCCGCCCTGATCCAGGTATGAGCGCATGTCGGCGAGCATTTCGGCGGTCCAGTACTCGGGGTGGGAGCCGGTGAGGATGACGTTGTAGGAAGCCAGCAGGTCGGAGCCTTCGGCGTGCAGGTCGTGGTCTGTAATGACGTCGAATTGGTGGCCGGTGGCTTCGAGCCAATCGATGAGGTAGAGGTCGGCAGGGAAGCGGGAGGGGGCGGCCCAGACGCGGTAGCGGAACTTGGGGCGCATGTTGAGGATCGGTCGCAGGTGGGAGACGTGGGTGGTGCCCGAGCCGTCGGAGTGGCGCTCGTAGAGGCCGGGAAGGCCGTTGGCGCGGATGTAGGCGAAGACCGCTTCGTGCAGGGATGGGTCGGCGTTGGGAACGCGCTCGTGGTCGACGAAGGCGCCGTCGATGTCGCGGAAGTTGGCGTAGACGACGTAGGTGAGCGTGGGCATGAGCACGGCAATGCGGGAGGTGGCGGTGCCGCGGGCCGGACGGACGCAGAAGGGCAGATAGTCCTCGTCGTCGCCGGCGCGGAGGCGGGCGGCGTATACGCCGCTGGGCAGGTCGGACGGGATGGTGAGCTGGAAGTCGGACTCCCAGCCGACGTCCTCCACGTCGTCGTCGTGGAAGTAGATGGCGCCATACTCGCGGGGGGCGAGTCGGAAGCTGGTTTGGGCGCCGGTGAAGTTGTGGCCGGTCATGCCTCGGGTGGGCATGTTGACGGCTTGGCCGTGCAGGCCGTGGGGGCCGGTGTCGGTGACGCGGTAGCTGCTGATATCGAGGCTGAAGTCCCAGGCGGCGAGCGGGTCTGCCACAGAGCGGTCTGCGTGGGGGTTGGCGAGGGTGGTGAGGTCGTCG
>WTFW01000062.1 GCA_011523785.1 Chloroflexota bacterium | reverse complement strand
GGAACATCGGTAGGAGCGCCAATATGCTCGGCGTGAGCGTCAGGTCCAGGCCCGGAAACCCGAGGGCCGGAATCCCGATCCACGCCGCGCGACCTAGCAGTTCGAGCTCGTAGAGACCGAATGCCGTCGCTGTCAGACAGCCCGCTCCGATACCAATCATCGGCGACCAGATGCGCCACAACTGAGGACCACGCAGCGCCAGCCCCACGGTAACCGCCAGTGTCACCGCCGCTACCAACGGTCCTGCGAATGGCGCCGCGTGCTGCGGCACTTCCTGTAGCCGGTCAAACGATATGTGCAGCAGAAGTACCGCGATGAGCATCAGGACGGTGCCCGAAACGGCGGGCGTAATGATCCGCCGCAACAACGGCAGCCAGGTCCCTACGGCGAGGAAAAAGAACGACGAGAGTACGACCAAGCTGGCGAGCGCCGCCGGTCCGCCCTCGGCTAACGCGATAACGGATATTGCGATGAAATTCGGGGTAACCCCGGTAACCAGAACGTGGCCCAGACCTACCCGCCCAAGCCGTGCCGCCTGCAGAATTGTGACCAGCCCGCTGACCATCAACGCCACGAAGACAGCCCACGTCAGGTACTGTTCATCCTGTCCTGTCGCGAGGGCGCTGACAGCCACCAGCAACACGATTGGCGCGAGCACCAACAACACGCCTTGCGCCCCGACCCCCACGGCCACCAACGGCGGACACGGCTCGTCGGGCTCATAGCGGATTGTGTCGTCTACGTCGACGGATCCCACGACCGAACCTCCAGGCCGAACATCCAATCGTCACGCCGCTGCCGCCAGCCGTGACGTCCGGGGTTAGACACAATCAACACACTGCACATATTCGAGTGTGCAATCCATCCTGCGACAATCTCACAGCGGCTGCGCCTCGAATCATATCAGTGCTCGGCTAAGTGAATCCTCAGCCACACTATTGAAAGCAGCATCAAATGACTCTGCCGATACTCTCGCTGGATCCGATGCCTTTCCAACATGCGCTTAGTCGGTGGCGTAAGGCATAAGTCACTCTGACGTCACTTCGCTCGATTCTGTCCAGACACTCAGCATGGCTCGACTGGACGAAGATGCCACATCTTTACAAAGGCATTCATGATTGTTCAATCTTCGGAAATATATCGCCACTGACTTCTAGCACTCTGATCGTTACACGAGCCATCTGATCTATTCAAATGCCACTGCTATTCGGACTTAAGATCGGTGCGCAGTCATGATCTCGATCTTATTTCTTCGATATGGCTGTCACTACAACCGCTTCTCTAGCAAGACTGGACGGTGCATTGCGCCTGGAGACTGAACGTCTGTTACGCTCTGGCACCATTCGGCGGCGTTCAGATCCCGACTCTTAGCCGCACCCTATCGAGTGCCAACTCCTATGATTGCCAGTGCTCGTCGGTCGGAGCCGACTCAGTCAGTATGAGTTGTCTTTCATGCACGACCCTCGGTCGGTCAATAAGCCTTTAGGTCAGCCGGATATAATGGTCAGTCGTCCCTGCTGGCCTACGGATGCGACGTTGACCTGTCTTCGCCTGTCTAAGCCACGATGATGGTTGAGAGAGAACCTGCGTTAGCCACCCGTTATCCGTGCGGCCGCGGAATGCGTCTGTTTCGGTTAATCTGGATTCTCGCAATCATCGTTGCCACCCTAGCAATTGGATGGCAGTCGGCTGACGCCGCACGCGGGAATACACGGAGCGTCTTGGTCATCGACATCGATGGCCAGATTGATCCGTTGTCGGTTGACTACATCTCCCGTGGACTCGACGAAGCTCGCAGGGAGGCGGCATCGCTTGTGGTCATACGGCTGGACACGCCGGGTGGCCTCCTCCAGTCCACCAGGGAAATTGTCGAGCTGATGTTCGAATCCCACGTGCCGATCGCTGTATACGTCGCGCCCGCCGGAGCTCGAGCCGCCTCGGCGGGGACCTTCTTGTTGGCCGCGTCAAACTTTGCCGTCATGGCGCCTGGAACCAGCGTCGGCGCGGCATCTCCGGTTGGCTCGGGCGGCACGGAACTGCCGGCCACACTTTCTCGAAAGGTGAGCGAGGGAACCCGGGCTTTCGTTCGCAGCATCGCGGATGTCCGCGGACGCAATGCGGCCGCCCTTGAGGACACGGTGTCGAAGGCCGCCGCCTACTCGGCACAAGAGGCGCTCGATATTGGCATCGTCGACTTGATTGTCCCAGACCTGCAGACCATGCTCGATCAGCTTCACGGTCGCACCGCGGAAACGGCCGGCGGTCGGATTGTGGTCTCGACAGCCGGCGTCACCGTACACCGGACAAGCCGCACGCTTGTGGAGCGAGTTGTCGAGGTTCTCGCTAACCCCAATGTAGTCCTCGCTCTCTTTCTCATCGGCGGCTTGGGCGTTCTCGTCGAGTTGTCGTCGCCGGGGTTGTTTGCACCGGGTATAGTCGGGATTCTTGCCACCACCTTGGGATTCGTCGGATTTCTCAGTCTCCCTGGTAGTTGGGGAGGTCTCTTACTGATAGCTCTTGCTCTTGGATTATTCTATGCGGAAAGCGTGGCTCCCGGGTTTAGCGCTTTCGGTGCCGGTGGAGTCGTCGCCCTATTGTTGGGCTCGATATTCCTCTTCGGAAACTACTTCAGCCCTTCGGACTTGCCCGAGCCAAGTTATATGGTAAGTCCGGTTATGATTGCGATCACGACTGCAATATCGGTTGTAGCTTGGGTGCTCTTCATTCGCTTTGTCAGGGCTGAAGGTGGAACGTCCGGCGGGTTTCAGACCGAGGAAGAGTTGAACCTTGAAGGGGCCTGGGGGGTGGCCACGTCCGACATCGAGCCATCCGGCAAAGTCAGGGTCGCCAATCAAGAGTGGGCAGCGTCGACCGATCCCGGAGTCTCCATCCGCGCCGGCGATGAGATTCGGGTACAGGGAGTGTATGGCCAGGTGCTCAGGGTCGAAAAGCTCTATCAGAAACGCAGGCGTTGAATCGGGCACAATGAAGGCCCGAACCAAACGACCCGGAGGACACCGATGGCGGGCTTTCACACAGTAGGTCCCAACCACGCGCTGATCGTCTCAGGCGGCAGCACCCAACCCAGGCTCAAAGTCGGCGGCCGGATGTTCGTGCTGCCCATCTTGCAGAAAGCGCAAATCATCTCGCTGGAAGTGATGACCCTCCAGGTCAACACCGCCAGGGTTTACACCAAGGAAGGCGTATCGGTTTCGGTCGATGGCGTGGCGCAGGTCAAAGTCGGACGCAGCGAGGAAGCCATTCGCACCGCGGCTGAGCAGTTTCTGGGCAAGACCGCGACACAAATCGCCGAAGTCGCCCTGCAAACGCTCGAAGGTCAACAGCGCGCCATCCTGGGAACGATGACGGTCGAGGACATTTACCGCGATCGCGTGGCGTTCGCAGAGCAGGTGCGAGATGTCGCGGCGACCGACATGACCAACATGGGCCTGGAGATCGTCAGCTTCTCGATCCGCGACATCCAGGACGAGCAGGGGTACCTCGAGGCCCTGGGCGTGCGCAGGACTGCGGAGGTGAAGCGGGATGCGGCAATTGGCGAGGCGCAGGCCGAGCGGGATGCCGGAATCAAAGAAGCCTCCGCTGATCAGCAACGCCAGGCGGCCCGGTTCGAAGCCGACACGGCGATCGCCGCGTCCGAGCGCGACTTCCAGACGCAGAAAGCCGCGTATGACCAGCAGGTCAACGCGCGTACCGCCGAGGCCGAGTTGGCGTACGCACTCCAGGAAGCCAAGACCCGACAGCAAATCCGCAGCGAGGAACTGCAGATCGAGGTTGTCGAGCGACAAAAGCAGATAGAAGTCCAGCAGCAGGAGATCATCCGGCGGGAACGCGAACTGGACGCCACGGTCCGGCGCCCGGCCGAGGCCGAGCGCGACCAGTTGGAGCTGATCGCCGAAGGAAACCGTCGCCGCATCAGGGTCGAGTCCGAAGCCGAGCGGTACAAGCTGGAGACTGTCGCGGAAGGCGAACGATCCCGGATCATCGCCGAGGCCCAGGCGGATGCTGAGTCAATCAGGCTGCGAGGCCAGGCGGACGCGGACGCCATCAGGGCGCGTGGTGAGGCTGAAGCTGACGCCATTCGAGCCCAGGGTCTCGCCGAAGCCCAGGCAATGAACAAGAAGGCCGACGCCTGGAAGGAGTACGGCCAGGCGGCCATGATCCAGCAGCTATTCGACTCGCTCCCGGATGTTGCCGGTGCGGTGGCACAGCCGTTGTCCAAGACCGACAGCATCGTTGTGATCAGCAACGGGGGCGACGGCAATTCGGGCGCCGGGGCGAGCAAGGTCACGCAGGACGTGTCCTCGACCATCGCGCAGCTACCGGCTTTGGTGCAGTCGCTGACGGGCGTTGATCTGATCAGCTCGCTGAAGAACCTGCCCGGGATCGTGTCGGACGAGTCGGCGCAGAATGGCGCCGTCGAGCAGGAGGACGCGGCGACGGACGAGGAGAAGTAGCCCAACTTCGGAAGTAGCCGCGGGGGCGGGGGCATTGCGCTCCCGAGTCTTCGAGGGCCTTCGGGACCGTCGAATCGGCGCGGACGCCTCGTGTCCGCGGGACTTGGGACAGGTGCATCTGATTACTCTGTGCCAGACATGCGGGACGGGTCGGCCACGCAGTGCTCGCCGCGGTCGGTTTCGAGGGTGTGGCCGTAGGCCAGAGGGGTGACCAGGCCGTCCTGCCGGAGGAATCCGTTGGCGTCCTGTTCGTAGAGGTCGCGCGCCGCGCGGCGGAGGTCATGGCCGCTGAGCAGACGGGCGATTGCGTTGCCGACTTCGCCGACCCGCACGAGGCCGGCGTCTTCCATGCGCTGGCCCAGGCGGTTGAAGTCGCTGCCGGGATGACCGGGTTGTGGCGGGCAGCCGATGCTTGCGAATGGCACCAGCGAGCCATCCGGACGCCGCATGGTTCGTTCGTTTCGGACGGGTTTGCGATAGGGCACCTGTAACTCGATTTCGCTGAGGTGTACGGCGGTGAGGTTCTGGTACGGGACGCCGAGCAAGAGGTACATGCCGTCGCGGTCGCGGATCTGGCACATGGGGCTGTCAGCGTCCCAGGCCGATACGCCGCCGGCGGTGACGATTGTCTCGGCGAGCGGGCCGATGGCGGCGATGCTGTGCTGGAGGTGAAGGCTGCGGCGAGCACAGGGATGCCGCCGGCCGGCATCCGATATTGCGCCCATGAGCGATGGGGTGCGCAACGGATCGAACACGAAGTCCGGGTCCCGGGCGATTGGGTAGGTGAACGTGGGAAGTACCAGGGTTCCGTCGGGTCCGAGCGTCTGCAGCAGGGCGTCGAGCACCGTGGCGGCGCCGCCGGTGACGTGGCCGAGGCTGCGCAGGGAGCTGTGCACCATCAGCAGACCGCCGCGGGGGACGCCGAGACGGGTCAGGTCGCGAACCAACGCGGTGCGGTCCAGCGGCTTCGAGTTTCGCCCACCCTTAGCTTCGGTATTCATCCAACCCAAGTCCGCGGAGGTCCGCCACGACGTCCTGCTCCTCGGCCTCGTAGAGCCGCCAGATTAGCCGCAGGCCCTGCAGGCTGCCGGATCCGTCAGTCAGCGGTGTGGCTCCGGTATCGACACAGTCGAGAAAGTGGGATACCTTGGCGACGCGTGCCATTCGACCGAGCTCGACTCGGACAGCATCGTTCCGGCCCGGCTGGAGGCCGGCGCTTGCGTCGAGCAAGACCTCGGTTCGACCCGCCACGCGATGCTCGCTGCGCAGGTTTGAGTGCACGAGAAGCTGGCCGCTTGTGAAGTCGATTTCGAGCATGCCGTCGGTGCAGTGGGCCTGGAAGGAGTAGCCGAGCCTGGTGCCGCGGGCTCCCCACGTGCCGAAGTGGTAGCCCAAGGCTCCGCCTTCGAACTCGATGGTGACGTGGCTGGTGCCCTCGCGCTCCATCCAGGGTGTGCCGGCGTTCGTGCCCAGGTGCGTGCCGCGGATGGGGCGGCCCAGGATCCAGAGCAGGATGTCGATGTAGTGGCAGCCGTGGCTGAAGAGCTGGCCGCCACCCAGCCAGGCGACTGTGGTGAGACCGTCCTGGCCGGGCAGGCGGGTGAACTGCTCGGTCCAGATGGAGACCTGGAAGACGTCGCCGTAGGCCCGCTGGTCCAGCAGTTCCTTTATGCGGATGACGAGAGGGTTGAAGCGCATGACGTAGGCAGTCATCAGTACCCGGTTGGCTCGTTCGGAGGCCTCGATGAGATCGAGGCAGTGCGCCTCGGAGGTGGCCATTGGCTTCTCGAGGAGGACGTGCTTGCCGGCGTCCAGGAAAAACCGGGCGGCGGGGTAGTGGAGGCGGTGGGGCAGGGCGATGAGGACGGCGTCAACGTCGTCCAGGACTGTCTGGTAGTCCGTGGCGGTGCGGCAGCCGGGGAACTGGTCGGCCACCGATTGGGCGCGCTGAGGTTCGATGTCGACAGCGACGGTGACGCGGACACGATCCTCGAGCCGGTCGAAGCCCTCGGCGTGCCGCGAGCCCATGCCGCCGCAGCCGATGAGTCCCAGGCGAAGTCTGGTCACCGAGGCGCCTCACTCAGCGGCAGACGATTGGGTCCGGGCGTTTGGCCGGAGGGCGTCGTGGTGGGAGGGCGCAGGCGGGTTGCCGGAGGCGTGATCGTGCCGAGGGGTTGGAGCGGCGGGTTCCCTCGGTGGTGACGGGAGGGTCGGGGATGAGGCGATACGGATGACAGAGCGGGCGACGGCGGGCCACCGGAACGACGATTGGCGGTGTTCAGGCCGGGTCGTCCTCGAGGTCGAAGACGAGGAGGTGGTAGTTGTCAGGGTCGTGAGTTTGGGGGCGGCGGGGGAGTTCGAGGGCAGGGATGGACTGCATGAGGTCGGCGGCGAATTGGATGTCGGCGTCGTCGAGGAGAAAGTACTCGGAGAGGCCGCTGACGCGGTCGCGGGTGACCTGGACGGCGTTTTGCATGGCCTGGACGGAGACGATGCGACTGAATCGGATGCGAAAGGTGCGTTCGCCGGCAAAGTAGAGGTGCTTGGTGGTGACGGCCATGGTGCCGACGCCGCGGTCGACGACTTCGTCGCGTTCGACCGGGGTGCCGCGCGACTGGCCGACGCGGACGGAAACGCCCCTGGCTATGCGAACGCTGGTGCCGGCGGAGCGGCCAACGATTTCGCGCTTGATGCGCTGTTCGGCGTAGCCGACGTTGGGGAATACATAGAGCAAGTACTCGCTCTTGAGGAATTTGAACGGCAGGGGCTGGTAGTGGGACCAGTCCACCTGGGGAAGCTTGCTGTCGTCGAGGATGGCAATGATGTTGTCGCGGCGCTGGAGTTCGAGTCGCAGGGCGTGTTGTTCGGCTTCGCGCCGGCGCTGCCGGATGACGTGTTTTCGCTGCCGCTCCCGTTCGCGGGCCTGGCGCTTTTCGTCCTGGCGTTCCTGGTGGTCGGCCAGGGTTTCGCGGATCCAGCCGATGGGTGGCACGCGGCGGGCCTCTTCTGACGCTGGGGGTGTTTCTTTCGAATCGGCAGCGTAGCACCGGGTGGGTTGCGTAGCGGCGATGCAGCGAGGGAGCCCGCGTCTATCGGTTTCGGGGCCGGATGTGGACTGCTGGCTGCGGTCAGAGGGGGTTGCGCCAGCGGAGGCCGGGGAAGCGGCTGAAGTCGGTGTCGTTGGCGTGGAGTTCGGCCTGGGATTCGATGGCGAGGGCGGCGATGTGGGCGTTTGTGGCCAGGTTGCCTCCGACGCCGGCGGCCTGAAGCGCGTGGCATACGAGGATGAGGTGATGCCGGCTGGGGTTCTAGGGAGTGACGTTGGGTGAGCGGAACCACTCGTCCACGTAGTCCAGCGCCTTCGTCTGCCTGGCCGGGTGCTCGCGCAGGCCGGGGTGCGTGAACAGGCGCAAAAGAGCCAGTTGTGACAGCCGACGGGATCCCAACGCGCTCCGTGCCGTTCACCAGCCCTTCCCACCAACGGCGAGCTAGGTCGTGAAGAAGCGATCCGTCGCTGTAGGCGTAGAGCAGCAGGTTGACGTCGGGAACGATCGCTCCCGGTTCTCTTCGGTGAACTTCCGTTGCCTTTTGAGGAAGGCCTCGACGTCAGATTGGTCGTTGAACTGGTTGAGCTTCACGGGGTCGATACCCGGCCGGAGAACGCTCAGGAGTGGTAGGACGCGATACTCGGGCCGATCCTCGGGGACATCCGGCGCGAGGAAGCGTTGGAGGGTGTCGTTGACGACTTGCTTGAACGGGACGTCAAGCAGCTTGACCTGCTGCTTGAGGTCGTCGTCGAGGGTTAGGGTGGTGCGAATGGAGACATCGAAGCATCACTGGCAGGCGATGCCAAGGTGTTCCGTTGGTCGTGGGACGCGAAGGAGGGCTAATCAGGTCGTAGCTGGCCTGGCGTTATTTCCACTCGTCGTCGGGGGGCCAGATGTTGCTGGCGCCGAGGCCGGCGCCCAGGAGGCCGGCGTCTTCGGTCCAGTCGGCGGTGGCGTCGCGCCACTTGATGAAGTGGGGGGCCTGGGTGTGGGCCTTGAAGGCGTCTTCGTCGACGTAGATTTCGTAGAGCCAGATGCGGTTGGGGTCGTTGGCGTCCTGGATGATGTCGAATTGGAGGCAGCCGGGCTCGTCGTTCACAGAGCCGCGGGCGTCGCCGATCATTTGCTCGATGAAGCGGTCTTTGAAGCCCTCTTTGATCTGGATGGGGGCGATGATGACGAACATTGGGGGTTCCTTTGCTGCGGGCGCTCTCGTACAGAGCGAGGGAAGCGCGTGTCCCGACCAGACGGTTAGCGGGAGCGGTGTTGGTAGTTGGGGGATTCTTTGACGAGGACGACGTCGTGGGGGTGGCTTTCGTCGGCGCCGGCGTTGGTGACGCGGACGAAGCGAGCGCGGGTTTGCATGGCGTGGATGTCGGGGGCGCCGACGTAGCCCATGGATGAGCAAAGGCCGCCGACGAGCTGGTGGATGAGGCCGGCGGTGGGGCCGCGGTAGGGGGTCTGGGCTTCGACGCCTTCGGCGACGAGCTTGGCGGCGTCTTCAACTTCGTGCTGGCCGTAGCGGTCGCGGGTGGCGACGCGGCGGTCGACCATGGCGCCGATGGAGCCCATGCCGCGGTATTCCTTGAAACGTTCGCCCTGGCGGTAGACGATTTCGCCGGGGCTGGCATCGGTGCCGGCCAGGAGGTTGCCGATCATGACGGCGGAGGCACCGGCGGCGATGGCCTTGGCGACGTCGCCGGAGTAGCGGATGCCGCCGTCGGCGATGAGCTGGACGCCGTGCTCGGCGCAGGGGTCGGCGCAATCGAGGATGGCGGTGAGCTGGGGGACGCCGACGCCGGCGACGATGCGGGTGGTGCAGATGGCGGCGGGTCCGACGCCGACCTTGATGGCGTCGGCGCCGGCCAGGATGAGGTCGCTGGCGCCGCCGGCGGTGACGACGTTGCCGGCGATGACTTCGATATCGAGGTTGTCCTTGACGCGGCGAACCATGTCCAGGACGGCGGAGTGGTGACCGTGGGCGGAGTCGACGACGAGGACATCGACTCCGGCGTTGGTGAGCTCGCGAGCGCGGTCGAAGGCCTCGTTTTGAACTCCGACGGCGGCGGCGACGACAAGGCGGCCTTTTTCGTCGTAGACGGCATTGGGGAATTGCTGTCGCTTGGCAATGTCCTTGACGGTGATGAGGCCGCGGAGGATTCCATCGGAGTCAACGACGGGCAGCTTTTCGATGCGGTGTTCGTGGAGGCGGTGCTGGGCCTGCCGAAGGGTGGTGCCGACGGGGGCGGTGACGAGGTTCTTGCTAGTCATGAGGTCGGCGACGGTGCGGGCCTGATCGTGGGTGAAGCGCATGTCGCGGTTTGTGAGGATGCCGACGAGGCGCCCGTCTTCGTCCGTGATGGGCACGCCGGAGATGCGGTAGCGGGCCATGACGGCGTTGGCTTCGGCGAGGGTGGCGGTGGGGGGCAGGGTGACGGGGTCGACAATCATTCCGGACTGGGAGCGCTTGACCTTGTCGATTTCGCCGACTTGGTCGTCGATGGAGAGATTGCGGTGAACGACGCCGATGCCTCCGGCGCGGGCCATGGCGACGGCCATGGTGGCCTCGGTGACGGTGTCCATAGCGGAGGAGACGAGGGGCACATTGAGGGCGAGACGGGGCGTGATGGTGGTGCGGGTGTCGACTTGCGTAGGAAGAACGTCGGAGCGGCCCGGGACTAGGAGGACGTCGTCGTACGTGAGGCCCTCGACGATGCTGCGGGTGGAGGTGACGGACTGCTCTTCGATGCGAACCGGATTCGGATCAAGCGACACGCAAGCGCCTCCCTGCGACTTGGGGTGACCCCGAATAACGAAAAAGACCCCGCGCCACTCGGGCCGGGGTCGCGACGCGGGAGGGCGGCGCGCAGTCGGGGCAGGGTGCTTGAGACACCCGCCGGCGACGTGGATCACCTCTCCTCATCGTGCCGCCATGGTACACCCCCGTTCGGGGGTCTGCTGGGGATTGAGGTGGCTAGAAGGGCCGAGGTTGGTGGTTGGCGGGCGGTTGGCAGGTGGGGTTGGAGGCCTGCGTTTGGGGGGATCTGCTATGGCTCGTCGATAGCTTTGGATGCCGTGGGAGCGCTGGACGCTCCCGCCGGGAAGAACCCAGATGGCGACTGCGACTTTGGAAGAGCGCGTGAGTCGCCTCGAGGGCGGGTTCGAGCACTTGGCCACGAAGGTCGATGTCGCGGAACTACGAGGCGACCTTCATGCACTGGAATCGCGCCTGCTGCGCTGGATGGTGGGCGCGATTCTGGAATCGGTGGCCGCAGCGGCTGCCGTTACCGGGGTAATTGTGGCGCTCTTGGGCGCGGTCTAGCGCGGGAGACGGCGCACCGAGCGTCTCTAAGGCGTCGATACGATAGATAGAATGACGGGCGGTCGATGGGTGCTGCCTGTTGACCTGTGGTGGGCGTAGCTCAAACGGTTAGAGCGTCTGGTTGTGGCCCAGAAGGCTGGGGGTTCAAGTCCCCTCGCTCACCCCATTGAAGAAGGCGAGATTAGAGAGAAGAGAGAAAGAGAAAAGAGAGGATCAGGAGTCGCTAGGGGCTGGTGGTGGGCAGGTTGATGCGGGACGTGGGGTTGCAGGTTTTGGATGCGGCGTACTGGATGAGGCGGACGAGGAGGGCGCGGGCGAGGGGGTCGGTGCGGCCGGCCTGACTGAGGCCAAGAGTGGTGACGACGACTTTGCCCTTGCCGTAGTTGGCCTGGGCGGTGATGGCGGCTTCGTTGCCGAGCCAGCCGCGGAAGGTGCCCATGAGGATGTCGCTCGGGTCGAGACCGTCGACTGCCGGGATGACTCGCGGGGCGGCACTGGGGACGAACGCGGTGCTCATCAGGGGTTCGGATAGCAAACCTTCGCGAAGTTGGGGCGCGATCCAATCGAAGCCGGTGGACCAATGGGATGCGAAGCGGCCGGTGCGGGGAACCGAGGGCAGGAACGGGGTGTCGGCGAGGTCGGCGACGATGAGGGCGGGCAGGCCGCCGGCGACCATTTCGAGGGCGTCAGCGCCGCCGCCGCCGGCGACGACGACGGCCTGGGTGCGGACGGGCTGGGTGAGGGTGGTGCAGCCGGCTTCGGCGAGGGCGTTGGCGAGGGTGGCGACGCGGTTGGTGTGGTCGACGCCGGTGAGGTAGATGCGGAGCTTGCCATTGATGGTGGCGGCATCGGTGGGGACGATGAGGACTTGCTCTTGCTGGCCGAGAGCGAGACCGGGGCCGCGAATTGCGAGATCGATCTCAAGCACGCGGGCGGACTCGATGAGGGGAGCGGTGAATTCGAAGTGGTCGACGACGGCGGGTTCGACGCCGGCGGGGATGGGGATGGTCTCGCGGCGGCGGGACTCGCCGGAGACGCTCCAGACGATTTCAGCGTCGCCGCCAGCGCGGGGGCCGGATATGAGGGCGCGGACGGTGACGGGACTGCCGGCCCAGGCAGAGCCGGGGAGGCCGTCGATCAGAACAACGGTCTCGTCGGCTATGGAGCGCATGGCCTGGACGACGGGCTTGGGCCGGGACTGAAAGTCGGCGAGACCGTTGACTTCCCAGCCCTGGTCCATGAGCTCGGTGAGGACGAAGCCGGAAAGGCCGGGGGGGGAGCGCAAGCGGGCGATCTGGCGCCGGAAGCCTTCGGCCTGGATCTGGCGGGTGGCGGCTGTGAGGTCGTTGAGGGAGTCGAAGGCGTTGCGGGCGACTGACTTCCGAAAGCGCGATTCGAAGCCTGCCTGGTCGAAGGCGTGGTCGGGGGTCCAGTCGCGGTCGGCGAGAAGCCAGGGGGCCGGGGGCTTCCAGTCCTCCGGCAAGCCCCACAGGCCGAATTCGCTGAGCGCGACGGGGCGGTTGGCCGGAGCTTCGGCGTCGGCGCGTTCCCAGAGGTCCGGGGGGCGCGAAGCGAGCCAGTCGACGAAGGCGCCGAAGTCGCGCGCCCCCTGGGGGTGGGCGGCGTAGGTGTGCATGTCGGCGAGGTCGGTATCGAGATGCAGGGCGCCGAGCATGGCGGAGTTGTCGACAATGAGGCGGGTGGGGTCGGCGTCGCGGGCGACGTTGACCCAGCGGCGCAGCCGCCGGCGGTGGTCGGCGTCGGTGGCGAGGTCAAGCCCCCAGCCTTCGTTGATGACGGACCGGGCGATGAGGGAGGGGTGGTGCGCGTCGCGCACGGCCGCGTCGCGGAGCATGGCGGTGACGTCGTCGTCGAGCCAGCCGGGGAAGGGTTCGTCCGGTCGTTGGGGATGGCCCCAGCTTGGGAGGTCATACCAGACGAGAAGGCCCATGCGGTCGGCGAGGGCCAGATAGCGGGGATCGGGGAGCTTGACGTGGCAGCGGACGAGGTTGAGTCCGGCGTTGCGGGCGACCTGGAAGCGGCGGGCCAGGGCGTCGTCGCCGGGATAGGCGTAACCGGTCTCGGGGCTGTAGTCCTGGTCGAGCGCACCGCGGAGATAGATGGGCTGGCCGTTGAGGCGGAGTTCCTGTTCGTCGGACTCGATTCGGCGGAAGCCAGTGGTGAAGCGGCGGGTATGGGCGAGTCCGTCGGAATCGAGAGTGACGTCGACATCGTAGAGGGTGGGTGCGCCGGGCGCCCAGCGTTGGACGTCACGCCAGCTGTGGAGGAGTTCGAGGCCGGAACTGAGGTCGCCGGTGGCCTCGGCGGTCCACAGGGGGCTGGGGCTGTTGGCTTCGCGGACGGTCACATGGACTCGGCCGTGGGTATTGGGGCTGCCAAGGACGGTCAGGCGGACCGTCTGGAGGTCGTCTGCGAGGTTGGTTCGAAGGCCGGTGACGTGGTTGGGTGGGCGCTGGTCGAGCCAGACGGGTTGCCAGAGGCCGGAGCATTCGCCGTACCAGTGCTGCTTGCCGCGCGGAATCCAGGCGGCGCGGGTTGGTGGGCAGCCGGGGGGCGCTAGTACGCCGCGGGCTTGGGAGGGCGCATCCCAGACGCGAACGGTGAGGGTGACGGTTTGGCCGTGGGTTTCCGGGGGGAGGATGGCCTCGAAGGGGAGGTAGCCGTTTCGACAGGTGGCGATGTGCCGGTCGTTGACCCAGACATCGGCGAGCCAGTCAGTCGCGCCGAAGACGACGACGGCCTGGTGGCCGGGCAATGGGGCGGGAACGTCAAGCTGGCGCCGGTACCAGTAGAAGGCGGGACCGGTGGGTGGACAGTCGAGGATGAGCTGGGGGTAGATCGGCGGTTCGATCTGGTGGTCGAAGCCAACGTCATGCAAGTCGGGCGAGTCGGTAACACCGAGTTCCCAGGGGCCTTGGATGAAGGTGCGATCAGCGCGAGTCATCGTTTGATACCTTGGCCTGCGGTGGCCGAGCAATACTCACAGACCGGGGCTGGGTCCGGTTCCCAGCCGCCAGGCGACTCCTTTGAGCGCCCCGCCGCCGGCACGTACGCGGGTCTGGCTGTGGCCGCGCTCCTGGTCGCGAGCGCAGTCTTCATATTGCTGGCGGACCGCAGCCTGCGGCGTCCGCCGGAGATCCCCGAGGTGTTGCAGCCGACGGAGGCGGCCGCGGATACCGCGGTCCCGACGCGACAGGCGCCAGCGGTGATTCCGGTAACACCGGAACCAATCGTGATTGACCTGGAATTGCCGGAAGGGCCGTTCGAGCAGTTGCCGACGCCCACGGCAGTTCCGGTACACACCGAGGCGCCGGCACGGTATTTCCTGGTCACGGTGCAAAGCGGGGACACGCTGGCGGCGATTGCTAGCCGGTACGGGTACAGCTTTGAGGAAATTGCCGAGTTGAACGGCATCGATGAGCCATACGTCATCCACATCGGCGACGAGTTGCTGTTTCCAAATCGGTAGCTGCGCGTGCGGGTAGGCCGGCGCTACGACTCGGCGCCCCGCTTGACGTCGTCGGGTTCTTCAGGCTCTTCATCTGCCGAGGGTTCATCGGCTTCGTCCGGCCGGTCATCTTCCAATGGTTCTACAGGGTCGGGAATTGCCGACCCTGCGCTCGAATCGGAGTCGGGTTCCTCCGCAGGGGCGGCTTCGCCGACGGTTTCGGCTTCGGAAGACTCATCGTCTGCCACGGGCTGGCCCACGGCGGCGTCATCCTCGACGACTACCTGGGTAGGGTCGAGCCCGGGGTCGAGGGCGACGAAACGCACGGGCCAGGCCGTGACGTCGGCGGCTGGCGCCGGCAGCGCCATGAAGGCCATGCGCTCGGCGCTGAGTGTTTCGGTGTTGACTAGGCCGCGGACGACTGGGACGTCGTTCTCCAGCAGGGTGCTGAGGATGACGCGTTCGTCGTCGGGCTCCTGTTGGCGACCAACTGAGACTCCGTCAGCCAGGGCGACGAGTTTGGCGCCGCGGACGAAAAGCCATTGGGCGGCCTGCGCGGTGAGGGAGGGCGTGACACCCTCCCCGCGGGCCGCAATGACGACGATGTCGCGATTCTGCAGGGCACGTCCGAAGGCGTCTTCGAGACGATTGGAATCAATGTCGGGGGCGTCAGCCGTGACCTCGACGTGGGCAACGAGGCCTTCGCCGAAGAACGTTTCGGGAGCGAGACCGGCCAGATCGGAGCCCCAGCGCGCGTAGCGGCGTGGCGCCAGGACGTGGGTACCAACGTCGGCGTCCATTTCAATGCGGTGGGTAAGGGTTTGCGGCTGGCCGGCGCGCTCGAATTCAAGCGCCGCAAATGCGTCGGCGGCGCCGTGACGGAGAATGTTCGTGCAGTCGACGACGCGGCGTGACATCGGCCTCCGAGATCTACGATGAGTGGCGGTTTGAGCGATGGTGGGGCGCGAAGGCGTGCCCCGTCAATAGCTGCCGAGCCTATTCGATGGTGAGGGGCCGGCCCCAGCGTGGTTCGCAGACCCGGATTGGGGTGCCAGCGAAGGCGCGTCGATAGAAGTCAAGGCCGTCAGCTTGCAGGTGAATCGGGATGAGGGTGCGCGGGTTAACAGTCTCGATGAAGCGCTGAAGGTCCGGGCCACTCGCGTGGCCGGAAGCGTGATAGCCAGCCGCTTCGGCCTCGGATTCGGAGGCGCCGCCGAGAAAGTCCAGGTTCAAGAGACTCGCCCAGTTTCGAAGGCGCTGCATGTCCAGTTGCGATTCCTCGTCGTAGGGCTCGCTGGAGGAGTAGATCCAGGCACCGGCCGTGAGTTCGCCGAGGTCCAGCAGCCGGGTCACGTCAAAGAAGCTCATGCAGAGGACGTAGGCCCCGGGATGTGCCGCAATGTCTGTTGGGGGTACGAGGGCTTCGGCAAATTCATCTGACAGTTCGTCCTGCCAGGCCGTAGTTGTGGCTCGCCGGTCGTCGAAGACCAGGAGACCATCCGGCGCCGACGGCAGAGGCGTGGCCGGATCTACGGTATGCATGGCCTTGAGAAGGAGGGCGTCCTTCATGAGGACCACGAGTTGGCGATTGGCCTGGTGGGCGGCATGAAGGAAGGTCTCCAGGCGCTCGATGTTCCGGGGGCCAAAATCGGCTACGACCAGGCCATCCGTCTGGCGGACGCACTCCTTGGCGCGAGCGCGCACGTCGGACTCTGATGCGCCGCGAGTCCGGGCGGCCTGCGTGCCTTCGCAGATGAGGGCGACAAGGTCGAGTTTGGCGAGTTCCCGGGCAAAATTCCAGGTCTGATCGGCGCGGCGGCCGTGCATGCGGATGTCGCCGGTGTAGCCGATCCAGCCGGCTGAAGTCTCGATTGCAAAGCCGTGCGCGCCGGGGATGGAGTGGTCAACGGGGAAGGCGCGGATCGCGCGCCCGTCGACTTCGGAGAGTCCGGTTGTTGCAGGCACGGCTTGGGGATCGGGACCGGACTTGGCATAGCGACGGGCCCAGTAGGCGGCGGCGTCGGATGGCCATCTGGCGTCGGCTACGAGAGCCCAGGGCCTCTGTTGGTAGGGGGTTCTGGCCTCCGTGATCAGAAGGCCGTCTCGCGGCGTGCGCGGCCGAAGGAAGACGGTCTGTGTGTCGTCGGTGCTCTGACCGCCGTCCTGCATGGCCTTCGCGATTGCGGCGGTGAGTCCGCCGGTGACGACGGGAATGTCAGGGCGAAGGAGTGAGATGTAACCGACGTGGTCGGCGTGAGCGTGGCTAAGGAGAACGGCGCGCGGATTGACGTCGTCGCGGTAGGCGGGGTGACGGTGCAGGCGATCCCAGATCCTGGCGTGTTCCGGGAGCGCGTTGAGGTCGTCGCGGTATAGGCCTTCAAGGGGCGGGAGCAGGCCAGTCAGCAAGTAATCGGAGAGACCGCGGACGGTACGCGGCTTGAGGAACTCCTCGAAATAGGCTCCGAGGGCGCCGAACGACATGCCGAAATCGAAGAGGATCTGCCAGTCGTCGTCTTCAAGGAGTAGCTTGTTGCCGCCGATTTCCCCGGCGCCACCGTAGGCGGTGAAGCGGACAGGCATCAGCGGGACCCGAACGCTTGCCTAGGTCTTCAAGCGTTCGAGAACGGCGGGATTCTGGATGGACCGCGGACGGCCGCCCTGGATGACCGCGGCGGCGCAGCGCATGGCGCTCTCCGGTCCCCAACGCGACGCCTCCTGTGAGTAGCCCGCCGAGTGCGGGGTGAGGAGTGCGTTTGGGATGTCGAGCAGCGGGTTGTCCTCGGCGATCGGCTCGATTTCGGTCACGTCCAGCCCGGCGCCGGCGATCTGCCCGGTTTGCAACGCTGCGACGAGGGCTGGTTCGTCGATGATCGGACCGCGGGCGGTGTTGATGACGAAGGCCGTGGACTTCATGCGCGCAAAGGCCTCCGCGTTAAGACAGTGGCGAGTCTCAGGATTGAGTGGAAGATGCACGCAGAGGTAGTCAGCAGTGGCGAGCACGTGGTCAAATTCGACCAGTTCCACGTCGAGTTTTCGAGCCAGAAAGGGATCAACGAAGGGGTCGCAGGCGATGACGCGGAGGCCGAATGCCTGGCAGCGGGTGGCGACGGCGCGCGCGATGTTGCCAAACCCGAGCAGTCCGGCTACCTGGCCACGCAGGCGCGGCCAGTGCTCCGACGTGTCGATGGCGCCGTCGCGGGTGGGCGCCTGCGAGCGCGTCTCGTAGACCGTGCGCGGCAGGCGCCGATAGCAGGCGAGAACTAGCATGAGCGTGTGGTCGGCGACTTCCTCGATGCAAAGGTCGGGTGTGTTGCCAACCATCACGCCATGCTCGGTGGCGGCTTCCAGGTCGATCGGGTCGACGCCGGTCGTGCAGGTGATGATGGCGCGGAGGTGCGGGGCAACGGCGAAGTCATCGGCACCAAACGAGTCAAGACCCACGGCGCCGGCAGTCGCGCGTGCCAGAGCGGCGCGTCCTTTATCGGAGTCGTCTATGTCGACGAAGGCCACCTGACCGCCGGCTTCCTCAATGACCCCGACGTGGGCCACGAAGCGGGAGGCATGGTGCAGGGGTACGAAGACGGTGGGCGGATCAGCCATTTGGAAATCCTTCCGGGCGCGTGGTCGGCGGAACGCAGGCGGCGGTCATTGGGATTCGACGGTTGCGGAGCCAGATAGGAGATGGACCCAGGTTCGCCCGGGACGGAGTTCGAGCGGAGAGCCGTCGGGATTGAGGAACTCGGTTACATCGGTTTCCGAGGGCCGGCGCCAGGTTCCGTCCAGGCGCTCGCCATCGCGGAAGACCGCGACGGGACCCTCTCCCGTAGTTCCTATCCAGACTGACTTGTTGCCGAGGTGATCCTCATCGAACTGCGTGACCCGGGCCGGAACCCACTGGACGATGACGTTCTCGACCGCCAGCGCCTCACCGGTAGCGGCGTCGATATCCAACGCGCCGCCGAGCGAGCGCCGCCAGCGGCGGGTGGCGGGGTCGAATTCGTACTCCGCCTGAAATGGACCGCGAGATCCGGCGGGAACGGTGATTTGGGTCACTGGTCCAAGTTCCGGTTCGGCGTCGTAGAAACGGAAACCCTGAATTTCGCGCCGGTCGGGATGGCGCCGGGCGCCGACCTCGCGTAGGGCAGGCAGGCTGGCGTACATGTTGAACGGGGCGGGGCGGCTGGAAACGCGGTAGTAGGGGCGCGTCTCGTCGTAGAAGAACTGGTCGACGTCAGCCGCCGGCGACGAACGCAAGTCCCGCATGACGGGCGGACTGGCACCGACGTGGGCGAAGAGCGCGTCAAACTGCTGGACGAGATCACGGTCGACGAAGCGGGAACTGCGGATGGGGCCGACACGTTCGAGGTCGCTGTCGAGGAAGAAGGCCGTGTAGCGGGTGACGGTGCCCTCGGTGAGGTGTTCATAGACCACGCCGGCGGTGCTGAGGCCGCTCTGGGGTCTGGCACCGACGGCGTTGTCGATCTTGACGGCCACGACGCGCCAGGAATTGGCCTCAGGGCTGATTCCGAGTCCGGTTAGGGGTGAGCGAATCAACGGCGGGGTTCGCGTGGGTGTTGGATCAGGCGTGGGCGGCGGCGTTGTCGGTTCGGGAACCGCGGTTGCCGTGGGCGCCTGGGTCTGCACTGGCTGGCGTGTGGGACGCGGAGCGGCGACCGTGGCCACCGGAGCGACCGGGGCCGCAGTAGGCGAGGTGGGGGGCGCGGCGGTTGGCTGCGGTGCCACGACGGCTGCGGGCGTTGGTGTCGACAAAGACGGTGTGCGACCGGTGGAAGCTGCGGTGGGCGGTGGCGGTGATGTATCCGAGGGCGTCGCCGCCGTGGGAGTCGGCGCTGGCGCCTCAGGTTCGCCACAGCCGGCAATGAGAAGTGCGGTTCCGCCGGTCAGCAGAACGGCAACGCGGCGCCGCGTGATTCGTGCCGGGCTAGGCATACGCGGTGCAAGACTTTCGGCTTGAGGTGTCGAGCACAGCTACAGGATGCGGTGGGCGCGGTGGGCAGTGCAACGCAGGTCTCAATGGTGTCCAGTCTCGCAGCTTAAAGCGGGAAGGTGCCTACCGAGGCCGACCGTAGCCCACGGGTTAGGATTGCGCATGGAGCCGGCGAATGACCTGGGCGGGAGACGCGGGGCTGACAGCGGTTTCTGTTGAAGAACGAGTCGGCCGACTTGGAGGCGGCTACGAATACTTGGCCACGAAGGCGGATCTTGCCCAGTTCACGGCCGATACGCGGACCGAAATCGCTGACTCCAGGGATGAGATGCAGACTGAGTACGTGGAATCCAGGACTGCGATGCAGAGCGAGAATGCCGAGTCCAGGGCGGTGATGCCGGCGACGCTGGCCGACCGAGTGACCGCGACCCAGGCCGACATCAAGGACTTCGAAGTCCCGCTCACGGCGGCTGTCAACCAGTCTTAGATTCGCGCGATGCAGTGGACCGTGCTGTTCATCAGTGTTGCGGCCGGCGTGCTAGTTGCGGTCGACCGACTGTTGGGTCCCGCGGTTGGCGGCTGACTAGGGCGATCTTCTCGAAGTCTCGGCCATTCCTGGAGTCACTACGGCTGGCCCAAGACGCGGCGGCAGGCGGCGGCGACGCGGGCGGCGCCTTCGGAGATGGGTAAGGCACGCAGATCGTCGTTGAAGATCTCAACGCCGCCGGGACCCTCGTAGCCCGCGGCTTCGAGGGCAGCCAGGATGGCTGACAGATCCATGACCCCGTCGCCGGGCAGGCGGCGCACGGAGTCATCGAAGGTGGTCGGGTCGCCGGGCGGGGCGTCGTTGAGATGGACGTGGTTGATGGCACGGCCGGCTACGGCGATGTCGGCCAGTTCGCTGTCGCCGCAGTGGAAATGGTAGGTGTCGAATAGGATGCCGACGTTGACGCGGCCGATGCGCTCGATGAGGCCCAGCGTGCCCTGGATGCCGGAAAACAGCTCGTAGGGCTGCTCAGGCCAGATGTTGGGGCCGATGAACTCGAGACTGAGGGCGACGCCCTCGCCGGCGACGGTGTCGGCCACGTCGCCGATGCGCAGGGCGAGCAGGTCCAGCATTGCATCGGCCGGCCTGTCGACGCGGTTGGGCACGACGACGGCGGCGACACGAGCGCCCAGGGCCGCGCCCAGCGCGGCATTGTCGGCCACCTCATTCAGGCTGGCGTCAAAGTCGGCGTGGGCGCCGATGACTTGCGCGCCAGCGCCCCAGGCGCCGGGCTGAATGCCGCGGGACTGGAAGGTCTCGATTACGGCGTCGCGTCCGGCGGCGGCCTCGAGCGCGCGCGCAGCGGGCATGCTGAAGTCTGCGGCCTGGAAGCCGGCAGCGGCGGCTGCGTCCAGGTAGATTTCGAGGTCGTCGACCTGAGCCACCGTGGCGGGATGAAGCGCGGGGATTAGCGCGGACATTGGCTCGACTCTCCTCGGAGTGAAGGGCGCGTGCGTTCCGCCATGACTGGATTGACGAGCAGGGCGACCTAGCGGTCGCGGCCGGTTGCGCCGTGCAGGGCTTCGCGGACGACGATGTCGTCGATCAGGCGTTCGACCGGCGCCAGGTCGTCGGTATAGACGGTTTCAGCGCGGTTGACCTCACGAAGTTCCCATGGTCGTGCGGCGACGTCGGCGAGGTACGGGATGCCGGTTGTCCCGGCGCGCACCTGGTCGCCTGTGATCGGCGTGAGCGACCCGTAGACAAGGCTGTTGTTGAAGCCCGAGGGCAGGTCAATCACGTAGACGTGGGGGAAGACCGAGCGCATGGTCTCCGAGAGAACGTCCACCAGCCGAAAGTCGGAGGCGGTTCGGCCCGCATTCAGGGCCACCACGCCCTTGTCCGTGAGGTGTTCGCGGGCGGCGATGAAGAATTCCTGCGTCACCAGGTGAAAGGGGATGTACGGCTGGCGGTAGGCGTCCACGGCGATGACGTCGTAGCGCCGCTCGACGCGCTGGAGGAAGGTTCGGCCGTCCTCGGCGTAGGTGGTGAGATTCGGTTCGTTCATGTCGAAGTACTTACGTCCGAGCTCGATGACTCGATCGTCAATCTCCACGCCATCGATGGCGACGTCAGAGCCGAATATTGTGGTGTACTGCTTGGACACAGTGCCGCCGCCGAGGCCAATGATGAGGAGCGAATCGACCTCGTCAGGATGCTGTCCGCCGATGATCGGGGCGAGCAGGAAGTAGTCCCAGGGTCCGTTGGTGAGCAGGCGGTCGGGGTGGTAAATGGAGTGGGTGCCGATGCCCTCGTTGAGGACCAGGCGGCGCCCGATGTTGGGGCTGTCGATGACCTGAAAGAACTGCAGGGCGGATTCGCCTTCGACCAAGAGACCATCAGCGGGTCTGACGGGGCCAGGGTCAACCGCGACCCAGAGCACGACAAGAATGGCGAGTAGCACGACGTAGAGAACGCGGCGATAGAGGCGCGTAGCTGCGATGACTGCCAGGCCCAGCAGCAGGACGGCGAAGATCAGGAAGGTCGAACGGGTGCCGACGGTTGGGATGAGAAACAGGACGGGAAGGAAGGCGCCACAGATGCTGCCGACGGTGCTGACGGCAAATACCTGGCCGGCGCGCTTGCCGGCTTGCTGGACATCGCTGGTGACCAGGCGGATGGCGAATGGCGAGACCATGCCGAGCATGGTGAGCGGGACGGCCAATAGGAGCAGCACGCCGACCAGGGAGCCGAAGAATAGGCCGCCGTTGAGCGAGGCAATGGCCTGCGAGGAGACCGACAGCACGGGCTTGGAGAAAAATGGGATCAGGCCGACCAGAAACGAGGCGATGGCGACAATGTGAAACAGGGTGTCTTCGTATGGGCGCCGGTCGGCGAGGCGACCGCCAATCCAGTAGCCGATAGATAGGTAGAGCAGCGTCAGGCCGATGACGACGGCCCAGATGATGATGCTGGTGCCAAAGAACGGCGCCAGCAGCCGGGAGGCGCTGATCTCCACGGCCAGGACGGACATGCCCGAAAAGAAGGCAACCGTGAGCACGAGCCAGACGCGCGCCGTGCCGAGCGGCTGCTCGGCTGCCGGGGTGGAGGTGCTGGACACGCGGTTCCTTAGCTCAACTGGGGCGCGTCGGACGCCGATTCGGGCGGCGTATTGTCGCGTATGCGGACGCCCCCTCTAGAACCCGAGCACCTGGCCGTGCCACCGGGGATCGGTGGCGCCAATCCGGGCGCCCGTCTGAGGGTCGAGCATAACGCCCTGAGCTCGCGAATAGACGCTGAAAGGCGCCTCGCGTCGGACCACGTGGCCGCGGTTTTCGAGATCGGTGAGGACGGCGGGATCGAAGCGATCTTCGAGCATGAGGTCACCGGTGTCCTCGTTGTGGTACCAGCGGGGCGCGTCGATGGCGGCCTGCCAGTGCATGCCGTGGTCGAAGACGTTGGAGATGACCTGGAAGTTGGTCTGGACCTGATATTGGCCGCCGGGCGAGGAGCCAAGCAGCAGCAACTGGTCTTCTTGCCGAACCATGAAGGTGTTGAGGGTGTGGATGGGGCGCTTGCCGCCCTGAAACCGGTTGGGGCTGTCCGGATCGAGCGAGAATCCGCACAGGCGGTTGTTGAGGAGCACGCCGGTGCCGGGCACGACGTAGCAGGAGCCGAAGCTAGTGAAGACGCTTT
The DNA here is from genome assembly GCA_011523785.1 of Chloroflexota bacterium. GTDB lineage: Bacteria > Chloroflexota > UBA11872 > UBA11872 > UBA11872 > UBA11872. The sequence continues at coordinate 7,312 of WTFW01000062.1, read as the reverse complement.
GAATGAAGGTGATGGCGTTACCGGCCTCGTCGACGGCGGAAATCGCGGTGGTGTCGCCGCCGACGGCGCTGGGATCGCCGGCCGAGACGTGCTGGGCGGCGCGGACAGGGTCGATGGACATGCGGCGCTGGGCGGCGAATTCCTTGCCGATCAGCCGGTTGATGTCAATGTCATTCCAGTTTGGATCGCCGACGTGGGCGAGGCGATCGGCGAAGGCGGCTTTCTTGCACTCGGCCATGAGGTGGAGGACGTCGGCGCTACCGAACTCCAAGGCGGACAGCTCGAAACCTTCGGCAATGTTGAGTTGCTCCAGGAGGAGGAAACCCTGGGAGGGCAGGGGCTGTTCGAGCACTTCGAGGCCTCGGTAGTGGGCGCGCAGCGGCGGGAGGACTTCGCACTGGTAGGCCGCAAGGTCGCGGGGGGTGAAGGCGCCAGCGTCGCGGGCGGATGTTCGCACGAGGGCGTCCGCGAAGGGTCCCTTGTAAAAGGCGTCGGCGCCGCCGAGAGCGATCTGGCGCAGGGTTTCGGCGAGATCGGGCTGATAGAGCAGCGAGCCCGGCCGGGGCGGAGCGCCGTTCGGGAGAAAGCTGCGGGCGCTGGCGGGAAACTGGGCCAGGGCCGGGCCGGCGTTGGCGATGGCCTGGGCGGTGTCGGGGTCGACGGGAACTCCATGCTGGGCGTATTCGATGGCCGGGGTGAGGGCGTCGGCCATGCCGATTGAGCCGTAGCGATCAAGAATGGCCTGCCAGGCGCTGACGGCGCCCGGGACGGTAGCGGCGTTGATGCCGTGTGGCGGGATTTCGTCCTCAAATGCGTCGATGGTGAGGCCCGCGGGCGACGGGCCACTGGCATTGATTGCTTCGGGGTCGGTCGTGCCGGCTGGAAGGCAAAGGGCGAAGACGTCGCCGCCGACATGGTTGGTGCCGGGTTCGGCGACGGCGATAACGGCGGCAGCCGTGACGACGGCATCAAAGGCGTTGCCGCCGTTACGCAGGGTGCGGAGACCGGCCTCGGTGGCCAGGGGGTGTCCACTGGAAACCATGGCGCGGGCGCCAATGACAGGCGGGCGCTGCGTCGTCCATCGGGGATCGGCGGTCATGCCGACGGCTTCAGACTTGAGGGAGGTGGGTAGCGAGCGGGCTGGGAAATCAGGCCGACCTACGACACCGTGTGCATGGGCATGATGACGTGGCTGAACGACGGCATGTCCTCGCCGTCCTTATCCACCTGTCGGACAAGGCCGGGGCTCGTAGGACCCGCCAGCGAAAGCGACACGCGTTCTGAACTGACGGTGCCCAGGCAGTCGGAGAGGAATCGATAGTTGAAGGCGATTTGGGCGCTGGTGTTCGTGCCGGTGACATCGGCTTCGACCTCGCCCTGGTTTTCGCCGAGTTCGGCGGAATTGGCGGAAAGGACGAGCCGGCCGCCTTCGTCGGTGCCTTCGATGGTGGCTCGGATGACATTCTGGCCATCGCGGGCAAACAGGGCGGCAATGCGAGTGGCCTGGGTGACGGCCGCGGTGTCGGCAACGACGCGGGTTTCCATGTTGGCGCTGTCGGGAATGAGTTGCTGGTAGGCGGGGAACTGGCCGTCGATGAGCTGGGAGACGAGGGATACGGCCCTGGTGCTGAACCTGACCGACGATGTGTTGGCGGTAAGGCCAATGGTGACGGCGCCCGGGTCGTCGGTGAGGATGCGGGACAGCTCGACCATCGCGGCGCGCGGAACGACGATCTGGGTCGGTTCAGACAGGCCGGTTTCGGCGGCGGCGCGGCGGACGGCGAGGCGGTAGCCGTCGGCCGCGGCGAGCTCGACGTAGTCAGGGCCGAAGGTCAGGCTGACGCCGGCCAGCACGGGCCGGCTGTCGTCCTGGGCCGCGGCGACGACGACCTGCTCGATGATGGAGGTCCAAACGCCGGTGGGCATTTCAAGTTCGCGCTCGGCGTCGCCCTCGGGCATGGGCGGAAACTCGTCAGCGTCGATGCCCTTCATCTTGGCGCGGAAGCGTCCGGAGGAGACCTCAAGAGTGTCAGTCTCGGCATCGAGTTCGAGCGCGACGACGCCTTCGGGCAGCTGGCCGATGAAGTCGGAGAGGAGCCGCGCCGGGACAGTGATGGCGCCCTCAGTCTGGATGCTGGCGCCGGTCCAGACGGAGATGGCCATCTGCTGATTCATGGCGGCCAGTTTGAGGCCGCCGTCCTCGGTTGCCAGCAGGACGTTGCTGAGCACAGGCAGCGGACTGCGGGCGGCAACGGCCCGGCTGACGAGATTTAACCCACGATTCAGGTTTTCTTGCAGGCAGGTGAGGTTCACGCGGCGATCTCCGAAGTCCTGACGACGAAACCGTTGGTGCGTGCCCAACCGGCGAGTCGTGTTGCACATGTTGGGCGTCGCAGTGGACGGATACTAGATGTAGTGCCATTCGGTGGTCAATCCGCGACTGGATTGCCGTGGCGACCGGGTTCGAGTGGCGCCGCTGGTAGGCTTGCCTGAGACGCCCGCCTGGCGCGCGGGCCCTGATTTATCGGAAAGGAGCTCGCTTGAGCTTGCGAGTCATCGTCGCTGAAGACGAAACGATCATTCGGCTCGACCTCAAGGAGCGGTTGGAGGCTTCGGGCCATCAGGTGGTGGGCGAAGCGGGCGATGGAGAAAGCGCCGTGCGGATGGCACGCGAGCTGCGGCCCGACCTTGTGGTGATGGACATCAAGATGCCCGGCGTGGACGGCATCGAAGCCGCACGGGCACTGACCGCCGAGCATATTGCGCCAGTGGTGCTGGTGACGGCGCACGGCGAGCGCGAGCTGGTTGAGCGCGCGAGTGACGTTGGGGTGATCGGGTACGTGCTGAAGCCGCTGCGGGATCGGGACCTGGAGTCGGCGATCTCTGTGGCGATCTCGCGGTACGGGGAGTTCGAAGCGGTTAGCCGCGACGTGCAGAACCTGACGGAGCAGCTGGAGACGCGCAAGGCCGTGGAGCGAGCCAAGGGACTGCTGATGGCGCGGCTGGGGCTCTCGGAGCCTGACGCGTTCAAGCGGATTCAAAAGCTGAGCATGGACCGGCGCCGCTCGATGCGCGATATCGCCGAGGCAATCATCCTGGCGGAAGAGATCTAGGGGAGGCTCGGCCGACCCCGATGAGGGGTGTTCTTAACCGAGGGGCGCCCCGGCGCTTCTCTCACTGGCTCGGAGCGCCGTTGCTGGCCGTGGCGCTGTTGGCGGCCGGGTTGTTGCTGAGCTACCGCCGGCTGATCTTCGAAGGCCTAGTGGTGGCCGGGTACGACACGCAGACGTATTTCTATCCCTATTGGTCGGTGGCCTTCGACGCGCTGCGTTCGGGACGGATTCCGCTGTGGAACCCGGACCTGTTCATGGGGGCGCCGTTTCTGGCGAATCCGCAGGCGGCAGTCTTCTATCTGCCGAACTGGTTGCTGCTGGGTCTGAGTCCCGAACGGGCCATCAGCGTGTCGCTGATCCTGCACGTGGCCTGGGCGGCGGCGGGAACGGCGGCGCTGACGCGGGCGGCGTTGCGGCTGGGCTGGGCATCGTCGGCGGCCGGGGCCGCGGTGTTTGCGTTTGGGGGCTACTTCGTCGCGCAGTCGGGACACGTGAACCAGGTTTCGGCCACGGCTTGGCTCCCCTGGCTGCTGCTGGGACTGGACCGCGCGGTGGCAGGCGACCGTCGGGCATGGGTGGCGCTATCGCTGATTACCGCGTTGATGGTGCTGGCGGGGCATCCGCAGGTCGCGTACATGAGCCTGGTGTTTGGGCTGGTGTACGCGGTGACGGTAGGCGGGTCGGGGGACGACGCTGCTTGGCGCGGGCGGAGTCGAGGCGCCGTGCGCGGCCTGCTGGCATGGGCGGCGGCCGGGGCTGGCGGGGCGTTGCTGGCGGCGGTGCAGGTGCTGCCGACGCTGGAACTTTCGCACCACGGAATCCGTTCGGGCGGGTTGCCGTTGCATGAGGCGGCGTCGTTCTCACTACCGGGCGAGGAGTTCCTCAGCGCCGTGTTGCCCACGTTTACGGCGTTGCCTTCGAGCACCGAATTCGTTGCACATATTGGACTGAGCGGGATCGTCCTGGCTGTGCTGGGAGTGGCAGCACGACCACGACGGGCGCGCACGTTGCTGTTCGTGGCGACGCTGGCAGCCACGCTGCTGCTGGCTGTTGGGCCAGCCACACCCCTGTTCACGCTGGCGCATCGGCTGGTTCCGGGGTTCGACTTGTTTCGTGTGCCGCCGCGCTGGCTGTTACTGGGCATCCTGGCTGCGGCGCTGCTGGCAGCGCAGGGCGTTGAGTCACTGGGTCGTGGCCGGGTTGCGTGGGGCGAGTGGCGGCGAGGGGCCGGGGCCGGATTGGGATTGGTCGTGCTGGGATTGGCGCTGGCCGTGGTGGGTGGGCTGCATCCGGTGAGCGAAGACATCTGGAGACCGTGGCTGGTGGCTGGGCTGTTGGCGTTGGCGCTGCTCGCGGCGGCCTATGCGTCGCCTTGGGCGTGGGCGCGCTGGGCGGCTGTGGCGTTGGTGGTGGTGGAGCTAGTGGTGGCCTCAGGTCCAGCACCGGTGGACCAAGCCGTGCCGGCCCAGGCGTACGCCGCCGACGCCAGGGTGAAGGATGCGCTGGGCGCGGACGGCTGGAACGGGCGCGTGTTGAGTCTGGCTAAACCGTCGTTCGAGATCAGCCAGCCGGCGCGCACCGTATTGGCGGAGACGTGGTTCCAGCGCTTGGGCGAGCGCTCGTTTCGCGAGTTGCTGGTGACCCTCAAGAACGCCGCGATCATGAACCCGAACCTGGGCATGGCCTACGGGCTGGCGACCGCCGACGGGTATGACGGCGGGGTGTTGCCGCTGCGGAGTTTCGTGGAATTTCGCGACCTTCTGCTGCCGGGGACGGGGGCGACTCCCGACCTATTGATCCAGCAGGCTATTACGGACATTCCATCCGACCGGGTGATGGACGGGTTGGGGGTGGGGTCGGTGATTCGCAGCCCCGACAAGATGCACGATGTTGCGGGAGCGACACTGGATCTGGGGTATTGGCGGGTGGTCGATGCAAGCGGTCGCAGCGACGAGTTGAATGCGGCTGATGTGGTAGGCGCGGCGGTGGTGATCGATGCCCCGCCGGACAGTCCGGCCGGACCGGCGGGCCGGATTGAAATGCACACGACGGATGGACGGAAGGTGACGCTGCCGTTGACGCGCCGCGCCGAGCGCCCGGAGCGAGTTGTGTTGGGTCCGGGGCATCTAGTGGCCGTTCGCCTGGGACTGGACCGGCCGGCGTATATGAGCCAGGTCAATCTCGATGCGGCAGTGGACGTCACACTCGTGACAGTGGTCGCGGAGGGTCAGCCGTTCGATCTGCGGGCCTTGACCCTGCTGCACGCCGATGGCGGATCGACGGCGGTGGCGTTGCGGTCGGAGACTGCGGCGTTGAGCGCGCGGGCCGGCGAGGTGGTGGTGACTCGTCGGGGAGCGCCGGTTGCGAGGGCGTGGCTGGTAAGCGACGTGCGATTGGCGCACGACGAGAGGGAGGCTCGTGACCTGGTAGGCGGGTTTGGATTCGCCCCCGACGAGACGGTGGCACTTACGGTCGCGAGCGACGTCGGATCGCGCTGGGGGGCGCCGGGCGAGGCGGCGCGCGCAGCCGGGCTGCTGCGACCATTGGCGTCAGCTGGTCGGGTGGCTGCGGAATCCGCCGCCGAACTGCGGGCGCTCAGTGCGGCTGGTTCCGAGGCCGAGCCCGTCGGCGATAGCGTCGAGTCGCTGGTCGAAGCTCCCGAGCGAGTGCGGCTCAGGGTCCACGCAACGGGACCGCGGGTGCTGGTGCTGCCTGATGCGCCCTATCCCGGCTGGCGGGCGCAGGTGAACGGGGTGGAACAGCCGGTGTGGCGGGCGAACCTGGGCCATCGGGCGGTGCTTATCGGGGAAGCTGGGGAGCACGTGGTGCAATTCACGTACCGGTCCATCCCCTTCGAGGTAGGGCGCGTGATTTCGCTGGTCAGCCTGGGAGCGCTATTCGTGGGGGCCGCGGCTGTGTGGGTCCGCGGCCGCCGCCCCTAGTCCAATGTACGCCGTTTACATTGCACCGTTCGGATTTGCGCCCAAGAACACGACGGCTCGGCGGGTGATGCCGATGGCGCGCGCGGCTGCCGCGGTCGGTCATCGGGTACGCGTGATCGTGCCGCCGTATGACGACCCTGGCACCTACGGACGCGAGTGGGAAGACGACGAGGTTGAGGTGACCTGCCTGCCCCGACCGAGGTTTGACGGGACAGTTCTGGTCGGTCCGGCCTGGACGCAGTGGCAGCTGGCTCGGGCAGCGGCGGAACTGGTGAAAGACTGGCGGCCGGACGTCGTCCATGTATTCAAGCCGAAGGCCGTGTCCGGGTTGGCTCAGATGTTGATTGCGCGACGCCGCGAGCGTCCGGCCATCGTTTTAGACCTGGACGATTGGGAGGGGCGCGCTGGCTGGAGCCGGAACGAAGATTATCCGCGGCCGCTGGTAGAACTCTTCGAGTTTCAGGAACGACTGGGGATGCGGCGCTGCGATGCAATCACGGCGGCCAGCCGGCTGCTGGCCGAGCGACCGGGCGCGGTCGATCCCGACTGCCCACGGTTGCACATACCAAATGGTTTCGATCCGGCGGCCTACGAGGATTGGGCGCCGGATCGAGTCGGCAGCGCCTTTCGCCGATCACTGGGCATCGGGAGCGACGCGCAGCTGGTTCTGATCTATACGCGGTTCTTCGACTATGGCCTTGAGGCGTGGGCGCGGGTGATCCGGGACATCGCGCTGCAGTCGCCGACCGTCCGTTTCCTGGTACTCGGGGCCGGGAAGTTTGGACAGGAGCGCGATCTGGCGGCCGACATGCGGGTCTCCGGACTCGCCGACCGAATGTCGTTTCTGGGCTGGCTGCCATTTGCGGACATTCCGTCGGCGCTGGCGGCGGTAGACGTGGCGCTGATGCCACTGGCGGACACGGTGGCCAACCAAGCGAAGTGCTCGCCGCGTTACATCGACCTGATGTACGCCGGAGTTCCCGTCGTGACGACGCCGGTGGGCGAGGCACTGACCTTCATCCGCGACGGAGAGACCGGATACGTGGCAGCCGACGCGTCGCCCGAGGCGGTGACTGCGACGGTGCTACGGGCCCTAGCGGCGACCGAGATCGCGGACGTACGGATGCGCGCCAGCAGACGGGCCACGGAGGAGCTCTCATGGGAGCGGCTGACGGCGCCGCTGACCGGGCTCTATGAAGGCGCGGTTGCGCGCGCCGCGTCACGGCGCGCTTGATCAGCTGATTGGCGACGATGGGC
>WTFW01000198.1 GCA_011523785.1 Chloroflexota bacterium | reverse complement strand
GGCGGTGCGGATTTGGCGGCGGGCGGTGGTGAAGTGGACGCCTTCTTTGAGGGGGACTTGGGCGGCGATGGATTCGGCGTGGTGGCCGGCGGTGGCGAGGGCGGTGTGGAGTGGATTGGCGGGGTCGAACTCGGCAATGGGGAGTGTCCACATCAGCGAGGAAAAGTGTCTTGCACCCCACTGGCCGCGTGACTGAAGCGGGGCAATCCGTCTTCGCAGAGACTCGCTCGTGAGCACAGCAACCAGATAGTGACCCTCCGCGAGGTCCCGCACAGGAGCTCCGTACAGAGTCTCATCGAGCACCGCCGTTGCGTCGGTCACTATTGCCGCAGCCATGAGAGATCCAGACTTGCTGTGCACCACTCGAAGCGGTTGGGGCGGAAGCTGAGACGACAGTTCCCTGTGGTAGTCGATTCGCTCACCAAAGCTCAGTCGGTCATTACGTCGATGCATGCCCCAAAGCCGCTCAGCCTTCGACATCCAGGACGCTAGGTGAGGATTCCCCGATTGGCTGGCAGTGGTCGCATCCAGCAACCCCAAGTTCGGATCCCAGGGAATCACCCCAAGCACCGGACTGAGCAAGCGAAACGGCGCGACAGATGCACCAAGGTAGACGGGTCGCAGGAATCGATGCTCCACATTGCCCGACAAGGAGTCCAAGTCTCTCCAAGGCGCCTTTTCCTGGCGTGTGCGATGGCTGACCACCAATGGCGCCTGCGGATGCACTCCAAGGGGACCGACGGGTGCCGGTTCCACAAGGCAGAGGAGGCGCGGCACCAGCGTGGCGCCATGCCGAAATCTCTGCTGATAGGGCGAAGCCGGGTCGTCGCCAAGCGGGGGCCAAGGCGCGACTCGCCAAGCCAGCCAACGCTCGGCTTCCGCTGGCGTAGCGTCGCGACGCGGTAGCTGCCCCGAGGCCCGGTGCACGTTGGACGGCAAGTCGCCGCGCGCGCCCAGGCGGGCGAACAAGACGCAGGCGGGTAACGGGAATAGCGGCTGTACGTCATCGCTAAACTCCCAAGCCCCTGTGAAGCGCGTAAGCACCGGGTTCTGGGACAGACTGCGACCTCCGCCCTCCGCAAAGACTCCGCTCCGAAAGCCGTCGAATTGCCGACGACTGAGGGCGGCCCAGGGCATCACAAATGCGATGCGGGCACCCGGTTTCAGGTACAGCTCACAGCAGCGGGCGAAGAAATAGGCCGAGAGGTCTTGGTGAGGAGCAAACCTGCCACCTTGCCAGACTCCCAATTGCTGGGACTCCATGCGGAATCGACGCTGCGTCCCACGCGACATGAAGCGATAGGCCAGCCAGGGCGGATTGCCGATGACCAGGTCGGCGCGCTGGTCGTCAGACGACAGCCAGACCGGACGCACCAGGTTGCGGGCTACGAATCCCCAGATGTGGTCGCGATCTTGGGCCCGCAGGTCGCGTAGATCGACGTAAGTCTGGCTGAGGATGTCCATCGATTGGCCGTCAAGGGACGGCAACTGACCGCTCAGCGCGGCGCGGAAGTCGGACGGTTCCGCGCCCATCTCGCCCTGTTGCAGCATCAGGCTTATGGCCGCGTCGAAGTCGGCCGGCGAGCGGGTGACGGCAAAAGGGAAATGCAGCACCGGGCCGTCAGGCACTTCGATCAGCACTTCGCGGTCAGCAAGGAACCCCTGCACGTTCCATTGCAGGGCGTCGCCCAGGTAGACGGGGATAGCCAGTTCGGGGCGGTTTGGGTCGCGCAACCGCTCGCCCAGGGCCAACAGATAGGTGACGCGGGCAATCTGGACGGCGACGGGATGCACGTCGATGCCGATGACCTTTTCCAAGCAGCGTTGCAGGGCGGCAGGCGTGCCGAGGCCTTCCGTCTCGGCGGCGTCCAACAAGCGCCGCAGGGCGTGGAACAGGAACGCGCCGGAGCCGCAGGATGGATCCAGCACGCGTTGTTCCAGTGGCCGATCAATGGCCTCCGCGCACATGCGGGCGGCCAGCCAGTCGGGGGTGTAGTACTCGCCGAGGTCGTGGCGGTCCTCGGGATCGATCAAGGACTCGTAGAGGCCCTTGAGCACGTCGGCCTGGACCTCGCCGAGCCGAAAGCGGCCGACGTGGCGGGCGATGCGGTGGACCAGATCGGCGCCCGTTGACGCGGCGAGGATCCAGTCGAAGAAGTCGGATTCCACGACGCCGGTGACACCGGCCTGCTCGAATGGACGACCCGAGAGCAGTTCCGCCGGTTGGGGTGTTGGGAGCCCGAGCACGTGCATGGCGATGGTCTTGGCGACGACCGAGAGGTAGGTGTGCTGGAAGAAGATGTCGTCGCGGTCCACCGGCGCGCCGTAGACGAGTTCCAGCCGCTGCGCCCAGAGCTGGCGCTTAAGGAGCGGTTCAGGCTGAGCGCTGACTTCCTTCCAAGCGTCGTCCAGCGAGCCCAGTGCGCGGTTCCAAGCGGGGCTTCGGCGGCCGAGTTCGCGAACGACGGCTTCGGGCTCGGGGGCCAGGTCGTCGCCGGCAGCCACGGCGGGGCCGAGCCAGGACAGTAAGCCGTCCGGATTGGCGGTATCAGTCCTATAGGTGCCGAGTTCGCGCAGGCCGCTGTCGCGTAGCTCGTAGGAGACGAAGTCGGCACCGTCGGTTGCGATGCCGACGTAGCGTTCGCCACTTTCGTCCTGGCGCTGGGTGATGTAGCGAGTGAGTTGATCCTCGGCATCGCTGGCTTCGCGGCGGAGGTCGCTCTTGAATTCGATCACGGTGCGGCCGAGGAGGGCGTCGATGCGTCCGCGGACTTCGCGGATATGGGCCTCCAGCCAGACGTCTTCGCGTGGTATCTCCAGGCCGTCGATGAGCAGCTGCCGCACGTCGGACCGGACGGTCTCGTGACCGGGGCGCGAAGCCAGTTCGCGCGCAATTTCGTCAAGTTGTACGTCGCTCAGCCTGCTCACCCGCCGAAGGCCCCGCCCGGAAAACCCGAGTAACGATACCCGGCGGGGTCAGGAGTGAGGGAAGAGAAGTGAGGGATGAGAGAGGAAGGAGAGTGCGCTTGAAGTGGTTGGAAGGTCGGGGTGGCTTTGGTGCGCTGGGACTGATCGGGGTGATGGGTCCCGGTCGGGGACGCTGGGATGACGGATTGAGGAAGGAGTGAGCGGAGAGAAGTGAGGAGTGAGTTTCGGAGTAGGAGGTTGAGAGCCTTTGGTCGGGTAGATTGCCAGGGGTGTGGTTTGGCAGGTATGGGGGCGACTCGCGCGGAAGAGGCCGGTTAGAAACCGGCCCCTACGACAGAGGGGGATCGAGACGCCGGGGTGTGGTTTGACACGGGCCGCGCGGGATGGCGTCCCGGCTCACCATGAACGCATTTGCGACCGGCACGACCGGAAGACGGGCGGGTCTCAGACGCCGCCCCTACGAAGGACAAGGGGACGCGCGGTGCGCGCGAAGACGGGGGGCGGGGAGCCGCCGGTACGAGAGAGCGAGTCTTGCTAGGTACTCTCGCCGGCGCTTGGCGCCACCTGATTTGATTCGGCTAGGACGACGTAGTTTCGTGAAATCTCTTTGTGGAAGCTCTCCGGCAGTCTGGCCCAGTCGTAGGCCTGAATGAGAATCGGGATGTTTGACTCTTCCAAGGCCTCGATGAGGTCGAGGTATTCGCCGCCCAGTGGCTCAAGCGTCGGGCTGCGTAGCACGAGGTCGAGGTCGCTGCCCTCGTGGCTTTCGCCGGTGACGCGGCTGCCGTAGGCCCACACCTCGACGCCAGGCACGTGCTGGCGCAACAGTGCCTCCAGCTGTTTCCGGTAGCGGCGCGGAAGGTCCAGGCGGTCAGTCATCCGTGCCCTCGGCGATGATCCTGGCCAGGTGCCTGGCGTCATCGATGAAGCTGGGCAGCAGCTTAAGCGTGGTCTCGGCAAACTGCTCACCGTCGTCGTGCGCGGTGTCGTTGCGGTTGTCTCGATAGGCAAACCAGCGCTCGCAGGCGTCCACCGTGATGAGGTCGTGCTTGACGGCGTGCCGGAAGGCGTTTTTTGAAGGTGAGCTTGTCCGCCTGTCGATTGTTGGCGAATTAGGGCCGCAGCCGCTTCGTCAGTAGCCTGCCGGACTGCTCCAGCACGAGCTCGAACTCTTTGACGGACGCCGCACGGAAGATGTCGTACAGCTCATCGGAGGGTTCGCGCTGTTGCAGATGCTCGCAGGCCGACTCCAACGTATTGATGCAGCGTACGAGGAAGTCGGTGTTGATGGCCATGGAACTACGCTTCCTCGCCGGATTTCTCCAGATCCTCATTGTGCCCAAACGGGTTGAGGAGGGGGGCGCCGGTGGGGTGGAAGTGGCGGGTGTTGCGG
>WTFW01000180.1 GCA_011523785.1 Chloroflexota bacterium | reverse complement strand
GCTTTCGAAGGCGCCTTCGGCGTTCGTCTCGGCATCCCTTACGATTCCCAGGCGCCCCACCCACAATGAACTCAACATCACCAATCGGTCGCAGCGGTACGCCCATGCCAAGCCTTCCCAAATCGCCCGCGCCGCTCACCGTACAGCAATCCATTCGGCCCGGCATCAACGGCCGGTCCGCGCCTAGGACCTACTCTCGATTTCTGGTTTCTCGCACTCACTTCGACCGCGCACCCAACGTTCCTGCCGTCTGAGCCCCGCTCGCCAGCTCGTCCAGAAACCGCCGAACGGCGTCAAAGGCGGGGTGATCTAGGTCCCATTGACCTTGCTGCGCCGCCACCCCAACCGAATGGTGCGGCCCCGACGTCGTTGTCAGGTATGCAAAGACGCGGGCCTTGTCCGGGTTCCTGATCGACCCTTTATCAATGCACTCGAAAAACTCGTCAATGCAGTCATCCACCGGGTCGCCAGCGAAGCTCTCGCATACCAGCGTTTCGAGCATTCCCGCCCGCCCACCGCCTGGCAAGATCAGCACCGATACTGCCGGCTGGCCCTTGGCGAATTCCTCCGGCCGCTCCGGTATCGGCAGCCCGGCGTTCCGCAACGAGTGCTGCACGCTTTCGAAGGCGCCTTCGGCGTTCGTCTCGGCATCCCTTACGATTCCCAGGCGCTCAACCACGTCGTCAAACTCCGGCTCGTTCGCAAGTGCCGCAAGAAACGCGCGCAGCTCAGTCACACCCCCGAAATTCTGGATCTGAACGCCTGTGAGTGACATGCGCTCCATGAATTTCCCAAGGAAGTTTCGCTGGTCGTTTCCTTCCACCACAAGCTGAACCGGCAATGTGATTCCATCCGGCCGAGGCATGTCCTAACGAACTTCGAGATTGTGGCGTAGGGCGCCCCGCAGAGCCTCGGACGTATAGGTGACGCAACGATTCCCGGCCTCTTTGCTCTCCAGCCGATGCAGAACGAGACCCTTCTCGCCCAGGGCTTCATAGGCCGACTCCACACACTCGTAGCTATGCGTGGTCGCAAACACCTGCACACCGAATTCCTGGGACATCTCGTCGATAGCCTCCCAGACTTTGGGAACAACCGAATGATGAAACCCGTTCTCGATTTCATCCACCATCACGATGCCGCCCTTTATGTGAATCAGCGCAATGAACAGGCGTGCGGCCCGAGCCATTCCTTCGCCCATCGCTGACAGCGGAACCAGTTCGTCAAACCCGATGTCGCCCCAGATCATTGGGACGCCGCTGGAAGTGTTTTCCTCAATGCTCTCCAGTCTCGGATCGATGATCCGTAGTGCCCCCAGGACCCGATCGCCTTGCTTTCGTCGTCGCACCTCGCCGAGGCTTCTGGCGTCCTGAAGATGTCCCAATCCCCTGGTAGAAACGTGCGCCGAAGGAAACGGAAGATTGAAGTCGGCGTCGCTATCTCCGGTATAAACCGCCTGAGGCTGGCTCTTATCGTCCAGGAAAGCCTGACTCGTGACCCTGCCTGTCTCGCCGCTCGTATAGACGAATCCCAGCGTATCCTGCAGTTGAGCCACTGACTTGCCACCCAGATTACCTATCGTAATCTCGACGTTCTTCTTCCTCGCAAATTCGACGAATAGTGACAGATTGCCCAGCTTGGAGTGCTGTGCCTCAACCGCGATGCGCCCGCGCAGGTCAAACCCATGGAACATCGGCTTCCAAAGCGATTCACGAATCGTGACCGCCGACACTTCGCTACCGGGTGTGTTCTCAACCTCTGCCAAGACGTCGGCGCCACGAGCTACTGGGCGATGAAACGCTAGGTTCGGCCACCCCGCCCCGGCCAAAAGGGACAACGCCTCCAGAAGCGCCGTCTTCCCCGAATTGTTCCGCCCGGCGAACAGGTTGATCCGCCCAAGGCCCTTAATCTGTAGGTCCTTTAGGCCCCGGAAATTGCGAATGCGCACGCTCTCCAGCATCCCGGACGCCTGCTGCGCCACGGGCGCGTCCGGCGCCGTTACCTCGGTCACCGCCATCACGCACTCCTCACGCTGCTCACGAGCTGCGGCTCTGTTCGCAGATTCGTCAGCCATGATAGTCGTGGGTCCTGCCCCCCCGCAGCCCGGAACGCGGAACTGCCGCCGTCGCCCAAACCGTCCACGCTGCTCACGCCGCCTCCCATCTTCCCCTCTCCCCTCCTCCCTGATCACCAACCGCTAGCCACCGCCCACTTACCACTGCCCCTTAGCCACTGCCCCACGTAGACTCAAGGAACGCGCGGCCTCTGCCTCTCGAACTCCCCCGATGACTTCCGCAACAACCCTGCCCACCGTCACCGACACGCTCGGTCGCGAATTGCGCGACCTGCGCATTTCCGTGACCGATCGCTGCAACTTCCGCTGTCCGTACTGCATGCCGGCAGAGGTCTTCGGCGCGCGCTACGCCTTTCTGCCCAAGCCGGAGATCCTCACGTTCGAGGAGATCGAGCGCCTGACCCGGCTATTCGTGGACCTGGGCGCGCGCAAGCTGCGACTCACCGGCGGCGAGCCCCTGCTCAGAGCCGACGTGCCAACGCTTGTCCGGATGCTCAAGCAGATCGACGGCGTCGAGGACATCGCCCTCACGACTAACGGGTACCTGCTGCCCCGGCACGCGAGCGCGTTGCACGAAGCCGGACTGGACCGCGTCACCGTCAGCCTGGACAGCCTTGACGACGACGTGTTCAAGCAGATGAACGGACGCGAAATCAGCGTTGAGCCGGTGCTGGAGGGCATCCGCGCCGCCGAAGCCGCCGGTTTCGACCAGATCAAGATCAATTGCGTCGTCCAGCGCGGCGTCAACGATGAGGCCGTGGCCCAGCTGGCCCGCCACTTCAAGGGCACCGGCCACATCGTGCGCTACATCGAGTACATGGACGTCGGCAATCTCAACCACTGGGTCCTTTCCGAGGTCGTCCCCGCCCGCGAAATAGTCGCGCGTGTCAACCAGGTCGCCCCAATCGAGCCCGCCGCCCCCAACTACCGCGGCGAAGTCGCCAGCCGCTACCGCTACACCGACGGATCAGGCGAAATCGGCGTCATCTCCTCGGTCAGCCAACCCTTCTGCGGCGACTGCACCCGCGCCCGCCTCTCAACCGACGGCCATCTCCTCACCTGCCTCTTCGCCGCCGGCGGAACCGACCTCAAAACCCCGCTGCGCGACGGCGCCACAGACGACGAGCTACGCGCCCTGATCCAAGGCGTCTGGACAGCCCGCACCGACCGCTACTCCGAAGAACGCGCCAGCCTCATCGACGAATCCGGCCACCCCCACAGCGGCCCCAAAGTCGAGATGTACCAAATCGGCGGTTGAACGCACGGGACAACTTCACCACCCACTCGTCAGCTAGAGCCCATGTTGATTTGGTCGCCCATGCCGCCGGTAAGTTTGTCGATCTTGTTCGCTCTCGTATTAGCCGAGGTGTTCGATGCCTTGACGATGTCAGCCCATGCCCGTTTCAGAATCCGGCCAACGAATCTCAGAACGCGCATGTTTGAGCCAATCCCAGACTGAATTAGTTCACATCGGAAACTATCACGAGGCCTGTACTCATCGGGGCTGCCAATAGTTGCCGCCGTGCAACTGTTCCACCTTGTTCGCGTTGGTGCGCGCCGTAACCCCCGACGCCATGCCAACGTCCGCCAGCGCCCGCCTCAGGATTCGACCCAGGAACCGCAGAACGCGCATATTCGGGCCAGTTTCAACCTGGAACACTCAGCACGTGAATCTATCACCACAGCCTCGCCTGCGAGGGCGACAGAAATCTGCGGCGCCCGGCAGCGTATTGTCCGCGGAGCACTGCGCGGACTCGGCGAATGACGACTGCGCCTATCCCGCCCCGGAAGCCGGTCGAGACTCAGTGCCCACACAGCGCAAGGGCCCGCCCCCGGGCGTACCGACGGGCCCTGCCGGTCAGCACCCCGACCACTGAAAAACCGAACCCTTCCCGTCTCCGACTGAACACCTCGGCGCCAAAACTGAACACATTGGGCGAAAAACTGAACACTTTCGGCCAGAAAGTGGACACATTGGAGCGGAAAGTGGACACATTGACCGCCAAACTGGACACATTCGGCACTAGGTTGGACACATTCGCGGCCAAAGTGGACACCTGTCCACCCGGACCTCGGCCTGGACGCCCCGAGGAGCGCCCCCTCACTTCCTCGCCCGGCAACCACCACCCGATCCTCCCTTGCCATTTGTAATCATCTCGTGTACACTCATCTACCGTTTTCCACCCTTCCCGGAGTCTCCATGCCCGCCCTCCTGTCCCATCTCCAATCTGGCAGCCCCCCTCCCACGTCC
>WTFW01000210.1 GCA_011523785.1 Chloroflexota bacterium | reverse complement strand
GGGAGACACGGCGGGGGCGTGGGGCGGCGCAAGGCATTGGGACACAAGTGGATAAAGGAGGACGCTCGATTGTACCCAAATGGTAAACGAAGGGCAAGCGGGGGCTAAGCGCAGGCAGCTGCGATGGCCGGCGCCGGGTGGCGCAGGGAGACGCCCCGGACGTTGTCCCGAGGCGCCGCGCGACCCGATGTGTCGAGGAAGGCCGTGGATGTGTCCACCCTGATCTGCCAATGTGTCCAGTTTTACCGCCAATGTGTCCACTTTTGCTGCCAATGTGTCCACTTTGAGCGCCGATGTGTCCACTCTGGCGGCCGATGTGTTCAGCCTGAGCGCCGATGTGTTCACTTTGGCCGTCAATGTGTTCAGTTTCAGCGCCAAAGTGTTCACTTTTTCGGCGAATGTGTTCAGTTGAGGGGCCGATGTGTTCAGTTGGCCTGGTCGGGCGAGGGATGCTCCGGCGCTGTTCACATGTCACGACGATCGCTCGCGGGCGTCATTCGACATGGGGCAGGGCTGTGACGTAGTGGGCGCTGCCGACGTTGCGGACGAGGCCCTTGACTTCCATGACGGCGAGCAGTGCCGAGACGCGGAAGGCCGGCAGCGCTGTCAGGCGCACCAGTTCGTCGATGTGCATGGGCTCGGTAGTGAGGTGGCGGAGAGCGGCGCGTTCCTCGGTGGTTGGTTTGACAAGTTGGGGCATTTCCAACTGCTCGGGGCTGACCGCAATCTGCAAGGCTTCGAGCACATCCTCGGCGGAGGTGACGGCGCGGGCCTCGCCGCGGTTGATGAGGCGGTTGGTCCCGCGGCTGGCGGCGGCGAAGACGCTGCCGGGAACGGCCAGGATTTCGCGGTTCTGTTCGATGGCGTAGCGGGCGGTATGGAGGGCGCCGCTTTCGAGCGGGGCCTCGATGACGATGCTGGCCAGGGACAGGCCGCTGATGATGCGGTTGCGCTGGGGGAAGTTTTCGGGGAGTCCGCGGACGCCGACGGGGTACTCGGTGACGATGGCGCCGCGCTCGAGGATGCGGGGGACGAGGCGGCGGTTGGCGCGGGGATAGGTCTCGTGCAGGCCGGTACCCCAGACGGCGACGGTGGCGCCGCCGGCGTCGAGCACGGCGCGGTGGGCTTCGCCGTCGATGCCGGCGGCCATGCCGCTGACCACGCAGATTCCGGCGCGGGCCAGGGTTCCAGCCAGCTGGGCGGTGACTTGCTTGCCGTAGGCGGTCATGCGGCGGGTGCCGACAATGGCGACGGTGCGCTGGTAGTCGGCGCAGGCCAGGTTTCCCTTGACATAAATCAAGGGCGGCGGGTCGGGGATCTCGCGCAGCTGCGGCGGATAAGCCGGGTCGTGCCAGGCGATAGCGCGGCCGTTGTGCTTGGCCAGGAGTTCCAGGGCATGGTCAGCCGATTTCTCGCGGCGAGCAGTCTCCACGGCCTTGGCGACTGCAGGCGAGGCGCCGGCGGCTTGGAGCCGGGCGGCGCTGGCAGTCCACGCCTGGCTGAGGTCGCCGAAGGCGCGGATGAGGTTCCACAACGTGGCCGACCCAAGCCCGGGAACCGAACTCAGCGCCACCCACGCGGCCAGGTCTTCCGGCGTGCGCCCCAAAGGCGCAGGTAAGCGGTCGGCCGCGAAATGGGATTCGCGGCTGGCCATGGTGAAAGCTTAGCGTTGCGGGAGCTGCGGGGGGAGCGAGGATGGCGGCACTGGCGCAGTCGTGGTCGCCTGGGAGGGGATCGGTGGAGTCGCATGCGCGGCGGCCAGGGAAAACGCGCCCAACTGCCGTTTCGGTGACGCACCGGGAGTCGTCGCGACCTGTGGCTAAACTCTGCCAGCCGGCGGGGAATCACGGCAGGGCCCTACGGCGGGTAGTCTGGCGATTTTGCTCGACGCCAACCTGAACGCCTGCCAAGCGTACCGGCCGCGACGGTGGCACAAAGCTAGCCGGCGGCGAGGTACAAGGAGCGAATCGCATGGGGAAGCGATGGGCGGCGCTCGTGGCAGCGCTCGTGGTGAGCATGGTGACGGGCGGCATAGCGTTGGCGGCCAGCTACGACGGCGAAGACACGTGCCGCGACGTGAAGGCGTGGCCCGGCGGGTCGTATCTGGGTCAGATGCACCCCTTCCACGTGGCGTTCTACTCGGACTACGCAAATGCCGCCGGCTTTGAGCGGTGCCAGTTCTGGGCGCTCGAACAGCGATTCTCAGCGGTGCGCGGCCTGCGTGAGCTTGGCTACACGGTGTTCGGCCCGGGCGAGTTTGCATGGCCAGCGCCAGCGCCCGAGCTACCGCCGCTGACCGAGCTGCCTGCGGACACCCTGTCGTATCGCGAAACGTCGGGCCGGGGCTCGGCCTGGGCCACGATGGACCTAGTTCGCGGCATCCATACGATCTCGTACCGGTATGACCAGTGGCACTCCGGGCCGGTCCGCATCCAGTTGGTGGGCCCGGCCGGCGCCATGTCGACGATCTACGACGGGCCGTTCAATTCGCGCGGCATCTTTAAGTTGGCGATACCACAGGCCGGCACGTACACCTTTCACGTGGAGGCCGAGGGCCACTGGCAATTTGAAACCGGTGAACGCCCCAAAGTGGTGGAGAAGGAAGCTCCCTTGACGGTCCAAGCCTGCGAAGCGTTTCTCTTCGGCTAATGGCGCGAGTTCCCGAATAGAGCTGACGCCTCGCCGCGTGCGTTAGCTCGCGCTTGAACTCGGCGACGGCCGCGACGGCGCGCTCATGTCGCAGCACGCCGCGCGATGGCCGGGCGCCGGGTGGCGCCGTTAGCTGGTCTTCGTCATATTCGAGCAGCAGGCGCCAGGTGTCGGCGTAGCCGCCGATGAGGTCGAGCACGTGCTTACCGGTGCTATCGACCAGCGTCCGGTTGCGCAACGTGGTGGCGAGCAGGTCCAGGGTGTCGCGGGCTTCCTGCAGCCCGCGTTCAGCGAGTCGCTGCTGGTTGAGGATGAATCCACGGACCAGGTGCTCGCGCAGGGTGCGGGTGGCCCACTGGCGAAAACGCACGCCGCGACGGGAGTTGACCCGGTAGCCGACGGAGCTGATGGCGTCGAGGTTGTAATTCGTCAGGGTTCGCTGGACTTGACGGCTGCCTTCGGTTCGAACTACCAAGGATTCCTTGGTAGTTGCCTCACGCTCCAGCTCCTGGGCACTAAAGATGTTGTTCAGGTGAAAGCTGACGTTGTTGGTTGAGGTATCGAACAAATCGGCCATCTGACCCTGGGTGAGCCAGACGGTTTCTCGGTCGAAGCGGACTTCAATACGCGTCTCGCCGTCCTCGGTCTCATAGACGACGATATGGCCGCCCGGAGACGTTGGTGGAGCTACGGCGCTCATGGGTCGGTGGCTGCGCGCTGGGCGCCTGTACGATACATCCGCGCCCGAGCGCGACCCTCGGCGTGGCCGCATAGACGAAGTGTTCGCCGCGCTGTCCGGGGTGAAACCCGTGCAGATTCTGCACGAGTTGCCCCGGGGACTTTCCTGAAGCTGTTGAAGGTGAGCTGGGCTATATGTCTGCTGACTCGCCGATCGTTGGCCTTTGCTCGGAACTTCTAAGGAATCCTTAGCTGTTGCCTCGGCGCTCAACTTCAACGGCGTGTGCTCGACGGGCTTTGAACCCAGGCAGGCTGCAACCTGAGAGTGAGTTGAATCCGGTCGTGACTCAACCTCACATCTCCAGGGTGGACGGCGAGGGATGTGGGGCTAGAGGTCGAACGGCTTCAGCCGGTCTCATGCGGCAAGGCCCGTGGCCGGGACTTCTACCTTGTGTTGGCGGACTTTGTGGGCGAGGTGTTTGACGCGATCGAGGATTTCGTGGGGTTGGCCGCTTAGGTCGAGGACGGCTATTTCGATGCGCTTGCGGGCTTCACGGATGTCGTAGGTCACCGGTTTGACTCGGTCCTGGTCGTCGTGGGCGTAGATGAGGAGGGCGCTGGGGAGATCGGCGGCGAGGGTGTAGGCGAGGGCCTGGTAGATGTCGGGGCTTCGCGCGCCATTCGTGATGCGCTTGTATTTGGCGTCGCCGACGAAGACGCAGTGGTCGCCTTGCCACCAGGAGATGTCCGGCTTTAGGCGTAAGTCGCGGCCTTGATCCAGCCAGAGATCTCGGCCGCGGAACTCCTGGGGAAAGGTGTATTCGGTCAGGCTCAGCGCTTCGCGGAGGGCGACGACTACGAAGTCTTCGAAGACCTGGTTCATGTCGATGAGGAACGAGGCGGATTCGACCTTGCCGGCCGCCAGTTCGACGGCGCCCGACTGGAGGATGAGGCGGGCCAGGGCCAAGGCGGGCTGGTAGTGGGCGTTGAGCGGGGTGACGGGAAC
>WTFW01000090.1 GCA_011523785.1 Chloroflexota bacterium | reverse complement strand
GGGGTCGGGTCGTAGGGCGGGTGCGGGCCGGGAAAGCCAACTTCGAGGAAAAGCGGCTGGGTGGTTGGGTAGGTGTCCAGCCACCAGCGGGCCAGGCCGCCAACGAAGTTGTCGCTGTGCATGTCGGGCGGCAGGTCCCAGGTGAAGGCGCCCATGGCTTCGCGGTAGTCGGGCCGCTGGCGGTAGAGCTCGCGCTGCTGCTTGACGAGGCCGCGGGCGGCCAGGGCTTTGTCCCACTCGTCGAAGTAGTAGCGGCCTTCCAGGAAGCGGTCTTTGTTTTCGACGACGTAGCGCTCGTGGAAGCCGAGCGGAGTCTCGAAGGGGATGGTGTGCATCTTGCCGACGTTCACGCAGTGGTAGCCGGAGGCGGCCAGTTGCTCGACCCAGGAGCGGCGCCACTCGCAGCCGTTGCGCAGGATGCCGGTGGTGTGGGGATAGAGGCCGTTGAAGAGGCTGGCCCGGGCGGGGACGCAGGAGGCGGCGGTGACGTGGCACTGGTCGAAGCTGACGCCTTCGCGGACCAGCCGGTCGAGGTTTGGCGTGTCGACGTGGGGATGGCCAAGGGCGGCAATGGTGTCGTAGCGCTGCTGGTCGGTGATGACCAGGACGATGTTCGGTCGCCCGCCGGCGGCCGTGGGCGGCATCAGGCGGCGGCGAAGCGCTTCCAGGCGCGCGCGTAGATTTCGGCGGCCTGCACGACTTCAGCCATGGGCACGAACTCGTCGGCGCTGTGCGCGTAGGCGATGTCACCGGGGCCGCAGAGCACGCTGGGGATACCGGCGGCGGCCAGCGTGGCGGCGTCGGAGCCGTAGGACACGCCGATTACGTTGGCCGAGCCGCAGACGTCGGCGACGGCGTCGCGCACTACCTGCACGATCGGGGCGTCGGCCGGCGTGTCCAGCACGTCGCCGAATACGAATGGGGCCTGAACCTCTACGTTCAGGTCCGGATGGCGGCTCCGCGCGATGTTGAGCACTTCCTGCAGTTCCGCTTCCACATCGTCGACGGACTCACCGGGGATCTGGCGACGCTCGATGATGGCCTCGCAACGGTCGGGAACCATGTTGAACGAGGTTCCGGCCTTGATGATGCCGACCGAGAACGACGAGTTTCCGACCAGCGGGTGCGTGCGCCCGGCCAGACGCCGGCCGTATTCCTCGCGAAGGACGTGCAGGACGTCAGCCATGCGGAGGATGGCGTTGTCGCCGAGTTCGGGCGTGGAGCTATGGACGGCGGTGCCGTGGGTGATGAGGGGCCAGTAGCGGCCGCCGCGGTGCGAACGAACCACCTCCAAGCTCGTGGGCTCGCCCACGATCGCGCCGCCCACCTTGACTCCCGAATGCGGCAGCGCCTTGGCGCCCGCGCTGCCGGTTTCCTCGTCCACGGCCGCGGCAACGGTTAGCGGTCCCGCGGGATCCGAGAGGCCGGCGGCCCACTTGAGCGCCAGCAGCATGGCCGCCAGCGAGCCCTTGGTGTCGCAGGAGCCCCGGCCGTGCAGCCGGCCCTGGTCGTCCATGTAGGGCTGGTGGCCGTTGGTCATGGGGCCCAGCGCCACGGTGTCCATGTGCGCTTCCAGCATCAGGTGCGGGCCGGCCGCTGCGGGGGCGATGGTGCAGATCACGTTTTCGCGGCCCGGGAAAACTTCCTGGCGCGTAATCTGCGCGCCGATAGAGCGGGCGAATTCCTCCACGAGGTCGGCCATTGCGCCCTCGCCGGTGCCGCCCTCGACTTCCGGCGTCACGCTGGGCGTGGCGACCAGCCGACTCAACAGGTCGGTGGCTTCGCGTTCGGTTGTGACGTGGGCGCTCATGGGCGCGCCATATTGGCACCCAGGCACGGCTGGCGGCCAATCGCCGCGCCTGCTCGAGCCTGCACGCCGTCTAGGCCGGGTCGTCGAAGAGGCTGGCCGGAAGTTCGAGGTCCACGAGGCGGTCCTCGAGCTGGCTGGTGACCGTGGCCTCGATGGTGTACATGTTCACGACGGTCTGGATCAGCGGCATCACCGGCTCGGCAACACCCTGCGCCACGTCCGCGAAGTTCTCCATCTGCAAGCGGTACATCTCGGCGCCTGAAACGGGGATTTCCCGCCATTCGCCGTTGCCGTACTGGTGCTCGATCACGGGCTCGGCGTGCGGGCGCCAGGCGCGGCGGATGAGCAGTCGGCCTTCCCTTCCGGCGATGTGCAACTCCTCGCTGATGTGGGCTTGCCGGCTGCCCTCCACATAGCCCACGCAGCCGCTGTCGTATTCGATCAGCCCGAACTGGCGATTCAATGTGCCGTAGACCTGGCTGATGCTGCCGACCGACCAGACCCGGGTGGGCCGGGCGGCGACAAGGCTCTTCGCGTCGGAGCCGAGGGTTCCATCGGGGTTTGACCCCTTGCCGGTGCCGCGTCCGCCGGCGCCCATGGAGGCAAAGTGGTTGACGGCGTTGATGGCGTAGCAGGTGATGTCCCAGGGCGAGCCGCCCAGGCGCTCGGGGTCGCGCCGCCAGTTGCGGTTGGGATCGTCGGGACTCTCCTCTTCGTAATCGAGGGTGCTGAACTTGGAGCTGACGGAGTCGATCTGGCCGATCGTCCCTGCGGCCACCTGGCGCTCCAGCTCGGCGACAAACGGGTGGTGGCGGTACATGAAGCCTTCCATCAGGTACGCGCCGGCCGATTCGACCAGTTGCGCGAGCTCCAGGGCTTCCTGCCCGTCGGCGGTCAGCGACTTCTCACTGAGGATGTTGCGGGCGCCGGCGTTGAGGCAACGCTCCACCTGTTCCCGGTGCTGGTTGGGCCAGGTGGCCAGGACCACGCCGTCCAGGTCCTGGTCGCGGATCATCTCCTCGTAGTCGGTGTACCAGGCCTCGCAGTCGTAGGTTTCGGCCCACTCGCGGGCCACCGACTCGCGGATGTCGCAGCAGGCGACGAGCTGAAGCTTTTCGGACTCCAGGCCGGCGCGACCGTGGCGGGAACTGATTCCGCCACATCCAACCACCCCGATACGAAAGGCCGGGAGATCGCTGGCTGACATGTCTCCACCCCCTAAGAGATCAGCGCGCCAGGCGGGTGCCGCACGGGCTGCCGACCGGTTCGACCGGCATCATCGCAGACGGAGGCGCAACGTTTACCGCGAGCGGGCGCTCAGGCCGTCCAGTGATCGAAGGGGTTCTTGCCGTCGGGCAGCGGCAGGCCGACGCGGGCGCCCTGCATGTGCGAGGCGTGGGCCAGCAGGGCCATCTCCAGGTAGAGCTTTGCGTTGGGAAGCTGGACTAGGTCCCACTCAGGCTCCTTGCCCTCCAGCATGTCCATCATCGAGCGGGCCATGCGCTTGTGCGCCCGCAGCCACTTATGGCGGTCCGGCGGCGGGTCGGCGGGAATCTCTTCCCAGCCGTCATCGCCGATCAGTTCCGGGTTGGCCCGGGGGTGCCAGTAGATGTCGGGGCCTCGTCCCATTGGTCCGGGTAGGGAGATCGTGCCCTCGGTGCCGTAGATGTCGACGCGGTAGGGGTCCGAGGCGCCGTCGCCCTGGTAGGACTCGAAGTCGGCCGCCACGCCGCCCTCAAAGCAGTAATACGCCTTGAGTCCGTTGCCGGCGACCAGCCCCATGCCTTCCCAGCCGGGCCGGAGGTCGGATTGATCGCAAGTGCGGCCGTCCTGGGTCAGGTGGGCGTGGCACCACAGGGGTGCGCCGAAGAGCTGCCAGAGAAAGTCGAAGAAGTGGGGGTACAGGTCCAGGAACATCTCGTCCCCGCCGTGTTCGCCGTCCTTGCCGAAGACGCGGACGAGGCGTGGCTCGCCGATTCGTCCCGAATTGATGAGGGGGATCGCCACCCGCTGGATCGGCGGATGGCCGCGCCAGGGATGGGCCACCACGCACATGACCGACGACGCATCGCACGCGGCCTGCATGGCGTCCACGTCCTCGGGCGCGGTAGCCACCGGCTTCTCGAGGTACACGTTGGCTCCGGCATTGGCGGCGTCGATGACCAGGTCGCGGTGATCGCCGACCTCCCGCGAGGCCACCACGGCGATGTCGGGTTTCTCGATGTCCAGCATCTCGCGGTAATCCGCGTAGGCCGCGCGGGCCCCGGTCTTCTCGGCTGTCTCGGCTCGCCCGGCGTCGTCCGGGTCGGCCAGGGCCGCGATGTCGGCTCCCTCCACCCCAACAAACGCCATGTCGAGATAGTGCCCGTAGTTGCCATGCCCGGTATGCCCGATGATCCCGACTTTGAAACTCATACCCGTGTACTCCCAGGAGTCCGCCGCTAAAGGAGCGAAGACCTCTGGCCCATAGGCCCGGCCACTGGCAGCGATGTTGAAGTGAGCCTATCGCAGTCGGGTTGCAGCCTCAGTTTCGGTCACGGCGCGTTCTGACCGTATAGCTACCCGTCGGCCCGGCGGGTGCCGGGCCGACGGGTCCTCAGCCGCGTGGCGGACGAGCGTCTAGCGGATAGGACGGAGGCGGCAGGGCCTCAATCCAGGATTTCCAGGAGTCGTACGCCTGCCTGGTGTCGGCGAGGACACGGTCGGAGGTGTCGATGATGCGCTGCATGCCGGCTTCGATGGACATTTCGCCGCTGAAGGGCGGGGCAGCCGCACGGAAGGACTCGTACCACTCCCACCAGTTGGGGTGACCGGTCTGCCAGTGGTGGTGGTCCTTCCTGTCCATCCAGGTCTTGTAGTACCCGTGGTTTTGGGGCGGCCCGGCCTTGAACGCGTCGGACTGGATCACCGACTTCAGCATGGGCAGCGAGCCGCGGTCGATCGCGATGCGGCCCTGGACCTGGGCACCGGCGAAGAACAGCAGGGTCTCGGTGCACTCCTCCACCAGACCGTTTCGCTCGGCGGTGGCGGTGCAGTAGTGGCCTTGATTGGTGAAGTGGTGAGGAAACGGACCGCGGTCGCCTTCTTCAACCGGACCGAGGCCCCACGCGAATTGGTCCTCGATATGCCGGATGGAGTTTCCAAGGCCGCCGGACGTCCAATGCCGCGCCTGCTTTCCAGCCGCAAACGGGGTCCCGGCTTCACCGGCCACCGAGGCTATCTGGTCCAGAGGCATTGCTACGCCACTGCGAATCGTGTCCACGGCCAACGCAAAGCCGCGGTCGCCCCCATCGTTGAAAATGTCCCAGCGCAACTGGTCCGGGGCCCGGTACATGTGGTTGCCGGTGTTCTGCATCGCTCGCGCCCAACTTCCCCAGATGAGCCAGGCGTTTGGGTGCATCCGCAGGCCGTACGTTCCGGTTTCGGGATCGGTGGCCTGGACAAAGAGGTCCGCCGCTTCGCGCTCCAGGTGGTAGGAACCCTCAAGCGGCATGGGAATGCCCTGTTGCTCCAGCAGCGTGAAGTTATATATGACCCCGTTGATGTTGCCCTGGTAGGGCAACCCGTACATGACGCCCTGGTAGCCCCTGGTGTGCGGGGCGGGATGGGCGGCGCGGTCGTCGTCGAACTGGCCAACGGACATTTCGTCTGGCGGTGCGTACCACTTGGTGGGTTCCCAGTCGGGATGCTTGTTCAGGGCGCCGTCAATGCGGGCAAAGCCGTCGTGATGAACCCAGGTGTTAAGGAATCCGCCGTCCAGCAGCGCCAGTTCGGGCTGGTCCCCGGCCTGGATGAGCAAGGCGAACGTCTCCGCGTACAAGTGTCCCGGCGGCTCGAACTTGATGGCGATGTGCGGGGACTGTCGATGAAACGCGTCCAGCGCCCAGTTCATGGTGGCGCCGCGTGCGCCGGATGCGTGGTCATTGGCCAGCCGGATCACCGCACGCGGACGTTGCGGCAGCGCCTCGACCTCGACCGTGGTCTCGATTTCCCTGGTCACGATCTTCTCGACGATCCTCTCGACGGGCACTTGAACGACCTTCTGGGTCTCTACAACCTTCTCGACCTCCCCAGTAACCACCTTCTCGACCTGCTGCGTGACAACTCTGTCGACCTCAACCTCTTTGACGACGACATTCTCGACCGGAACTTCCGTGGTGACGACCTGCGTGTCGCCGCAAGCTGCAAGCGCGACGCCGCCGGACATACCAAGCGCGGCGACGCCGCCCAGGCGAAATAGCTGTCTACGGGTCATTGCTCCCGCCGTTCGCGGTCCGCGCGCCACTCTCAGTGCGCCAACCCACGAAAATATCTGTGAATTGGAGCGGCACTGCTCTGGTGACTTCAGTCACACCCTCGTACGCAGAGTAACCAGCGAGCGCTATCGGTCAAGACTTTGGCGCGTACATGCCTGGCGTCGGCCACTGCCTTCCGGTCAGGAGAAGCCCCACTTTCGGATTCACGCAAACTCGCAGATCGTGCCGAGCGCAGTCAGTGCCCGCCTTCGGGAGGTGGCCACGACCGGATCACCTGAGTCGTGGGATCAGGCACCAGCGCACCAAGCCGCGGCGCGACACAAGAGCAGTTTGGAAGCTGATGGCGGTTTCCAGGGACGACTGCGAGCGACGGTTCGGGCCTACAGGCAAGCCCAGCAGACGTCAACCGGCTGGACAGCGATGCCCCAGTCGAATCGGCCGGCAATGCGAGCTACGTAGTTCCCGGCGCTTCCGAAGTTGGCCACACCCATCGTGCCGGCGGAGAACGGGTCATTGAATTCGCCGGAGAGAAGCCTGGCATCTTCGAGCTTGTTTGAGATGCCCTCCTGCCAGGTGGCGTTCAGAAGGCAGTCGGCTCGCGCCCTCAGCGCCCCCGCCCTAATCGGGAATACCCACGCAGACTCAGTACCAGGAACCCGTCCGGATCAGCCCCGGCGCGCCAGATGGGGACCGCACTGCTATGGCCCTGAACCTGGACAGCGTCAGCAATCGGAGGCTATTTCCGCGGTGCGTCCGCCGCCTGCTGGCCCAGCGGCCGGCCAGGCCCTTAAACGACCCGTCGGCCCGGCGGATGCCGGGCCGACGGTCTCTCGCCCGAGAAGTCGGACGAAGGTCTGGCGCTTAAGCCGTAGGCGGCAGTGCGTCGATCCAGGCCTTCCACTCGTCGTACTCCTCCTTGGTGTTCTCGAGAACACGGTCGGAGGTGTTGATGATGTGCTGCATACCCTCGTCGATCGACATGTCGCCGATGAAGGGCGGGTCGGCCGCACGGAAGGACTCGTACCACTCCCACCAGTTGGGGTGGCCGTTCTGCCAGTGGTGATGGTCCGTCTTGTCCATCCAGGTCTTGTAGTACCCGTGGTTTTCGGGCGGCCCGGCCTTGAACTCGTCGGACTCGATCACGGTCTTGAGCATGGGCAGCGAGCCGCGGTCGATGGCGATGCGTCCCTGCACCTGCGGACCCGCGAAGAACAGCAGGGTCTCGGCGCACTCCTCGATCAGGCCATTCCTTTCGGCCGTGGCCGTGCAGTACTGGCCCTGGTTGGTGAAGTGGTGTGGCGCCCCGCCGCGGTCACCTTCCTCGATGGGGCCAAGACCCCAGGAGAAGCGGTCCTTGATCCGCGGAATCGTCCCGCCAACGCCACCGCCGGTCCAGTACGTGGCCATCTTGCCAGCCGAGAACGGGTCACCGAACTCGCCGGCGATCTGCTGGAGCTGGTCAAACGGCGGTGCTACGGCGTCCGCCTGCACGCTGTTGACCGCGTAGGCAAAGCCCCGGTCGCCGCCGTCATTGAAGATGTCCCAGTGCAACTGGTCGGGGGCGCGGTACATGTGATTCCCGCTGTTTTGCAAGGCGCGCGCCCAGCTGCCCCAGACGATCCAGGCATTGGACGCCATCCGCAGACCCCAGGTGCCTGCCTCAGGGTCTGAGGCTTGCATGTACAGGTCCCAGGCCTCGCGCTCCAGGTGGAACGAGCCCTCCACAGGCATGGGAATGCCCTTCTCCTCCAGCAGTGTGAAGTTGAAGATTTTCCCGTTGATGTTGCCCTGATATGGCATCCCAAACTGGGCGACGCCACCGTATCCGGTGGTGTGCGGGGCGGGGCGGGAGGCGCGGTCGTCGTCGAACTGACCGACCGTCATTTCGTCCGGCGGGGCGTACCACTTGGTGGGATCCCAGTCCGGATGCTTGCTCAGCGCACCGTCGATGCGCGCGAAACCGCCTCGGTGCACCCAGGTGTTGAAGAACCCACCGTCCAGCAGGGCCAGTTCGGCCTGCGTGCCGGCGGCGATGTGGATCGAGAACGAGTCCACGTACAGGTGGTCCTGCGGCTCGAACTTGATGGCGATGTGGGGGAACTCCTGGTGGAATTTCTCCAGCGCCCAGTTCATCGCCGCGCCGCGAGCGCCGGAGGAGTGGTCGTTGGCCAGGCGAATGACCGCGCGCGGGCGCTGCGGCATGGCCTCGACCTCGACAACCTTCTCAACCTCGACGACCTTCTCGACTTCGACAACCTTCTCAACTTCCTGTGTGACGACCTTCTCGACGACCTTCTGAACCTCAACGACCTTCTCGACCGGAACTTCCTCGCGGACGACGTTCACGACCTCTTGCGTGACGATCTTCTCGACCTGCTGCGTGACGATCTTCTCGACCGGGACTTCCTTGACGACGACCCGCTCAACGGGGACTTCCTTGGTGACAACCTGCGTCTCGCCGCAAGCGGCCAGCGCTACGGCGCCGGAAATCCCCAAGGCGGCGGTCCCGCCCCTTCGAAGCAACTGTCTTCGAGTAATCATGTTCCGCGATGCCTCCCTCTCGGCCGGCCCCCGTCCAACGAGGCCCCAAGCCGCGTCTAGCGAACCCGGCAGGCAAGCCTCGCCACTTCAAGGGCGGGAAAGTAGCGCAGCCTAACCAGCGTACGGATTTGGGTCAAGGTTCAGGCTCCGCCGAACCCGGCGGCAAACGGCGCTTGAACCCAGGACACGACGCCGGCCGGCTTGTCAACTCGAGGCCAGACGCCAGCCCCGGCGCGGGTCTTCGGAACCTGCCCGCCAAAAGACCAACCGGCCGGCGCCTCCGGGCGCCGACCGGTTGAGTTGCGTGCGTCCTGGGCGCGCGACCCTAGCCGGAAAGGGTGCTTGCCCACTCCTTGTAGTCGACCCAAGCGTCGTGCTGGCTCTCGAGGATGTTGTTTGAGGCAGCCATCAGCGCCTCTCGTCCTTCCTCCGGCGAGGCTTCGCCGATGAAGGAGCGGTCAGCGCCGCCGCGCCATCCGTCAAACCACTCCCACCAGCTTGGGTGCGCCGACTGCCAGTGCTGGTGGTCGTCGCGACTCGTCAGGATGCGGGTAATGTGCTCGTGCCCCTGCGGGGGCGCCGCCTGCATTGCGGGACCCGCATGAACGTTGAGGTTGACCGGTATAAAGCCGCGGTCAATCGCGGCCCGCTCCTGAACCTCGGGTCCAGCAAAGAACACCAGCATGTCCACGGTCTGCTCGAGCACGCCGTTGGACTCGGCGGCGTTCGTTACCAAGTGCGGCTGCTGTGAGGTGTGAATCGGCGCCTCACCACGCGCGCCCTCCGGTTGGACATTGATGCCCCAGTCGAATCGTCCGGCAATGCGGACCACGAAATTGCCGGCGCTCCCGAAGTTCGCCACGCCCATCTTGCCGGCGGAGAACGGGTCGCTGAACTCGCCGGAGAGGATCTTGGCATCCTCAAGTTTGTTGGAGATGCCCTCTTGCCAGATGGCGTTCACAACGAAGTCGTGCGCCCGGTGGGCGCCGTCATCGAAGATCGTCATCCGGGTGGCGTTCTCGTCGTAGTACAGCAAGTCCTGGTTGCCGTCGGCCAGCGCACGGCCCCAGCCGGCCCAATAGGCCCACATCGCCGACGACGAACGGAATCCGTACTGGTTGTTTTCCGGATCGGTGAGAGCCCGCATCGCGTCGTGAAACTCAGTCAGAATGCCCCAGTTCCCGGATGACGGCTGCGGGATTCCCGCTTCCTCGAACAGCGAGTAGTTGTAGAGCACACCGTTCATGCCGGCCTGGAAGGGCAAGCCGAACGCCGGACCTGTGATGCCCTGGTTCCAGGGAATCGGATGCTTGTTGGCGAAGTTGATCGTGTGCTGATCCGGCCACATCCCGTAGTGCGTGGGGTCCCAGTCGGCGTGCTTGTCCAGCATGTCGTTGATCTGGATGAACCCGCCCTTGTCCACCCACTGGTGGAAAAACCCGCCGTCGAGCAAGGCGGCCTCCGCCTGCGTCCCTCCGGCGAGCTGAATTCCAAACGAGTCCTGGAACATGTGGTTCTGGGGCTCGAACTTCACGGCGATGTCCGGGCGCACCTGCGCGAAGCGGTCCAACGCCCACTGCATCTGCTTGCCGCGCAGACCAGACGAGTGGTCGTGAGCAAAGCGAATGACGGCGTTGACGCGCGTCGGCGGAGCCTGGACCTCGACGACCTTCTCGACCTCAACGACCTTTTCTACTTCAACTTGCTGCGTCACGATCTTCTCGACCGGGACTTCAACGACCTGCTTGACCTCAACGACTTTCTCGACGGGAACTTCCTCACGGACGACGTTCACGACCTCTTGGGTCACGATCTTCTCGACCTGCTGCGTCACGATCTTCTCGACCGGAACCTCTTTGACCACAACCCGTTCAACCGGGACTTCCTTGGTCACGACCTGGGTTTCGCCGCAGGCCGCCAGCGCGACCGCGCCGGACATCCCCAGGGCGGCGGTGCCACCCATGCGAAGCAATTGTCTTCGTGTCACCATCTCGCGCCTACGCTCCCTCCCAGGCAGCCCCTGTCCGACGGAACTTGCCGCTCGCACCATCCTCGACGCGAGGCCCAGAGCCCGTCACTCCAAGGGCGAGAAAGTAGCGCAGACTAGCCAACGCGCCAATGTGCGGTCAACGTACCGACCGTAACGTCCACGAGCATCAGGACTTCGACGCACGCGGAAGGACTGCCAATGCGCATTGAATTCCAGAAACCGCGCTTCTTCAACCGCCTGCGAGTGCTGGACGGAGACCGCACGGTCATGGCCGTTAACCTGGGCGGGGCGGACAAGGACCTGCTCCTGATGCGCCCGTGCGTGCACCCGCTGTACACCCCGGCCGGGTATCCCGTGACTGAAATGGGCGCGCACAACTTCCCGCACCACAAGGGCGTCTGGATCGGGCACGCACAGGTCAACGGCATGAACTTCTTTCACGACCTGGTTGACGCTGGCTGGATCGTGCCGATTCAGGTTTCCTCACACGCCGACGCCCAGAGCGCACGGATTGACCTGGACCTGGAGTGGCGCGATCAGCGCGGCACGGTGATCGCCACCGAGGTCCGCCGCCACGAGGTGCGGCGCACCGGGCAGGCGAACCTACTGGACATGGTTTCCACACTGCATGCGTCGCACGGCGCGCTGGAGCTCGGAGTGGACAACCACTCGTGGGCCGGCTGTCGCCTGATTGACGCCTTGGATCAGGATGACGGCGGCTCGATGTCCGACTCGGAGGGGCGAGTAGGCGCCGACGCAATCAGCGGGCAGCCCGTCCGCTGGGTGGAGGTTCGCGGCGCGATCGGCGACCACACGTGCGGGGCCGCATTGATGGCGCACCCTGCCTCGGCGCCAGTGCCAACCTTCGCCCGTTTCTATGGAACCAGCCTGCTGAACCCCACGATGTACGAACCGCTGACCATCGCGGACGGCGCATCGTGGACCTTCGGGACGCGGGTTGCCGCGTACGACGGATCGCCCACGGCGGCCGACCTGAAACGCTGGTGGTCAGAGGCTGGCCAGGACCTGGCCTGACGCCGCGGGGCTACAGCCGCTCGGCGTGCTCCAGTTTCAGCACAAACATCGCGGCGCCGCCGACTTCGACTTCAACGGGCAGCGAGAGGTCGATTTCCCCGGTCCAGGGCAGGGTGACCAGCTCGGTTCGCGTGATGCAGGTACGAGCGGTTAGCTCTTTGAGCTCGTCCATTCGCTCGGCCTCAAGCGCCACGACGAAGACGGCGTTGGTGGCCTGCAGGAAACCGCCGGCGCTGGCCACGCGCGTGTGCGAGATTCCGGCTTCGCGCAGCGCATTGGAGTACTCGCCCGCGTCATCGTCCTGCACAACGCACAGCACCATCCGGTCGTAGGCCAGGGGATCAGGCATTGCGTGCTTCCATCACCCTGGCGCTCACAGGCGGGCAAAGGCGTCCACGCGGACCACAAACACGATGCCGTAGGCCGACCCGCTCTTGGACTGCCCGGAGGCGTGCCGGGCCGCGCCGCGAACCTTCTCGATCACATCGTCAACCTGTTCGGCCGCGACACCGACCATAAACACCGCATTGCCGCGGCGCAGAAAGCCGCCCTGCGCGTCGATCCGGGTCGCGCGGTAGCCGGACTCGACCAGGATCCGGGTCACGCTTTCGGCGTCGTCCCGGTGCACGACAGCAAAGATCAGGCGCTGAACTTCGTCGGGACTCGCCGCCACCGCACCTCAACCTCTGAACGACTGCCTACTCACCATAACGGAGCAGTCGGCCCTTCTGCTATTGCCCTGGTCCAAATGAGCGGGGTATCTCCTTCAAGCAGCGTCGCCGAGCCGGAGAACGCGCTGCAGAAAGCGGCGATCGTCAGGCGCTAGATCCAACTCGACCGCCAGCGCGCGGGCTTCGGCCGACATCTTGTCCCACGTCTTCCGCAGGATTTCGGCCACGCGGCCGTCCGGCTGCCGAGTGCGGAACTCCCCCAGTTGCGTCTCCAGAAAGACCAGGCAGAGCGCGTCTTCCAGGGCCTGGACGTCCGGGTCGCGCCGCAAGTTCCTCTTGCGCACCAGGTCCTGCACTCGTGCGATGACGACCCTGTCGTAGCCGGCCTCGGTCATCACCTCCTCAAGCGTGTCGGCGTGGAGTTCCTGCAGGGCCTGGCGCCACCGCAGGTAACCGCGACGCCCCGGCGGATACTCACCGCGCGGAATGGCCCAGCGCCGCACATGGTGGCCGCGCGCCGCGATCCGTAGGGCGTCGTCTGCATCGGGACGCAGCCGCTCGATCCAGGCTGACACCATGGCCGCGTGCGTCAACTCCTTGGGCCGGGCCTCGCCCCGGACTTGGATCTCGTGGGGGTCGGCACGATTGATCTCGTCAATGCGGGCCAGCGCCCGCCTGAGTCGCGCCGAGGTCATTGGCTAGGTCCGCGCTGCTAACGGCCAATTGTGTACGTGCCCGAGGCAAGCCGCCAGCCGTTCACTCGTCGTATGCTGAACCCGTTCAGGCCAACGGAGAAGCCCCATGGCGGTTCGTACGACCGAGAAGCCGTTTGTGGTGGCGCCGGACGACGCGCCAACGCTGGATGTTTCGCCGCAAGGCGTCGGAACCGTTATCAAGCACGACCTGGTGGCCAGTCAGGTGTCGCCGCCAAATTTCGCGATGCGGTTGTTCGACGTGGCGCCGGCCGGCGCCACGCCCTACCACCAGCATCCCTGGGAACACGAGGTCTACATCGTGGAGGGCGCAGGCGAGTTGAAGACGGCCACGGGCGCCGAGCCGTTTGCCGCCGGGGAGGCCGTGTACGTGCCGCCCGACGCCATGCACCAGTTCCGCAACACTGGCGAGGGTCGCCTGAAGTTCATCTGCGTGATCCCCAACAGTGGGGATTGCTAAGCAGCGCGAGGCGTCGTGGTACCCCCGAGGGAAGTCGAATCCCTGTCTCCACCTTGAAAGGGTGGTGTCCTAGGCCTCTAGACGACGGGGGCAGGGCGTGCAGGTGCGGGCTGAACTCAAGCCTAGCACCGGGCACGTGCCTTGCGGCGAGCGCGTCTCAGGTCGCACACTGGCCGTCCAGCCCCGCTCCAGCGGCCGCGTTCTGCACGGCCGCGCGGTCGAGAGGATCTCCCTAGATGGCCAAAGTCGTTGCCCGCCAAGTGGTCTCGGGTTCGCAGGAACTCGTGTGGCATGTGTTGTCCGACTTCGACCGGATGCCTGAATGGCTGCCCGGCGTCACCTCGATCGAGCACACCGGCGGACCGCCCAAGGCATTCGGCCGGGAACACGTGGCCCAGATGGAAGGCGGGGTCGAAGCGCATCAGCGCATCGTGGCCTGGGACAACTCGCGGCGTATCGCCTGGCGAAACGTCCGGGAGGTTCGGGACGGTCGTGACGTCGCCTCCCTTCAGAACTTTCGGATCACCATCGACCTCCGCCCCAGCGCCGCCAACACCGAGATTACGCTCACCGGAACCTGGTCAGGCGGAGGGCCCTTGGGCCTGATCCGCTCGTTGACCAATCGAGGTCGGATCACGAGCGAGTTGGAGCAGGCGTTGGCCAATCTGGACGAGTTGTTGTCCGGCGGCGCCGCAGGCGGCGATTAGCGCCGAGACCGACCCGACGAGGGCGCCAGTGATGGAACGAGAGTCGCGCCTTCCCGACGAGGCCAGCCTGGCGGCGGCGCGGCGGAGAATCGCGCAGGCGCGCACGCTGCGCGATAGCACGGACATCATGGAGTTGCGCGCGGCCACCGACTTGCTGGTCGAGGCGGCGGCCACGTTCGACTTGGCGGCCCTCCCGGTGGAATTCGGGTCGCTGCACCTGGACCTGGCCGACACCCTGAACCTGCGGGCGCGCCTGGGCGATCCGGACGTGCTGGACGAGGCCATCGACTGCTACCAGAAGGCGATTGTCGTCTTCAACCGCGACGAGTTCCCGGAGGCCTTTGCGCGCGCGTTCCACGGGCTAGGCCTGGCGAATTGGGCTGGCGGTCAGCTGGAGGCCGCGCGCTGGTGCTTCGAAACCGTGCTGGAAGCCCTGTCGCCGGACGTCTCACCCCTGGAGTACGCGCGGGCCCGAACCAACGTAGCCGCCGTGTTGGCGGCATCGCCCGAAGCCCAGGCCCGGGCGCAGGCGGTGGCGATCTACGAAGCGGTGCTGGACGCGGTATCCGCGGAGGCACATCCGGCCGAGCACGCCGGGTTTTTGCTGGCGTTGGGCCAGACGCGGCGCGTGCAACTGGAAGGAAGCCGGCAGGGTCAGCTGGAAGCGGCCGTCTCGGCATTCACGCGCGCCGCTGACGTAGCGGGCGCGGGCGACCATTCCGACCTGCGATCCGCCGCCCTGGCGGAGGCCGCGCTGACGCAGGTTGAGCTGACGACGCTGGACCCGACGCGATTCGACGAGGCCAAGCAGGCGTTTGACCTGGCCCTGGGCGAAATTCCGGCCGAGGCGCAGCCGGACCGTCACGCGGAACTCCGGCTCGGATTTGGCCGGCTGTGGGCCGGTCGGCTACCCGCCGGCGGCGAGGCGGCTTGCGATGCGGCCCTGGCGCACTTCGAAGCCGCAATCGCCCTGGCGCCGCGAGTGAGTACTGCGGCGCTGGTCGCGCCGGCCCTGATCGAAGCCCCGCGGATCATGGTGGAGAGGCCGGCGCGTACCCAGGCACGCATTGACCGCGCGATCGAGATGAGCCGCCACGCCTTGTCGGCCTGGCCGCGCGCCCAGTTCCCCACCGAGTACGCGCGAGTCAACCTGACGCTGGGCACAGCGTTGCTGGCCTCGGCAGTCGGGGACCGCACCTCCAACGTTCGCGAGGCCATTGAGGCGTTCGAGGCCGGGCTGGACGCCATCAACCGGGACGCCGAGCCCGTGGCCTATGCCTCGCTGCAGGTCGCGCTGGCCGAGGCCCTGGCCGCGCGGACCGACGGTGACCGAACCGACAATGTGCGTCGCGCGGGCGCCGCGGCCAATCGAGCCCTGGAGGCGTCCGACGAGGACCGGGCCGTGGTCGGACGGGCGAACCACCTGCTCGGCCGTCTGGCGCTGGAGACGGGCGGCGCAACGCCCCAGGGACTGGCCGAGGGCGCGTCTCACCTCTATCGGGCGCTTGAGGACCGACCTCGCGAGAGGGACCCGGTCGCCCACGCCGAGACCCAGATGCTCCTCGGTATGGCGCTCGCATCCCAGGCCGCGCACGGCGAGCCGCACCTGCTGGCCGGCGCAATCGAGGCTTACCGAGCTTCGGCCGCCGCCTACGACGTCGAGTCCCACCCACGCGAGTCCGCCAGCGTTCACTTCAATCTGGCGGTCGCCCTCATGCAGCCCGGCAGCGGAGCCCAGAACCTGGAAGAAGCGGTCCGCAGTTTCGAGGTCGCGGCGAGGGTGTTCAACGCCGCCGCCTACCCCCAACAGCATGCGATGATCACGAGCAACCTCGCGCAGGCGCGCGCCCGGCTGAAGGCGCTGGCATGAGCACCCGTCCGGTCGACGGCTTTGAAGTCGACGTCGCCGTCATCGGCGGCGGGCCGGCCGGCTCCACAGCCGCCACCCTGCTGTCGCGCGCTGGCTTCCGGGTTGCCGTGCTGGAGCGTGAGCGCTTCCCACGCGAGCACATCGGCGAATCGTTGCTGCCCATCGCTTTCCTGGCGCTGGACCAGATGGGGATCACCGAGAAAGTCCTGCAGGCCGGCTTCGTCCGCAAGTACGGGGCCACCTATATCTGGGGCCGCAGCCGTGAACCCTGGACCTTGCGGTTCTCGGAAATGATTGACGACGCCTTCTTCGCCTTCCAGGTGCGGCGAGCCGATTTCGACAAGATCCTGCTGGACCACAGCGAGGACTGCGGCGCCGCCGTGTGGGAGGAAACCCGGGTCACGGACACCATCCAGGTGGGCGGACGCGTGACCGGACTGCGCTGGCGCGGCCCGGACGGTGCCGAAGGCAAGCTGCTGTCCCGCTATGTCCTGGACTGTTCGGGCCAGTCGTCTCTCCTGGGCACGCGCTTCAAAATGCGCGAGTTCAACGAGGAGATGCGGCACATCTCGCTTTCCGGGTACTACCGGGGCGCCCGCAAGCTCTCCGAGGTCTATCCGGACCTGACGCTCAACGACGACGGCAATTTGCACATCGTGTCCAGCGAGGCGGGTTGGTTCTGGCACATCCCCCTGGCCGGCGAGATCAGCAGCGTGGGCTTCGTAACCGACCCCGCTCACGTTCGAGGGATGAAGCCGGAGCAGCGAGTCGAGTTCTTCCTTGAGAACGTGGCCATTACGCCGGAATTGTTACGCCTGCTGGATCAGGCGGAATGGATCTCCGATCGCGTCGAGATGGACAGCGACTGGTCGTTCTTCTGCACGTCGTTCTACGGCCCCGGCTACATGCTGTGCGGCGACGCCGCCTGTTTCGTCGACCCGGTGCTCTCCACGGGAATTGCGCTGGCCATGAACGGAGCCATTCGCGCCGCGCTGACCCTGACCGCCGCGCTCCGCCAGCCCGAGGTGGAGCCCCTGGCCATGCACTGGTACGACAGCGAGTACCGCAAGACGGCGCAGGACTTCCTGGAACTGGCCCTGCACTGGTATCACGGCGAACGCAACCGGGATGACTGGTTCTGGCAGGCCCGGCGCATCGTGGACCCGTCCCAGAGTTTCTCGCTTCAACAGGCGTTCTCGCTGATTGCCGCCGGCGTGTCACGCAGCCCCGGCGCCACCAGCCACCTGAAGCTCAAGCACGCCGGCGGGTTCAGTCCCGAACAGCTCAAGATCATCTATCAGAACTTCGAACTGGAACTTAGCGACGAGCAGCAGGAGCAGCTGGAGGACTACCTGGAGGAGGAGCGGCAGGCCCGGGACTACCAGCCGGTGACCGTGGAGCAGCTGCTTGGCGGCATACCGACCTGGGCCGAAGGCGTGCAGTGGCAGCCGTACATGCTCAACGACCAGGAAGACGTGCTGCGCCCGGCCACGCTGGTGGAAATCCCGGACGGCGACAACACCAAGACCCACTTCCTCTCCATCGCCGCCACGTCGCTGCTGCGCCTGCTGGATGGATCCCGAACCGGCCAGCAGATCGTGGACGACGCTATCGAAACGTGGGGATCGGCCGTCGGCAAGTCCGCCACCTCAGTCCGCACGCTGGTGGCCGACACGCTGCAAGAGTTGCACGAAGAAGGCGCGCTGACCGTCGCCTGACTTGGGGCACTTGCACTCTGTTTCGGATTGGAATTGGGTCATCGAGCGCCCTTCACCAATGCCAGGCTGGCTAGAACTCACCGATCAGGGGAGGTTCCCGACGTGATTTCGCTGATTCTGGACACGGACCTCGGCGACGACGTGGACGACGTCTTCGCGCTGGCCTATGCGGCTCGCCATCCGCGCATCAACCTCTGCGCGGTCACCACAGTGCTGGGCGACACCCGCTGGCGGGCCGCGCTGGCGCTGCGGCTGCTGGACGAAATGGGGATCGACGGCGTTCCGGTCGCGGCCGGCGCACCGGGTGGCGAGGTCAACACCGTGACGCTGTCCGGCGACGTGGTGGTGCCGACGGGCGCCGACGACCCACGTTGCGATCCCCGCTCGGCAACCGAACTGATGGCCGATGTGATCGCCACGGCTCCACGGCCTGTCTGGCTGGCCACCATCGGCCCGGCCACCAACGCCGCCGTGCTGCTGGCCGAACGGCCCGAGGCCGCGGAAGGCCTGACCGGCATCGTGATGATGGGCGGGCGGCACGAAGCGGCGTTCCCGCGCGAGCACAACTTCGGAACCAATCCTGACGCTGCGGCCGCCGTCTGTAACCACGGTGGAATCGTCCTCGTCGGCGATTACGTGGTGACGTGCCAGGCCCAACTGCGGCGCGACGATCTGCCCCGCGTGCGGCAGGCGCCGGGCGTCGGGGTGTCGCTGGCAACCATGCTGGAGACGTATTTCGACCGCCGCGGGCGCGACTGGACGTCCATGTACGACCCGGCCGCGCTGACCCTGTCGCTGGACGAGGCGTTCCTATCGCTCGATCCGACGCCGATGCGCGCGGACGTGGTCGACGGCCAGGTTCGCTTTGCCGCTGACCCCGAGACGTCGGGTCTGCGGCTGGCCGACTCAATCGACGTCGACGCCTTCCACGAGGAACTGCTCCGCGTGATTGAACGACCCGGATGAGCCTGCCGGCCAACCCGGGCCTGGCGCCCGACGGGCTGCACCTGCGGTTCGTCGAGTCCGCGCACCGGGTGCTGTCCCGCGATCCTCGGATAAAGGCGCTCTGGGCCGGCGGCAGCCTGGCCAACGGCACCGCGGATCGCTGGTCGGACGTGGACCTGCGGCTGGCTGTCGCCGACGACGACCGACGCGACTTCATGGCCGGTATCGAGGACACCCTGCACGCCATTTGTCCCGTCCTGGGCTGGCGCATGCGGTCGATGCACGGCGACGACCTGGTGGTCGTCACCTTCGAGGGCCCGCTGCGAGCGGACTTCGTCGTGACATCGCCGGACAGCGTCGAGCGACAGCGCTACGAGCCGGTCGCGCCGCTGTTCGATCCGCAGGGTCTGGGCGCCCGGCTGCAGCGGATCCCGTACGCGCCGACGCGCCGAAGTCCTCGAGACCTGCTGGAACGCGAAGCCACACAGGTTCCAGCCGAGGCCGGACGCCTGCAGCGCGCCATTGAGCAGTCCTCCATCGTCGCGGCCATGCAGGCGCAGGCCAACCTGCTGGAATCGGCCCAGCGGCTCCTGCTGCTGCTGCGCGATCCGCTGGCGGCCGGCCTCCTGGGGCCCAAGCACGCGGCGGATGCGCTGACGACCGCTGACATCGAACCGCTGCTGGCGCCTCTGGCTGCCTGGAGCGATAACTGGCCGGAACCTGCCGTGGACTCAATCGAACCCACGCTCGCCGTGCTGCGACCCCTGGCAGCCAAGGCCGAGGCCCGCTACGGCCTCGCCGTGCCCATGCATCCCGCACCGCCCGTCCCGGACCCCGACCCACGTTCGGCCGCGCAGGTTGTCGAAGCCGGCTGCTTCCTGCTGGTCCACGCCATGGTCGGCGCGACCTACGACAACCGCGGCATGTACACCGGCCTGCTCTGGGGCTACGCCGGCGCGGCGCGCCTGGCCACCGAAGTCGCTCACGTGGCGTCCCGAGGCAATGCGCCGGTTCCAGCCGACGCGCCGGACCGGCTGCCGTCCGAGGACGCAGAGGTCATCGCACGCGCGCTCCAGCCACTCCGGCAAGGCGGCGTGATGGGAGTTCGCCTCGCGGCAACACGGATCGCCGCGGCCTACAGCCACTTTCTTGAGCGCGCCTGCGCACGGTTGGACGTGGAATACCCTGCGCGCCTCGACCGGGCCGTGAGCGACTACCTGCTGCGCGAAGGCGTATTCGTCGGCGACACCGATTAATCGCACCCGCCGCTCACCGCGTCGGGCACAATGGGCGCCGTTTGAATTGCACCAGAAGGCCGGCCCGTGAGGATCTCGCAGCGTGTTCAAGATTTGGCGGAATCGGGAACGATCGCCGTCAGCAACAAGGTCGCCGCCCTGCGCGCGCAAGGCGTGGACGTCATCAGCCTGGGCGCCGGCGAGCCCGATTTCGACACACCGGACCACGTCAAGCAGGCCGCCGACGATGCGCTGGGTCGCGGCGAGACCAAGTACGCCAAGCCGGCCTCGGGCGTGCCCGAACTCAAGCAGGCCGTCTGCAACAAGCTGGCCCGCGAAAACGACCTGACCTACACGCCCGACCAGGTCATCGCCAGCGTGGGCGGCAAGGAAGGGCTCTACCTGGCCTTTGCCACGCTGCTGGACCCGGGCGACGAGGTCATCATCCCCGCGCCCTACTGGGTGTCCTACCCCGAACAGGTCAAGCTCTGCGGCGGCGTCCCGGTCATCGTCAACGCCGGCGCCGACCAGGACTTCAAGATCACGCCCGCGCAGCTGCGCGACGCACTGACGGATCGCACGCGCGTGTTCGTATTCAACTCGCCCAGCAACCCCACGGGTTCCGCCTACTCGCCGGAAGAGACCGAGGCGCTGGCGGGCGTGCTGGCGGACACCGACGTGATCACGTTCAGCGACGAAATGTACGACCGCCTGCTCTACGGCGGCCGCACGTTCAAGAGCTTCGGCACGGTGTCGGACCACGCGTACGACCACACCATCACCTTCAACGCGGGATCCAAGACGTACTCCATGACCGGCTGGCGCGTGGGCTACGCGGCCGGGCCGGTCGAA
The DNA here is from genome assembly GCA_011523785.1 of Chloroflexota bacterium. GTDB lineage: Bacteria > Chloroflexota > UBA11872 > UBA11872 > UBA11872 > UBA11872. The sequence continues at coordinate 9,703 of WTFW01000090.1, read as the reverse complement.
ATCATCAAGGGCATGGCCAAGCTGCAGTCGCAGACCACCAGCGGGGCCGCGACCTTCACCATGCACGCCCTGGCCGCGGCCCTGGACGGCGACCAGGCCTGCGTGGAGATGATGCGGAGCGAGTTCGAACGCCGCGGCGAATTCGTGAGCAATGCGCTCAACCGGATCGAAGGCGTGATCTGTCCCGAACCGGGCGGCGCCTTCTACGTATTCCCGGACGTGTCCGACACCTACGAACAGGTCGGCGTGTCGGGGTCCACCGAGTGGGCCAATCGCCTGCTGGAGGACGCCCACGTGGGCGTGGTTCCCGGCAGCGACTTTGGCGACGACAACTGCGTGCGCCTCAGCTTCGCCACCAGCATGGAAAACCTGGAGGAATCGCTGCGCCGCATGGAGGCGTTCCTGGAATAGGCGCACTGCGGGTGCCGCGTCAGCCGCGTGACGGCAGGACCGACGATCGGACTGATTGGCCTGGTGCGTTCCGCGCGAGCGCACCAGGCCAGTGTCTAGCTCCATCGTCCAATGCAACCGGAGATGGTGCTTCCCGCTTGCGGCGCCGTCGCACTATCACGGCAGCGACTCTCGGCGCCGAGACCTACCCGGCGTTGCCACCGACCTTGATATAGATCTCCCCGTCCATTTCGGGGAGCGTATGGCTCAGGCCGCTCACGCCGCTGTGTATCCCGGTCACACTCTCCGGCAACTCAATCTCCTGCGCTTCACCGCTGCGGTTGTAGACGGCCCAGCCGTTGGTGAACTCGCGGACAAAGAGCCCCTCGCGGTCCGCATACAGACGCCCGGGTTCGCCGACCGGCCGACCGAGCGGCGCGTCCCAGAAGGAGTGCCAGCTCTTCTCATGCGTGTGCTCATGCGGCTCGCCGGCTGCGTGCTCGGCCGCGTGGCCCTCCCAGACCTCATAGCCATGCTGATGCGCGAGCGCGCCGTCAAAACCGATCACATAGGACACGTAGCCGTTGGAATGCGTCAGGCTCAGTGTCGTGAATACACGCATCCATTGCTGATTCCGTGGAGAGTTAAGCGGCTCCTCCAGGATGCTCCACGCCTCATAACCATTCACCTGGGGAAATCTGAAGTTCTCCTCAGCCCAGAGTAGGGTGCTTTCGACTTCGATCAGATACTCGCGGGTGTGCCTGCGATGACCTTCCATGAATGCACCATTTACGTAGGGGGCCGAGAGCGGGATCTTCTCTGTTCGAGAGTTGACGACAATCAGAAAGTCGTCGCCAACCGCTTCGCGGATCCGCCGAAGCATCGATACCTCGGCACTGATTCTGTGCCCGTGATAGAGGTGGGCTATCTCTAGATTCGAGTCTTCTTCTTGCGTCCACCAATCCAAGAAAATGCCGTCAAAAACTCCGCACTTTGCAACAGCAATCGCTTGCTGGACGAAATGGTCTTGAGCTGCGGAATGCGTGTAGTCGATCAGCACCTCACCCCATCCTTCGTCTGCGACTCGGTTTCCCGACTCGTCTCTGAGCCAGTAGGGCCAGTCCTCGGGATATGCCTCCGGGTGGGCGCCGTAATAGTAGATCGGAACAAGGTGAAGCCAGTTTGAGTTCTGAGCCTGGAGCCGGCTCTTCTGCTCCTGGGCAAACGACCATGCCCCGACAACTCGCATTCCATGCGGCGTCGAGGCCCACTCTAAACCGTGACCCATGCCGGCCCAGAAGAGATCGTGATACGCCCTGGTTCTCTCGACGTATTCGAGTTCCCACTTGTCGTCTGGAATCGGCAAGTTCAGCAGCACATGACTCCATGCTCCAAAGACTGAAGGAAACTCTCTATTCACGACCCGCTCGACGACCGAGGTCCGATTGGTCTCACAGATTCGTTCGTCCGTGACCTCTTCGACCGCTTCCGCGACTTCCGAAGCAACGACCTCCTCGACCGGCACCTCGTTGGTCACCACTCTCTCGACCGGCACTTCGACGCGAACGACTCGCTCGACCTCCTTTGTCACGACCCTCTCGACCGGCACTTCTCTGATCACGACTCTCTCCACCGGCACTTCAACGCGCACGACCCGCTCGACCTCTCTGGTCACGACCTTTTCGACCGGCACCTCCTGAACAACGATCCTCTCCACCGGAACTTCCATGGTCACGACCCTTGTCTCGACGCAGGCCGCCAGGGCTACGAGGCACAGAATCCCCAGGGCAACGGCGCCGCCCATTCGAAACTCCCGTCGGCGCGTAGTCAATCCCACGGGCTGGGAGCTACGAGGTGGCGCCGGTGCGGCAGCGCGACGTGGGCAGCCAACGTTCAAGCTCGCATTGCGCCGCCACCCGGACTTGCTCGCTCGCCGCTATTCGCCTGCCGCGATCGCGTTCACTTCTGCCGGGTCCAGCCCCACCTCGGCCGCTGATGCCAGCACGTCGTTCCAGGTCGCGTCGGGTAGCTCCACGCCTGCGGCCGCCACCGTCGTGCGCGACGAGCGCTCGATGTCGCCCGGTACCAGCACTTCGTCGAACCCCGGAGCCGTGGCCGTTTGCTTGACCCGGTTGATCGTCGCGTCGTTCATGGCCGCAAAGCCTGCGCCCGCGCCCAGCGCGTCGGGGTCGATGGCCAGCGCGAACGTGCCGATCGGCGACTGCGGCTCCCCGGTAATTGTGTCGCCCACCAGGTTGGAGGCCAGCAGCTCGATCATCAGCATCAGGCCGTAGCCCTTGTGTCCGCCGAAGGGCAGCATGACGCCGTCGTCATAGAGATCGTTCGGGTTGGTCGTAGGCTGGCCCTGGTTGTCCAGGATCTGGCCGGGCGGAATCTCCACGCCCTTGTCGCGCGCCACCCGGATCTTGCCCTCGGCCGCGGCCGTGGTGGCAAAGTCCAGGATGATCGGGTCGGCCTCGCCGGCCGGCGCACCAAAGCTGATCGGGTTGGTGCTCATCCGGCCCTCACGCCCGCCAAACGGCGCCGTGCGCATCATGCCGGGACCGCCCGCCACCATCAGGAACACCGCGCCCATCGAGACGGCCAATTCCGACCATTCGCCCAGCCGCCCGATGTGGTTGCAGCGCGCAATGCCGCCAACCGCCACCCGCGAGACCCGAGACTTTTCCACCAGCCGGATCGTCAATTCCTCGGCCGCCAGGTGCCCGAAGGCCCCGCGGCCTTCCATCACAACCGACGTGCCGCTCTCGGATACCACCCGCGGCCGCTCCGCCGGCCGGTAGGTGCCCTCCTTGATCTGGGCCAGGTACTGGGGCACCCGGATGACCCCGTGCGAGGGATGACCGGACAGATTCGCGTTGATCAGCCAGCCCGCCAGCTTGCCGGCAATGTCGTCCGGGGTGCCCGCCGCGCCCAACACGCGGGCGGTGGCCTTCGTCAACGGCTCAACGGCAAATGTCGGCATGCGATCCTCGGGTCAAACGCGGCAGCAAAGATCAGCCGCATGGTACGCAGCCGTCGGCGCTGCGCCTACCCGGAACAGATGGGAGTTGCCGCCACGGGCCAGCGCTCAAGTTGCCGAAACTCCCATCGCCAGGCTTCCAGCCGCGCTGCCTCACAGGCCGGCTACGTGGTAGGCGTCAAGGCACGGCGCCGAGTCGGCGCACCCAATCTCCTGGCGCTGGTCGCCATCCTCGGCACGGCCTGCCTTCTTCACTTGATCGGCGCCCCGGTAAGCCTGGCCGCGCCGACTACCGATACCTACACCCCATCCCCAACCCCTGCGGTCGCCGTGGCCACCCAGGACACGTGGAGCACCGAGTCCCCGCAGCCCGGACCGAACGCGGACGTGCAGCCCACTCCGGAGTCGAAGGTGGATGACCTCGAGCCAGGGAAACCTCCCCCGCCTGCCGACCACGGCACGACGTCCAATTCGCCACCGACGCCAAGCGCAGCGACGACGGTGGCTACAAAGCCGCAAGCAGATCTGGGCGCCCCGGTGTTACTTGGCCACTCGGTCCAGGGGCGCGCCATCCGCGGCGTGGAGTTAGGTGACGGGCCGCGCTGGTTCGCCGTGATCGGCGGCATCCACCAGGGCAACGAGGCCAACTCCACCGTCCTTGCCCATCTGTTGCTTGACTACTTCCGCAACAACCCCGCCGAGATACCCGCGGGCGTCGGCCTGGCGTTCCTCCCCGACGTCAACCCCGACGGAGCAGTTGCAGGCACGCGCGAAAACGCCAACGGCGTCGACCTCAACCGCAACTGGGACGTCGGCTGGCGGCCTGACTCCTACGGCCCCTCCGGGCTCGTCCCCGGCGGAGGCGGCACGCGCCCATTCTCAGAGCCCGAAACCCGCGCCCTGGCCCGCTACCTGGTTGACCGGCCCGTTGTCGCCGCCATCTTCCTCCACAGCAAGGGCGGCCTGGTCGTGCCGGGATCTGGCAGCGGCTCGGCAGAACTCGCCACCGCCATCGCCCGGGCCACGCAGTACACCCACCTCACGGGGTGGACCGCCTACCCCCTCAGCGGCCAGGCCTCGAAATTCCTGGTCAAGCAGGGCATTCACGTCGCGATAGTCGAGCTGAGTACCTACACCGACCCCGACTTCACGCGCAACCTGCGTGGCCTGCGCGCGGCCCTGGCATGGGCCCAGGAACTGCCCGAGCCCTCCGGATTCCAGCCGGTTGCCGATGCCGAGTTTTCCGACGCCTGCGCGAGTCTGCTGGGAACGTATCGCGCAAGGCTGGCGTCCCCGCTATGTCTCTGGTGACGGCGACAAGCTCATGCCGCTCCGCCGACCGCTCACGGGTTGCCAGGCTGCTGTCGCCGCATAGGGAATCACCCGAGGACGCAGGACCTCCAGCGGCGAAGTTCAACGAGTCCGATCTCAATCATGGGATAATGTAGCGACATAAACGACCCAATGTTCCTGTACGTGACAATTCAGACGTCAAGCGTTACAGTGAGGGAACTGGGCTTTCGTATGCCCTGAGACGATGTCCCGCCCCTGACGCCACTGGTGTGTCCGGGGTCTGTTTCGTTTAAGGGTGCATCGGGTCCGTATGACGCTCACGTCCCAAGCTCGAGAGGACGCGGGCGTCCGTTGTTTTAACCCACCGGCCGTTCGGGCGGGTGTATTCGGGCAGAAGGAGGAGTCGGGTGGCTTCCATTGATCTTGCACAGGCCGAGCCTGTGCCTCACGCGAAATTGCCGGACGTTCCAGGTTGCTACGTCCTCGTTGCCGACCAGCAAGCGATACGGGAACTGGGTCTCAGGCTTGGTTCCAGTCCAGCCGCGCTCTACGTCGGGGAAGCGAAATACAGCATCCGCAAGCGCGTCTCCAAAGACCATCTGCTTGAGAACCGCACCGGGAGCTCCACTCTGCGACGCTCGAGCGGGGCACTCTTACGGGAAAAACTGGACCTGCACCCACAGCCGCGTTCGCACAAGCGCTCCAAGCGCGACATGACGAACTACAAGTTCGATCCTGCCGGCGAGATCAGACTCACCGGATGGATCTCGGCAAACGTCCGTATGTGCCCTGTTCCATCTACAAATCCCACCAAAACTGAGAGGGAGTTGATCCGTCGGCTCCGCCCTCCGCTCAACCTCACCAACCTTGGTGGGTGGAAGAATCCAGAAAAGGCAATTATCAAGGCCGCGCGCAAGCAATGCGCCGACCTTGCCCGCACTTCGGCGTAGAGCTTCAAGGAACACCAGCCAGTCGGGTCCGCCCGCAACGGACCCGACTGACTGGGCTTGAAAGCGCTAGTTCGACGGCTCCTGGTCGTTCTTCACGATCGTCGACGCCAGCGCCAGCATCGACGACAAATCGCTCAGGTTCGCCGGCACCACCAGCGTGTTGCCTTCCTTGGCGATCTGGCCGAACTGGGCGATGTACTGCTCGGCCACGCGCAGCCGCATGGCGTCCATGCCGCCGTCGCCGCTCACCGACTGGCCGATGCGCGTAATGCCCTCCGCCGTGGCGCTGGCCACGGCCAGGATCGCCTCGGCTTCGCCCTGCGCTTCGTTGATCTGCTGGGTGCGCGTGGCTTCGGATTCCTTGATCACGCGCTGCTTCTCGCCTTCCGCCTCGTTGATCTTGGCGTCGCGTTCGCCCTCCGAGCTCAGGATCACCGCGCGCTTCTCACGCTCGGCGCGCATCTGCTTCTCCATGGCGTTCAGCACGTCGGTCGGCGGGTTGATGTTGCGGATTTCGTAGCGCAGCACCTTCACGCCCCAGGGGGCCGAGGCCTGGTCCAGCTCGTTCACGATCAGGCGGTTGATCGAGGACCGCTCCTCGAAGGTGCGGTCCAGGTCGATCTTGCCGACCTCGCTGCGCAGCGTTGTCTGGGCCAGCTGGGAAATGGCGAATTGGTAGTTCGTGATGCCGTACGACGCCTGCCGCGGCTCCAGCACCTGCAGATACAGCACTCCGTCCACGCCAACTTGCACGTTGTCGCGCGTGATGCAGAGCTGCTCCGAAATGTCGATGGCCTGTTCCTTCAGCGTGTGCTTGTAAGCAATGGTGTCCAGGAACGGCAGCAGGATGTGAAACCCGGCTTGCAGGGTGCGGCTGTAGCGGCCCAGCCGCTCGATCACATAGGCCGACTGCTGCGGCACGATCACGGCGGTCTTGAAGAGGACCACGACCACCAGCAGCACGATCGCCGCCACCACGATGAGCCCGGCAAGACCGATAGCTTCCATCTCTAATCCTCCTCTGCCTGCAAGTCGATAACCAGGTTCTCCACGCGCTCGATTCGCGCCCGCTGGCCTTCGGTCAATGCGGCACGACCCACGTTCCGGGCCGTCCACTCGGTTCCCCGCAGCAGCGCGCGGCCCTGCGCGCCCGGTTCAATGCTCTCGGACACGGTTGCAACCTCGCCCACCACCGCCTCGTACATCGGCGGCGGCGAGCCGACCAGCCGGCCGTAGAGCTGCCGCCGGACGCCAAACATTAGGACGACGGCCAGCACCAGAAAGACCACCCACTCGGCGACCGGCTGCCCCGGCAGCCCGACCGCCACGCCCAGCCCGGTCAGCAGCGCGGCGACGCCCAGCAGCACCAGGTAGAACTGGGCTTCGATGGCCAGCAATTCAGCGGCCAGCAGCACCACGCCAACCACGATCCACACCCACCAGGGCATTGCCGCTTCCTCGCTGGCCTTGACCCCTTCAGACTACTCCGCGGCCGGCGATCCAACGTGGCGTTTTGACCAGATGACTAGGTCGTGTCCGACTATCGCGCGAGCGCCGGCTGGCTTGGAGACCGTGTCATACAGCTCGAATCCGGCCTTCTCGAACGCCCGCCGGCTCCGCGGGTTGTCGTCGGCCACGTCCATCGCAAAGATGGCGTCGGCCCCATTCCTCTCGAATCCGAATTCGACCAGCATCCGAATCGCCGTCGTGCCAATCCCCCGGCCCCAATAGGCCTTCTCGATCTCGATGTCGATTCGCCGGCAGTCCACCTCCGGATGCCGCCGCAGGATCCGGTCCAGGTTCATCTCTTGTAGCCAGCACTCGCCGACCGGCCGACCCCTGAACTCAATGACGAAGCAGTACGCGTGTCTTGAGATGCCGCGGACGATCTCCTGCACCTGTGCGAGGCTGTACTGGCTCTCGTTCGAGTCGGCGTAGGCGGCGATCTCCGGATCGTTCCACCACCCGAGCACCAGGTCCCAGTCGTCCTCCGTCAGCGGCCGCAGCACCACGTGCCCTGACCCCAGCGTGACCTCGTGCGTCCGCAGCCCTGCGCTCGCCATCGCTTTCACCTATCGGAGTGACGAATAGCGGCGCCGAGGACCACTACGTGAGCGCCAGCGCCTCGACTTCGGCTCGCGGAACGTCCACGCGATCCGCTGCCTCCAGGAAGCCTTCCCACGTGGGCTCGGGAAGCTGAAGCGGGCCGCCCGCTAGCGCCGCGCGGGAGCGGCGTTCGAAGTCGCCGGGCACCTGCACGTCGCTGAAGCCCGGGGCGGGCGCCGCGGATCGCACGCGGTCGAGTTGGTGCTGGATCAGCGCCCTCGCCTCCTCGCCGCGACCGAAGGCGTTCGGGTCGATGGCGAAAGCAAACACGGATGCGCCCTCACCGATGTCCTCGCCGGCGCTGGCCATGACGACCGAAAACAGCGTGGTCATGATGGCGATGGCCGAGCCCTTGTGCTCGCCGAAGGTCAGCATCGTGCCGCCGTCGTAGAAGTCGTTGGGGTCGGTGGTGGCACGGCCCTCGGCGTCGCGTATCCAACCTTCGGGCACGGACTTGCCGCTGTCGCGGGCAACCCGGATCTTGCCCTCGGCCGCTGCGCTGGTGGCGAAGTCCATCACAAACGAGTCTCCGTCCAGCCCCGGCGCCCCGAAGGCAATCGGGTTGGTGCCCAGTCGACCTTCAGCCGCCCCGAACGTTGCCGCCATCCAGCCGCTGGCCGAGCCTAGCGAGATGTACAGCAGCACCCCCAGGTCGGCCGCCAGTTCACCCCACTCGCCCAGGCGCCCGATGTGGCGGCCGTTGACGATCCCGCCCATCGCAATCTGCGATTGGCGGCACTTACCGGCCAGTTCCCGCGTCAGCCGATCCGCAGCGAAGTGCCCGGGCCCCGCCTGGCCATCCAGCACCACGGTGGTGTCGGTCTCGACGTGCACTTTCGGCCGCGCGGCCGGGTCCATGGTCCCGTCCTGGATCTGCCGCACGTATTCGGTGACGCGCTGCAACCCGTGCGAGGGATGGCCCGAAAGGTTGGAGGTCACCAGCCAGACCGTCAGTTGTTCGGCCATGTCGCCGGGCATCCCGGCAGCCGTGAATATGCGGGTGCTGGCGGCGCTGACGCCGTCGATGGAGAGGTCGATCATTGGCGAATCCACCAGGAAGTGGTCCAGCGCATGGTAGGGACTTTGCCGACATAATGACCGGCCCACTGCCGGAATTCAGTCGCATGTCCAACCTGCTCTCCCGCTGGACCTACCGCACCACGCCCACCGTCGTCTTCGGACGCGGCTGCCTGGACGAGCTGCCCGACCACGTGCGGCGGATCGCCGACGGCCCGGTGCTGATCGTGACCGACAAGGGCCTGGTCGAAGCCGGCGTGGTCCAACGCGTCACCGACGAACTCGCGCGCGCCGGCATCAACGCCGAGGTCTGGGACGAAGCGGAGCCGGAGCCGCCCACCGTCAGCGTGGACGCCTGTGCCGAGGCCATTCGCCAGGCCAACCCCGCCGTTGTCCTGGGCCTGGGGGGAGGCAGCGCCATGGACACCTCGCAGATCGCCGCCTGCGTGGTCACCAACGGCGGCAAGGCGGAGGACTGGATTGGCGTGGAGGTCGTGCGGAAGCCCGGCATCCCCACCATCAGCATCCCCACCACGGCCGGCACGGCCTCTGAGGTCACCGGCAACGCCGTCATGGTGCTGCCCGACCGCTCCAACAAGCTGACGGTGGTCAGTCCATTCATCTACCCGCGGACGGCGCTGATCGATCCGGCCCTGACCGACACCGTGCCACCGCACATCACCGCCGCCACCGGCATGGATACCTTCTGCCACGCGGCGGAGTCCTTCATCACCAGGCGTGCCACCCGGCACACCCGCCAACCCGCTGCCGACGCCATACGCCGCACGCTGGAGTTCCTGCCGCGTGCCGTGGCCGACGGAACCGACCGCGAAGCCCGCGACCAGATGTCCTACGCCTGCCTGCAGGCCGGCTACAGCCTGGCCAACGCTGGCGTCATTCTGGTGCACGGCCTGGCACATGCCATTGGCGCCCGGGCGGCGATTCCGCACGGTGTGGCCAATAC
>WTFW01000142.1 GCA_011523785.1 Chloroflexota bacterium | reverse complement strand
ACTCATCTGTTCCTCCGGTTCCCACGCGCCGCAGGTGCTGGCCGCGTCGCAGGCCTGGATCATGGCCCCGGCCTCGCGCAGCGTGATGCAGGCCGGCTTCTCGACCAGCACGTGCTTGCCGGCCGCCGCCGCGGCCAGCACCTGCGGCGCGTGGGAACCGGAGGAACAGATGAGTACCGCGTCGATGTCGGAGGCCACCAGGTCGTGGACGTCGGTGAAGCGGGCATGTTCCGGCACGTGGAAGTCGTCGCCGACCTTGCGCAGCAGGTCCGGCGCGATGTCGCAGATGCCGCCGATTTCGAAGCGGTCGCGCCCTTCGCGGAGGTGGGGCAAGTGCTGGATCTGGGCAATCGCGCCGCAGCCGACGACACCCACTCGTAGACGGGTCACTCGAGTCCTCCTGCTCCCGCCACGTGGCTCAGCCTAGAACGCACACGGCAGGGCGTCGACAGGTCGGGAGGTTCAAGCGTTGACACTGGAGCGTTCACCCGTTGACGATGTCTGCGTGGGACTCCGCGAGGCGCTGACATGCAACGTGTAGGGCTGCTGGTTCCGTCGGTCAATACCGTGGTTGAGCCGGAGTTCTGGCGACTTGTGCCCGGCACCGCCACTGTGCATTCGGCGCGGATGCGGAACTCGACGTGTGATGTGGACGACTCTCGCCAGATGCTGGCGCATGCGGAGCGAGCGGCGGACGAAGTAGGGAGCGCGCTGGTGGACGTTGTGGCGTTCGCCTGCACGGCCAGCAGCTTTGTGGATGGACGCGACGGCGAGGCCGCGCTGCACAGCTTGATTTCGGCGGCCGCTAACGCACCGGCCATTACGACTTCGGGCGCGGTGGCCGAGGCTTTGAAGTCGCTGGGCAGCCGCCGGGTGGCGCTGTATACGCCCTATCCGGACGAACTGAATGATCACGAAGAGGAGTTCCTGGCCACACACGGCATCGAGACGGTGTGTGCGTACGGGCTCGGCATCAGCGCGGCCGTAGAGATCGCGGATGTGACGTCGGACGAACTGCGCGAGTTCGTGGACGTGCAGCCGCCGCCGGCCGAGGCCGACACGATTTTCCTCTCGTGTACCAACCTGGCGACCTTTGAGGTGATCCGGCCGTTGGAAGCGGCGTACGGGCTGCCGGTGGTCAGTAGCAATAGCGCGACCTTCGCGGCTGTCGCTCGGCGGCTTCGGTGGGAGATGCCCGCCACGCTGGGTGCGCTGGCCGGCCGAGCGGCGGCGCCCGCCGTCGCGTAGCGACCTGCAGCTTGAAGGTCGATCGTCCGAACCCTGGCGGCCTGCGCGCGGCGGCGGATGTTGGGGGGACGTTTACCGACCTGGTGGCGGTGGACGCGGAGGGCGCCGTCACGCGGCACAAGACGCTGTCGACGCCGCCTGTCTTCGAGGCCGGTGTGCTGGCGGGGCTGGAGGCGTGCTGTCGGGGCTCGCTCGAAACGCTCACGAGCCTGCTGCACGCCAGCACGGTGGCGACCAACGCCATCCTGGAGCGAAGGGGGCCGCGCACCGGGTTGATCACAACCGAGGGCTTCCGCGACGTGCTGGAGATTGGGCGGCTGCGCTATCCGCGCTTGTACGACCTGAGCTGGTCGCGGCCGGAGCCGCTGGTGGAGCGGCGGCTGCGGCTGGGGGTGGGCGAACGGATGGCGGCCGACGGGTCGGTGGTCAGGCCGCTGGACGAAGCGAGCGTGGCTGGGGCGCTGGACGTGCTGGCGCAGGCCGACGTTGAGGCCGTGGCGATCTGCCTGCTGAACTCGTATGTCAACGATCGTCACGAAGTCGAGGTGGAGCGACTGGTGCGGGAGCGGCTGCCGGAGGCGGCGGTGTCCCGAAGCTCGGCGGTGCTGCCGCTGATCCGGGAGTACGACCGCACCAGCACGACGGTGATCAACGCCTACCTGCAGCCGGTGATGGGGGATTACCTGGGGCGGCTGGCGGAGGCGCTGCAGGATGCGGGCTCGCGGGCGCCGATTCTGATGTTGCAGTCCAGCGGGGGCGTGATGCCGGCGGCCGAGGCGGCGGAGTTGCCTGCCTTCTGCCTGGAGTCCGGGCCGACGGCCGGGGTGCTGGCGGCTGCCCAGTTGGCCCGTAGGCGGGGCCTGGATCGGGTGCTGGCCTTCGACATGGGCGGAACGACCGCGAAGGCCGCGGTGGTGCTGGACGGCGCGCCGGCCATCGCGCCGGAGTTGGAGCTCGGCGGCGGCATCAGTTCGGGGACCCGGCTTACGCGCGGCTCGGGTTACCTGCTGCGGACGCCGACCATCGACCTGGCCGAGATTGGGGCGGGGGGCGGAAGCATTGCAAGGGTGGACCAGGCCGGCGGGCTCTCGGTAGGACCGGACAGCGCGGGCGCGGACCCGGGGCCGGCGTGCTATGGGCGAGGTGGACGTGAAGCGACGCTGACGGACGTCAGCGTGGTGCTGGGTCACTTCAGTTCCACGGGACTGCTGGATGGGGAGATGACTATCGACGCGGAGCTGGCCGAGCGCGCCGTGGCGCAGCACTTGGCCGGTCCGCTGGGCAGCGACGTTGCGCGGGCGGCGGATGCCGCGCGGCAAGTGGCGGCGGCGGAGCTGGCGCGGGCGTTGCGGTCGGTAACCAGCGAGCGCGGTGTGGACCCGGCGGCCTTCACGCTGGTGGCTTTCGGGGGCGGCGGTCCAGGCATGGCAGCGGGGGTGGCCGACCTGCTGGGGATCCGGCGGGTCCTGGTACCGGCCGGGCCGGGAGTGTTCAGCGCGACTGGATTGCTGGGGGCCGACCTGCGCTGGATGGCGACGCACTCGCCGCTGATCGACCTGGGCGCAACCGATGCAGACAGCCGGCTGGACGAGGCGCTTGGCTCGCTGCGTGAACGCTGCCTGGCGCTGGCAGCGGCGGGTGGATATCGGGCCGCTGACCTGGACATCGAATCGGTGGCCGAGTGCCGGTATCGCGGGCAGTCGTTCGAGATTCCGGCGGCGGTGCCGGATTGCCGCGTCACGAGGCGGACGCTGGACACCGTCCGGGACCGGTTCGAGGCGCTGCATGAAGCCACGTATGGGCACAGGGATCCGACGAGCCCGGTGATCGCGGCGGTGCTGCGGGTGAGCGCGGTGCGCGGAAATCAGCCGGTCGCGTTGCGCGAAAGCCAGGAGCGGAGCGAGGTGCAGATGCAGCGGCGGGCCTGGTTCCAGGGGCGTTGGCGGAGCGTACCGGTGGTGCGCCGGGGGGACCTGGGGCGTAGGCCGACGTTGGGTCCGCTGATCGTGGAGGACTATGACGCGACCACCGTGGTTCCGCCCGGCTGGCGCGGATCGCGCGAGGCCGATGGGGCGTTGCTGCTGGAGGCGAGCCGATGAGTGCGCGGCGGCGGGCCGTGGATCCGGTGCAGCGGGAGCTATTCCGGCACGCGGTGGCGGCGCTGGTGGACGAGATGGCGGTGGCGATGGTGCGGACGGCGCGGTCGACGCACCTGAAGAACTCGATGGATCTTTCGTCCGCGCTCTGCGACCCGGAGGGGCGGCTGATCGCGCAGGGGCTGACGCTGCCGCTGCACCTGGGGTCGGTTCCGGATGCGATGCGGGCATTCCTGGCACGGTTTGGCGGCGAGATGCGGCCCGGCGACGTGTACGCGCTGAACGATCCCTACGCGGGCGGCACGCATCTGCCGGACATCTATACGGCGCAGCCGGTGTTTCGGAACGGCCGGGTGATCGGGCACGTGGTGACGATTGCGCATCACGCGGACGTGGGGGGCAAGACGGCCGGCGGCAACGGGTGCGACGCGACGGAGCTGTTCCAGGAGGGGATCTGCCTGCCTCCGGTGCGGCTGATGGCCGGCGGTGAGCCGGTGGAGCACGTGTGGCGGCTACTGGAGCGGAACGTGCGGGTTCCGGCGCAGGTGCTGGGCGACCTGCGGGCGCAGCTGGCGGCGGGACACGTGGGCGAGCGCGGGCTGCTGGCGCTGGCCGAGGAGCACGGGCCGCGGCGGCTGGCTGACCTGGGGGCGGCGGTGCTGGACTACGCTGCGGAGCGGGCGCGGCTGGCGATCCGGGAGATTCCGGACGGGGTGTATGAGTTCACGGACTACCTGGACGACGATGGGATCGACCCGGAGCCGATTCCGATACAGGTGACGCTGCATGTGGAGGGGGACCGGATCACGGTCGACTTTGCGGGATCGGGCGGGCAGGTGCGGGGGTCGATCAACTGCCCGATGCCGTTCACCAAGTCGGCGGCGTATGCCTGTGTCCGGTGCGCGATGCCGACGGACATTCCGAACAACGAGGGGCACTTCCGGCCGATCGAGGTGACGGCGCCGGAGGGGACGATCGTGAATCCGCGGCCGCCGGCGCC
>WTFW01000022.1 GCA_011523785.1 Chloroflexota bacterium | reverse complement strand
GAGGGTGTTTGTGCGGATCGAGGACCTGGTAGGGACGACGATTGGGGCGGCGGTGTCGGGCGGGCTGGATAGCTGCACGGCGACGCGCTGGCTGGTGGAGGAAGGCGTGGGCGTCGTTGGCCTGACGGCGGACCTGGGGCAGCCGGACGAGGACGACATCAACGACGTGGCGGAGCGCATGCGAGTGGCCGGGGCGCAGGAAGCCGTGATCGTGGATGCGCGGGAGGCCCTGGCGCGGGCCGGGCTGGAAGTGATCCAGGCGCAGGCGAAGTACGAGGGCGGGTACTGGAATACCACAGGAATCGCGCGCTACGCGACCGTGGCGGCGATCGTGCCGGAGCTGACGGTGCGCGGGTTGACAGTGCTGAGCCACGGGGCCACCGGGCGTGGCAACGACCAGGTGCGGTTTCAACTGGCGACGAACATGCTGGCGCCCGGGGTGCACGTGTATGCGCCGTGGCGCGACCCGAGTTTCCTGGAGCAGTTCCCGGGGCGCCGGGAGATGATTGCGTACTGCGAGGCGGAGGAGATTCCGATCCGGGCGACGCTGGATAAGCCGTATTCGACGGACGCGAACCTGCTGGGGCTGACGCACGAGGCGGGTCTGCTGGAGGAGCTGAGCACGCACGCGCAGTTCGTGGAGCCGGAGATGGGGGTGTATCCGCAGGACGCGCCGGACGAGTCCACGCGCGTGTCGTTCCGGTTCGAGGCGGGCGTGCCGGTGGCGATGGACGGGGACGAGATCCCGCTGCTGGAGGTGTTTGAGCGGGCGAATGCAGTTGGCGGGGCGAATGGGGTGGGAATCGGATTGCACACGGTGGAGAACCGGTTCGTCGGGATCAAGTCGCGCGGGGTTTACGAGGCGCCGGGCATGGAGCTGCTGGGAAGCGCGTACGAGTACCTGTTGCAGCTGATCCTGGACAGGCGGGCGCGGCCGGTGTTCGATTCGCTGTCGGCGGCGCTGGGGCGGCAGATTTACGAGGGTTACTGGTACGACCTGGCGAGCACGGCGCTGCGGCGGGCCGTTGGCGAGTTCACGCGGCTGGTGACAGGCACGGTGCACGTGGACGTGTACCGCGGGCACGCGCAGTTCGCGGGGGCGGAGGACGCGCCGCATTCGCTCTATAGTGACGCGTCCAGCATGGAGGGCGTGGGGGACTTCGACCATGTGGATTCGGAGGGGTTCCTGGGCGTGCTGGGGGTCAGCGCTCGCGCGGCGAACGCGGGCGGGCAGACGAGCCGCGAGTAGTCCATGACGACGATTGTGGTGCGGCGGCCGGATGTGGGGACGCTGTCGGTGGCAGCCGCGGTGGTGCTGGGGTTGCAGGCGCTGCGGGTGTTTACCAGCCACATTTTCTGGGTGGTGGGTGAGACCTCGGACCGGGTGTTCCTGGCGGCGATTGTGTTTGGCGGGGTGATCCTGTGGGGACTGGCCGGACCGCTGGCGCGGTTCCTGGGGATAGGCCATGCGCGGCGCATTTCGATCGTGCTGCTGGCAGGGATGGCGGTGGCGGGCCAGGTATCGGGGTCGCCGACGGCCGACATGTGGATTGGCGGGGTCGGCACGGTGGCGTTCGGGTGGGTGCTGGCGCTGTGGGTGGCGAGCGTGGGTCGGGCAGCCGGACAGGGCCTGGCGCTGGCGTTTATGGCGGACGTGGCGATCCGGGGCGTGTTCCGGACGGTTGACGCGCCGTTGAGCGATTCGCCGTGGGCGGCGGGCATCGTGGCGCTGCTGGCGCTGCTGGCGCTGGGCGGGGGCTGGCGGGCGGCGAGGCGGACGGCCGAGTTCGGCGGACCGCTGCGGAGCCTGCCGCTGCTGGGCCTGGGATCGGCCTTGTTCGTGTTCCTGGCCTTCAGCGGCAATTTCGGTCAGGCGGCGGCGCCGAGCGGTCTGGACTTGCGGGCGGGGTTGATCTGGGTGGCCGCCGCCGCGACGGCAGGGCTGGGGTGGTCGTCGGCGTCGGCGAAGTCAGGCCGAGGGATGAGTTTCGTGCACGTGGCGGCGGCAGCGCTGGTGATGGCGGCGGGGGCGTGGCTGGCGGGATCGGCGCCGGACAGCACGATTCCCGGGCTTGCGCTGGTGGCGCTTGGACTGCCGGTGGTTGTGACGGCGCTGTTTCCGGAGGACCGGAAGCCGCGGACGTCGGCCTGGTCGGTGATCAACGTGACGGTGGGCGGGGTGCTGCTGGTGGCGTTGCTGTTCATCCTCTACTCGTTTTATGCGCCGCCGTGGGTGTTGCCCGGGGCGGTTGGAGCGACGGTAGTGCTGGCGTTGGGGTCGTCGCTGAGCCGTCACCAACTGCAAGGGAAGCGGTTGATTCCATTCTGGGCGCCGCTGCTGTTTCTGCCGCCGTTCATCGTGGGGCTGATGTCGGGCGCGCCGTCGTCCGATTCGGCGCCGCTGGCGGCGGGGTCCAACCTGAACGTGATGACCTACAACATCCGGCAGGGGTTCGGGGCGACCGGGCACTTCGACCTGGAGGCGGTGGCGCAGGAGATCGAGAAGCGGCCGACGGACATCGTGGGATTGCAGGAGGTTGGCCGAGGCTGGGTGATTTCAGGCGCCGTTGACACCCTGGCGTGGCTGTCGTTGCGGCTGGACATGCCGGCCTACTACGGAGCAAACCTGGGTGACCTGTGGGGGAACGCGGTGCTGACGCGGCTGCCGGTGTTTGGGGTGGCGAATACGCACTTCAACAGCGAGGGGCGGGTGCCGCGCGGTTTTCAGCGTATAGGCATTCAGACGACGGGCGCGCCGATCACAATCCTGCACACGCACCTGGACCACGAGGATGACGGGGATACGGTGCGGGCGGCGCAGGTGGTGCGGATCCTGGAGGACTGGGGGACCACGCCGCGGACGATCCTGCTGGGCGACCTGAACGCGGAGCCTGATTCGGTGGCGATTCGAACGCTGGCGAACGCGGGGTTCGTGGACGCGAGTCCGGACGGGCCGTTGACGTATCCGGCGGACGAGCCGGAAGAGCGGATCGACTACATCTTCGTGACGTCGGATCTGATCGTGAAGGAAGCCGAGACGCGGGAGTCGCTGGCTTCGGACCATTTGCCGGTGTGGGCATCGCTGGCGGGGACGTAGGCGGAGCCCCGGGCATTTCGATTCGGCCCGCGACGGCGAATGATGCCGAGGCGGTGGGTCACCTGATGGCGGACGCGGCAGGGCCGCTGGCGGCTCCGATCTGGGGCGGCGGCAGCATTGAGCGCACGCGGGAGCGCTATACAAGGATGTTTGGGTGTTGGGGCGGTTCGGACCACCACTTCGTGGCATGCGAGGACGAGGAAATCGTCGGGGTGATTGCGCACGTGGCGGATCGGACGGATCCGTGGCACTCGCTGCGGGCGTCGCTGGCCACGTTTCGGGTCTATGGGTTGCTGGGATCGTTCGCGCTGTCGTGGCGGATGCGGCACATGGTGTCGGCGGCGCCGGCGCTGGTTCGGAACAGCTATAGCGTGTGGAACCTGGCGGTGGCGGAGGAGCAGCGGCGGCGGGGCATTGGGTCGCTGCTGCTCGGGCATGCGCACCGGGGGGCAAGGGAGGCAGGGGCACTGACAATCGGGCTGGAGGTGCTGATCGGGAATACGGGCGCGATTCGGTTCTATGAGAACGCGGGGTACAAGGAGCGACGGCGGCGGGAGTCGGAAGGGCTGCGGAAAATGACGGGGGCGGCGGGGCTTATCTATATGGATCGGGCCGTCAGGGACGACGACTAGGCGGCGGCGAGGATTCCCTCAAGGTAGGCGCGGGACCTGGGGAGGACGATGGCGGGGTCCTGGGCGAAGGCGAAGGCTTCGATGGACAGGAAGCCTGCGTAGCCGACCGATTTGAGCTTGCGGATGATGGGGACGAAGTCGGTGTCGCCTTCGCCTGGGGCGTGCCGGTTGGCGTCGTTGACGTGGACGTGGGCCAGCCAGGGGAGGGCAAGGTCCACGGCGGCCTCAAAGGACTGCGTCTCCAGGCTGATCTGCTTGACATCAAGGACGAGCTTGACGGCGGGGTGGTTCATGCGGCGGGCGACGGCGATGCCTTCGCGGGTGTCGTTCATGAAGTTGGTGAGGGAGGGGACCAGGGGTTCGAGGCAAAGGGTGATATCGAGGCGGGCGGCTTCGTCGGCGGCGGGGTGGAGTTCGTCGATGAAGAGGTCGGTTGCTTCGTCGAAGCCGGCGTCCTCGGGGGCTCGGCGCTGACGGGGGGAGCCGACGACGATGACGGATGCGCCGAAGTGGGCGGCCAATTGGACGATGGCTACAAGTTCCGCGGCGGAGTCGCGGCGAAGGGCGGGGTAGCGGTGGATGAGGTTGCGGTGGGGGGCGTGCTGGTGGAGGGAGTTGAAGCCT
>WTFW01000105.1 GCA_011523785.1 Chloroflexota bacterium | reverse complement strand
TGGAAGAGGAGCGATGAGGTGAGAGGGGTCGTCCGGGGGTGACCGCGCGTGGCGAGCGGCTTTGGTGGTCTTGGGGTTGGTTGCCCGGAAGACCCCTCACCCCAACCCTCTCCCCCAGGAGAGGGACTAAGACGGCGTCTCCGCCACTCAGGTGAGGGCTCGCTGTGTTGCTCACCGATTCGCGCCGGGGACGGCGGAGTCTGCCTCTCCCCTCGGGGGAGGGTGAAGAGCCGCGCCGCCCTCGTAGGGGTGAGAGCGGTTGGAGCTGGGTGCCCGGAAGACCCCTCACCCCAGCCCTCTCCCCCAGGAGCGGGATTAAGACGCGACTGCCAATCCGAGAACTAGGCGGGTGCAAGGGTCTCCTCAAGGGAGAGGAAAAAAGAGGCTGCCCTGGAGAGTGGGCCAGCCGAGTTCTCGAGAGGTCTCCTCGGGGAGAGGGGGCCGGAGCCGCCGTGCGTTTGGGAACGCTTGGGGTTGGGCGCAGGTGTCTCTTGGGAAGAGGGGGCTGGAATGGCGTAGGCTCGCGTGCTCGCGTCGTTAGGTGAATGCCATGCCGGAACGTAAGCCCCACATCCTGATGCTGATCAACGACGAGCACCGCCCCGACGTGATGCCGATCGAGGGCGACCCGCACATCCGCACGCCGACGCTGGATTGGATGATTGACGGGGGTTTCTACTTCCGCAACGCCTATACGCCGTCGCCCATCTGCGTGCCGGCGCGTCAGGCCTTTCTTTCGGGCCTCTATCCCCGGAATTGCGGTTGCGCGAATTTCGGCGACGCGATGCCGAGCGAAGTGCTGACGATTCCGGGGCACCTCTCGCGCTACGGCTACACGACGTGCGCCGCGGGCAAGATGCACTTTGTGGGGCCGGACCAGATGCACGGGTGGCACCAGCGCATCGGGCGCGACATCGTGGGTCGCAACGGCTACGAGCCGGCCGATGACCCCGAGCACCAGGCGCTGATCGAGCGCGATCCGGGCACGGGGTCCTGGCCGGACAAGGTGAAGCAGGAAGTCAGGTACGCGCGGGCCGGACGCGGGCACTGGATGCAGCACGACCGCTACTCGGTGGACGGCGCCCTGATGTACCTGGACGAGCACTTTGTGAATGAGCCGTACGACCGCACCAACCCGGCGCCGCTGCTGCTGGCGGTGAGCCTGTGGTCGCCGCACTACCCGTACCAATGCCCGGACGACCTGTTCGCCTACTACCTGCGCCGGGTGAAGCCGTACGAAGAGGACGTGCCGGAGGACTTCGAGTGCCCGGACTTCTTCAAGGTGGAGGTTGGAACGGACGTGACGTACCGCGAGGCGCAGCGCGCGACGGCGGCCTACTACGGGATGATCGAGTGGATGGACGCGCAGTTTGCCCGGGTGATCGACAAGCTGCGCGAGCTGGATGTGCTGGACGACTTCGCCATCGTGTTCCTGTCGGACCACGGCGAGATGCTGGGGCAGAAGGGTCTGTGGGAGAAGCAGCAGTACTTCGAGGCGTCGGCGCGGGTGCCGTTCGCGATCCGGTGGCCGCAGCGATACCCGCAGGGCGGCGCCACGATTCAGCGCAATGTCTCGCTGGTTGACCTGTTTCCGACGCTTTGCGACATCGCGAACGTGCCGATCCCGGAAGGGCTGGATGGCCGCTCGGTTGCGCCGCTGCTGGAGGGCCAGGACGAGGACTGGCCGGACGACGTCTACAGCGAACTGTGGGCGGTGCATAACGGACCGTCGGTGATGGTGAAGCACGGCGATATGAAGCTGTTCCGGTTCGACGGTCACGAGGGGCAGCCCGGTCGAGGTCCCGATTGTCCCGAGCAGCTATTCGACCTGGCCCGCGATCCCGACGAAACGACGAACCTGATCGACCACCCGGCCTACGCGGAGCGGCTGGCCGATTTACGGGCCCGGCTGGATGCGCTGCCGGATCCGCGGAAGAAGGATGCGAATAACCGCTTCGTGGGCGAGGAACGCGAGCCGTATGTGCCACGCCGCAGAAGTAGATAGCGCGGGGAGCGGAGGATCTCGGATATCGGCTTTCCTACTGGCTGAGCGCTTGTCCGGCGGGTGTGGGTGGCGGCTGGCGTGCGCCTGCAGCAATGAGACCTTTGCGTAACCCGAGGCTGGTTGCGCGGAAGACCCCTCACCGAATTCGGCCGAAGACGGCCGATTCTGCCTCTCTCCCAGGAGAGGGTGAAGAGTCGCCAAGCCTTCGAGTTCGAGCGGCGTTTTGCAAGGGTCTCCTGGGAGCGTGTGAAGATTCGCCACACCTTCGAGGGCGAAGGGCTTAGCCCAAAGGACTCCATACGGGAGGGCTGCACATGACAGCTGAGACGAATTTGCAGGTGGTGTTGGCGCGGCGGCCGGTGGGGGTTCCGGTGGTGGAGGATTTTGGGCTGCGGGAGTCGGCGATTCCGGAGGCCGGGCCGGGCGAAGCGGTGGTGCGGACGGAGTTCGTTTCGGTGGACCCGTATATGCGGGGGCGGCTGTGGGAACAGCCGCATCGCGGGGATCCGGTGGCGATCGGGCAGGTGATGATCGGCGAGGGCGTGGGAGAGGTGGTGGCCTCGAGCGATCCGGCGATGCCGGTGGGCGAGACGGTGCGGGGGTACTTTGGCTGGCAGCAGTACGCGGCGGCTGCGACGGGCGACCTGGAACGCATCGACCGCGACGCCGCGCCGATATCCACGGCGCTGGGCGTGCTGGGGATGCCGGGGTTGACGGCATATTACGGCCTGTTGGAAGTCGGTCAGCCTCGAGCCGGCGAGACGGTGGTGGTGACCGGCGCGGCCGGCGCCGTGGGCAGCGCGGTTGGGCAGATTGCCAAGATCAAGGGCTGCCGCGCGGTCGGCATTTGCGGGACCGAGGCCAAGTGCCGGCACATCGTCGACGACCTGGGATTCGACGCCGCGGTGAACTACCGCACGGACTCGCTGGACGACGACCTGGCCGCGGCCTGCCCGGACGGAATCGACGTGATCTTCGAGAACGTGGGCGGCGAGATCCTGGAAGCGATGCTGCGGCAGATCAACCTGCACGCCCGAATCGCGCTGTGCGGCGCGATCGCGCAGTACCACACGGCCGAGCCGCCGCTGGTTCCGCCGCATTCGCGAACCCTGCACCGACGGCGGGCGCGCATGCAGGGGTTCCTGGTGAACGACTTTTCGGAGCATGACGACGAAGCGATGGCCGCGCTGACGGCGTGGGTGACGAGCGGGCAGATCGTTTACCGCGAGAGCATCGTGGACGGGCTGGAGAATGCCGCGGCGGCCTTTGTGGGGCTGTTTAGCGGGGCGAATACGGGGAAGCAGTTGGTGCGGGTAAGGACTGAGGCCGCGTAGTACGCCTCGGAGTCAGCGGCGGTAGACATCGCGTCGGTGGCTAACGCGCACCACCGTGACCGTGACGATCTGCTCGGTGATGGTGTAGAGCACGCGCAGATCGTCTACCCGCATGCGCCAGATGTCGTGCCCGCCCTTGAGCTTCTTGACGCCCGGCGGCCGCGGGTCGTGCGCCAGGGCGTCGATGCGCGCGGCGACGCGGCGCTGGTCCCGGCGGGACAGCTTGCGCAGATCGCGCGCCCCCTGCGAGGTGAATTCGATTCGGTACTCACTGCGAGAAATGTACATATCCCACTAGACGCACCGAAGACACTTAAGCCACAATGTCCCTGACATGGACGATTTGGCACCTTCCCACGGGACGCAGCAACGTCCGTCGGCTAACAAAATGAGGATAAGCGACGGTTGTTCAGGCAAGCGCTCGTGGCGTTGAGGAGATTCTGATGGCTATCGACAGCGGCATGACGATTACGGAAGCGCGGGACGTGCTGGGTCAGTTGGTGGGCCGCGTGCAGTACGGGAATGAGCGGATTGTGCTGACGCGTCATGGTCGACCGGCGGCCGCGCTGGTGCCGATGGACGACCACGAGGCCCTGGAGCGGCTGGAGGACGAGATTGACCTGGCTGATGCGCTGGCAGCGTTGCGCGAGCCGGGACGTGTTTCCTGGGACGAGTTGAAGGCGGAGTTGAAGCTCTAGTCGACGCGCGGATGGCGGCGTTTGCCGGCGCTTGGGCCGGAAGCCGATGCGAGGACTCGCCTGCCAGTCCGAAGACTTAGTCGTCAGGCTCGGCTAGCCAGGCCGGGTCGAAGCGGGCCCAGGTGAGGCGTTCGTAGGGGGCGTCGTCGCCGGATTCGTAGAGGCAGCCGAGGTGGCCGTCGGGTAGCCGGCAGAGGTCGGAGTAGGCCGACGGGCCGGCGTGGAGCAGGCGGCCTGCGCTCCAGGTGCGGGCGCCGTCGGCGCTGTAGCGCACGGTCATGCGCTCGCGCACGGTGCTGGCCGGGTTGGAGAAGACCACCCAGGTACCGCCGCCGGGGGCGTCGTCCAGACGCAGGGCGCTGGCCTGGCAGCGCGGTTCGATCAGGGCCTGGTCGATCTCGCTGGGGCCGAAGGTCTGGCCGCCGTCGGTGCTGCGGGTGGCGAAGCGGCGCTTGGTGTCGAGTTCGTTGCGGCAGTTGAGATAGAGCGTGCCGTCGTCCAGTTCCACGGCTATGGATTCGTCGGTTCCGTCCGCGGCCGCGGCGCCGATGTGCCACGTCGCACCCGAGTCGTCGCTGTAGACCACGTGGGATCGCATCGGGACTTCAGCGCGCGAGCGCCCCGACCGTGGCGTGTGATCGCACGGGATCAACAGCCGGCCCGAGGCCAGCTGAATCGAGTGCCCCGGGCCGAAGGCGTACCAGGTCCAGGCGGGCTCCATGACCTGGTCCTTCACATCGATCGGGTTGGCCCAGGTGCGTCCGTCGTCGTCGCTGAAGGTCATGTAGGGGCGCCGCCAGGACTCGCGCCGGAGGACGCGTTCCAGCGTCCCCAGGGGATCGTTGCGCACGAAGGGCAGCCAGATGCGACCGGTCATTCGATCCACGACAGGGGCGGGATTCCCTGCCGTTTCACCGCCGCCTGCTACCGCGATGCGTGGCTCCGACCAGGACTCGCCGTTGTCCTCGCTGCGTCGAACCAGAAGGTTGATGTCGCCGTGGTCGTGGCGACTGTCTCGGCGGCCCTCGCAGAAGGCCAGCACGGTGCCGGCCGTGGTGACCGCGAGCGCGGGGATGCGGTAGGTGTGATAGCCGTCCTGGCCGCTGCGCCAGAGGGTGGACTGGGTGAGCATTCGTAGTTCCTTTCACCGAGGACGCAGCTTCGGATTGACGGCGCACTCGAACGATACGTCAACGCGGCGGCAGGCGACGCCGGGAAATTTGGCGCGCCTATACTCGCGCGCCATCCGGCACCCCCACCGGCAAGCCATGAAGCTGCGTGACGTCAACACGACGGACATCGGCAGCGCCATTCGGGCCGGCTGCCGGACGATGGCCAGCGTGTTCAACGCGGACGACAACGACGTTCCCTTCTTCGGCTCGCAGGTCTGGCCGGACCCTCATTTGGCGTTTAGCTCGGTGCATTCGGAGTCGCACGTGCCGGGCCGGCACCTCAACGCGCTGTTGACGGCGGAGTCGCTGGGGTTCCCGATCGACGAGGAGGCCGTGGAGAAGCACGCGAGCGCGGCGTTCTTCTCCTACAGCGGTCCACTTCCCTTGCCGCTCAACCGGGAGAGGATGGACGGACCGCTGGAGAACTTTCGCCCGCATAACGTGCGCGAGGGCTTCCACGCCCTATACGCATTGGCTCGCTTTCGCGACTCAGAGCGGGCGCGCGAGGTCGCCGAAGCCAGCATCGCCGCCATCAACCGGCTGTGGGACCCGGACCGAGGTTGGGTGGAGGATCGAATCGCCCGGACGCACGGCGTCAACTTTCACCACCAGGGGACGTTCATTACCGGTCTGTGCCGGGCCATTGGGCCATTGGTCAAGTACTACCGGGCGACGGGCTCCGGACCGGCGCTGGAGCTGGCGATCCTGCTGAAGGAGAAGGCTGTCGAGGAGTACTTTCTGGCCGACGGGAGCTACGACAGGGAGCGCTTCGGGGAGCACACGCACTCGACGACGTGCGCGATGTCGTCGCTGGCGCAGCTGGCCGACCTGCTCACCGACGCGCCGCTGATGGAGCGGGTCCATTCGTTCTATTCGCGCGGTCTCTGGGAAATCCGCGACGAACTGGGGTGGGTGATTGAGAGCAGCGCGCCGGACGCTCCGCCGGATCGCGGCGAGGCCAACAACACGGGCGACATCCTGGAAACCGCGCTGATCCTGGGTCGCTGGGGCTACCCGGAGGCCTACGACGACGCCGAACGCATCCTGCGCGGACACTTGCTGCCCAGCCAGTTGCGCGACATCTCGTGGATCGAGGAGCCGGCCAATCCAAGTGGCGAGGACGGGCGCCGCGACGTGGCGAATCGGCATTGGGGCGCGTTTGGATTCCCGGCGCCCTATGGCCACCACCCCGTCGGACTGCCGCGCATCGCGTTCAACTTGGACATCGTGGGTGGGGCGGTGGCGTCACTGTGCGAGGCGTACCGCGAGGCGACGCGCCGGGACGCCTCGGGCCATTGGGTCAACCTGCTGTTCGACCACGAGACTGACCAGATCAAGGTCGACTCACCCTACCCAGGGCCCGAACTCGTCGTGACCCTCAAACAGCCGGGCCCGCTGTTCGTACGGATTCCAGCCTGGGCGGATCCGCCCGACCCAGTAGTTACCGGCTGCGCTGAGCGACCGCTGCGCACGGGGCGCTACCTGCTGTTCGCGAATCCGCCGGTCGGCACGCCTCTCACCTTCAGGCTCAAGTTGCCAGCCAGCGAGCTCTCGCTCAGGCATCGCACACGCGACATCCGGGTGCGATTACGCGGCGACGAAGTTGTGGCCATGGACAACTTCGGGCAGGGACTTTCTTTTTTCGACCCGATTACCTGACGCCCGGACACCGACTGTCGGGCAGGGGCGCCGCGGCTATCCCTGGGGCAGGAGCGAGGCGCCGAGCCATTCGGTGGCGGCGGCAAAGAGGGCGGCGGTGCGCGGGTCGTCGGCGTCCATCTGGCTCATCAGCAGCTGCCAGTCCGGCATGTCGGCGCCCACAGCCGGACAGTAGCGCGGGATGTCCAGCACCCGCACCTTGTACCAACTGACCTCAACGGACCAGTCCATGGCCTTGACCAATGGCGCTTGCAGGTCGAATCCACCCTCGTCGCCCCACGGGGCATAGGGGCCGCGGTCGGTCACGGGGGCCAGCACCGAGCGTCCTGACTCGGGCCGCTTGCCGGTTGGCAGTTTGGGCTCAACGAGCCGGATTTCTACCCAAGTCCCCAGCGGCAGCCACTGGTGGGCAACTCCGACCGACCGTTCGGGGTCGAGCACGGCCCAGGCATGGTTGGCCTCGGGATCGCAGCGCCAGCCCCAGGCGGTACGAAATCCGAAGTAGCCGACGCAGCGGCCGTTGACGACATGACCGCAGTCCCATTGGGTGGGCGGGCCGTAGCCCGAAGCCTGGGTCCAACGCCAGGACCCGACGCCTTCGCCGTCAAGGTGCGACCCATCGGACGTCGGGACGATCGAGTCCGTTGGTCCTGCTGCGGTGGCGACGGTTGGAAGTCCGAGAATCAGCAGAGCGGCAGCACCAATGGCAACGACACGCCGCCGCTGGGAAAAGGTAATCAAAGGCGCGGCGCTGGTGAGCCGCCGCTCGCTCCGTTCGAACAGCCCGAGTCACGGTCTCGCAGCAGCGCCGCGGCCGTGTCCTCCCGATACCTCGGGCACGTGGCATCGCAGTCTGCCCCACACGGGCGGGCGTGCCAACACTTTTTTTGGGTCGGAGCCGGCGAGGACGAGCCGTCCGCCGGCGCCCGCGGGATTGGCTGGCGATCGGAGTGGGGCTTCGCCCGACCACCAGTCACCTGGTGGGGCTCGACGACGGGGGCCGCGTTAGGCGTCGGCGATGGGCCACCGGACCCGCACGCCGCCCTGTGCCTGGGATTGAAGGGCGGCCAGCATGATTTCAAGGGCCGTGCGGGCCTGGCGCCCTCCGGACGACGGCTGACCGCCGTGGCGGACTAGGTCGACGAGCTCCGTCACACAGCCGGCAAACCAGCCGGAGGTGTGTTCCACCCGAGCCAGCGGTTCGTCAAGCAGCCGGTGATTTCCGACGTCAACCGTGACTGAGATTTCGTCGCCCGGAAACGTGCGGCCCCTGATGCATCCCCGCTCACCGTAGATGTCGATATCGAACACCTGCGGCATGGTCTTGCACATGTTCCAGAAGGCGCGCACGCCGTTCTCGAACTCAATCACGACGCTGAGGGCCGGGTCGGTAGCGGGATCGCGGCCGCCGTCGCCGGCGTACCGCGGGCCGTAGGCCTCCAGGCCGGGCTCGGGCAGCGCGTATACCGCCTGCGGTTGTGCGCCGGCAAACCAGGCAATTGAGTCGCAGATGTGGGTGCCGGTGCGGAACAGCATGGCGCGAGGTCCACCCTGGCTGGCCACGATGCGCTGCACGTTGCCAATGGTTCCGTCGCGGATCAGCGCAGCGACCTGCAACCACGGCGACATCCAGCGGCGGGTGTGATTGACCAGCATGGGAATGCCCGCCGCTTCGGCGGCGGCGATCATGCGATCGGCGTCGGCGAGCGTGGTGGCGACTGGCTTCTCGCAGAGGATTCCCCTGGTTCCTGCCGCGGCCGCGTCGACCACGACCTGGGCGTGCACATGGTCACTGGTGACAACGCTGACGAGGTCGAGGTCCTCCGCCGCCAACATTTCGCGATGGTCGCGGTAGACGCGAAGATCCGGAAGCAGCTCCGACCACTGGTGCTTGAAGGCCGCGGCGCGCTCGGGACGCAGGTCACAGGCGGCGACGAGTTCCGTCTCCGGCACCGCGTAGTAGGCGCTGGCGTGCGAAGCGGGCAGGCGAATCCCCATCCCGGCATGTTCGGCGCGCTGCGGCAATTTCGACGCGATCGCGGAGAGGCCGACAATGCCGGCGCGCAATCTCTCGGTCATGAGTCATCTCCCGGGGCCGTGTCTCAGTTTGCCTGGCCGCGTCCGTGCATTTGGCGGAACGTATGTGAGGCAGCGGAGGCTCGCCACTTCAATCGGCGTCGATGGCGTGGCACTTCGAGTTGGAACGCTACTTGCTCTTCGTCGACTAGTGCGCGCACCATGTACCATGAGCCAGCGCGACGCGGCGCCAGTTAAGTCCTGGAGGCGGCAGGCCATGAGCCATCACGACCACGACCACGCGGCCGACCATTGCCACGAGCACGAGGGCGAGCATTGCCACGAGCACAACGGCGTGCACTGCCACGAGCACGGCCCGGGGCACTGCCACACGCACGGTGACGAGGCTTGCGTGGCGATCGGCGGCGACGAAGACCTTGATGAGCACGGGACCGACCATTGTCACCAGCACGGCGAGGAACACTGCGCCGCGCCGGGCGACCCTCACCACGCAGCACACGCCGCTTAGCTGCCCGGCACCTCGAGGGTGCAATTCAGTTAGTTGAGCAGCTAGCAACGCGAATTGGCGGTCCCGCAAGGCGCGGGGCCGCCGTTTTCGCATTGAGGGAGGTGGTGTTGCAGTGACATCCGAGCGACCTCGTGACCGCGCAGGCCACGACCACGGGCACGAGGGGCACGATCATGAACACACCCACGGTGAGCATGATCACGGGCATGACCATGACCACGATCATGCCCATTGCGACCACGATCACGAGCATGAGCATGCCCACGCGCACGCCCACAAGCCTGAGCACGGGCATGACCACGAGCATGAGCACGATCACGGGCATGATCACGACCATGCCCACCACGACCACGACCACGAGCATGCCCACGCGCACGCCCACGACCATGACCACGATCACGACCACGACCACGATCACGACCACGACCACGACCACGGGCATGGACATGGGCATGGACATGGACACGGGCATCATCACCATGGCCACGGTCACGACCACCACCACGACCTGCGCGGAGCCAGCAAGCGCAGCCTGATCATCGCGCTGTCGCTGATTACCGGCTTCATGATCGTGGAGGTGGTGGGGTCCATCATCTCCGGCAGCCTGGCGCTGCTGGCGGACGCCGGCCACATGCTGACGGACTCCGCGGCCATTGCCCTGGCGCTGTTTGCCATGTGGCTGTCGGGCCGCTCCGCGACAGTGGGTCGGACCTTTGGCTACCACCGCACCGAGGTGCTGGCGGCGCTCGTGAACACGTTGAGCCTCTGGCTCATCGCCGGACTGATCTTCTTCGAAGCCGTCGAGCGCTTCTTTGAGACCCCGGAATTGGAAGGGGGCATCCTGTTCACCGTCGGCATCATTGGGCTGATCGTGAACATCGTGGCGGCCTACATCCTTCACGCCGCCGCCGGCGAGAGCCTGAACGTTGAAGGCGCCTACCAGCACGTGCTGGCCGACATGCTGGGTTCGGTCGGCGTGATCATCTCCGGCGCCCTGGTGCTGGCGTTCGAGTGGTACATCGCCGACCCGATCCTGAGCATCGTCGTAGGCCTACTGATTCTGAAGAGTTCCTGGGGCCTTTTCATGGGCGTCTTCAAGGTGTTGCTGGAGGGCACGCCGGACAGCGTGGATATGTACGAGCTGTGTAGCGAAATGGAGGAGGTGGAAGGCGTGACGCTGGTGCACGACGTTCACGCCTGGACGATCACCTCCGGCTACAACGCGTTCACCGCCCACGTGCTGGTCGACCCGTCCTACACCGGAGAATCGGACGACCTGCTGAACCAACTGCGCAAGATCGCCAGGCGTTACGACCTGACGCACATCACATTGCAGCTGGAGCACTCGGCAGCGGACTGCGAGCAGGAAAACCACCATGTGGACCACCTTGTCGCACGCTCCATGGCCGAGGCGGACTCCATGTAGGCGGCTCGTACGGCGCCTGGCATTTGAGAGCCGACCCGCTCACCTAGGCCGGGTCGGCTCTCCGCATTTAGGAGCGTGACAGCGGGCGGAACGGCGGCGGCAACAGCCAGTTTCGGGGGCAGATTGCGGCGGCCACGCGGCGTACTCGCACGGGTGGGCTGGGACGACTCGTCTGCGAATCGACGTGGGCGGCGGGCGCCCGGAAATGGTCCTACGCGTGCGCCTCACGCTGCAGGCGGCGTAGGGCCATCCAGACATGAGCCAGCACCAACAGTGCCAGCGCGGTCAACACGATGGCGCCGCCGGCCGATACATCGCCATAGAAGGCAAACGCCAGTCCGGCAAGGGCGCTGAGCACGCCAGCTACGACCGCCGTGGCCATCGCGGCCCGTAAACCGCGTGCGACCCGTAGCCCAACCATCACCGGCACGACAAGCATGGCGCCTACCAGCAGCACACCCACGACCCGCATGGACAGGGTGATCGTCGCGCCAGTGAGCACAGCCAACCCAAGGTTGAGCAGATCGGTCCGCACACCGCTCACTCTCGCCAGGTCGTCGTCGAAAGCGATCTGGGCGAGGTCGACGAAGAATACGCCGACGAAGAGCACGACGACCACGGTAAGTCCCGCCAGCAGCCACAGGTCGAGCGGCGCCACGCTCAAAATCGAACCGAAGAGGAAGGAAAAGAGGTCAACATTGAACCCACCGGCGAGTCCGATTACCACAATGGCGAAAGCCAACGCGCCGTAAAGCACGACCGCCATCGCCACGTCGCCGGGCAACCGGCCGCGGGCCCGGAGTTGCTCCACCAGGATCGCGCCAAGACACGCCGCAATGAGTGCCGCCAACGACGGCAGGAACCTGGTGGCCATTCCAATCGCCACGCCCATGAGGGCCACGTGGGCCAGGGTTTCGGCAATGAGCGAAAAGCGCCGCAGGACGATAAAGGTTCCCAGCACCGGCGCCAGGACGCCTACCAGGGCCCCGCCCACCAGGGCTCGCAGCATGAATTCGTACTGAAGGATGGCCGGCATGGCTAGCGGTGCTGGTGAAGCACGCCCTCAAACTCATGAAGGGCATCGTGAACGAGCACGTCAACCGGGACGCCATACAGCGTTGAAAGCTCGTCCAGCGTCAGGTCGTGCGGATGCCCGTGCAGGACCAGCCTGCGATCCATGCAGGCCAGGGTGCTGGCCTCGCGCAGCATGGCGCCGATGTCGTGCGAGACGATGATGACGGCTATGCCGCGCTCGCGGTTGATGTCGCGCAGAACCGCGTACAACTGCTCCTCGCCCGAAACGTCAACACCGGCCGCCGGCTCGTCAAGGACCAGCAATTCCGGCTGCCGAACCAGCGCCCTGGCCAGCAACACCCGCTGTTGTTGCCCGACCGAGAGCTCTGACAGGCGCCTGGAGCGAAATGCCGTCATGCCGGCGACGTCCAGCGCCTCCAACACGTCGGCCCGTTCGGAGCGGCGAAACAACCCGAGCGGCGACACGCCGCTATGCGCGCCGTGCGCCACAACCTCTGAGACGGTGGCTGGAAAATCCCGCCAGACGCCGGCGACGACCTGCGGCATGTAGCCCACCCGGCGCCAGTCGTCGAAGTCGGCCACGTCGCGCCCAAACAGGCGAACCTTGCCGGCGTCGGGCTGGAGCAGGCCCAGGGCCAGCTTGATGAGCGTGCTCTTACCACCCCCATTGGGCCCCAGGATGGCTGCCAGTTCGCCGTAGTGAATACACAGCGACACGTCTTCCACCGCGGGCACCGAGCCGTAGGCAAAGCTGACGCGCTCCCACTCGACGACGCTGGGTGACGAGGACTCGGTCATGCGCACTCCAGCGCAACCTTGAGACTGGCCAGATTGTTGCGCATGAGACCGAAGTAATCGCCATGCGTCTCCAACTCGTCGTCGGTGACGCTCCCGATTGCGTGGAAGGGGATGAGCTCAATCCCAGCCTCGCGCGCGATGGTCTGCGCGAGCCCGTCGCTTAGCACGGGCTCCACCAGCACATAGCCAAGGCCCAGCTCGGTTACCCGGTCCGTGATCGCCGCCAACTGCCGCGGCGACGGCTCGGCTTCCGGCGAAAGCCCGGTCACGGGGATCTGCTCAGCGCTATAGCGAAGTCCCAGGTACGCATACGCGGCGTGCGAGGTAACGAAGTGATCGTGCCGGCAATTGGCCAACCCCTCCATGAACTCGCCGTGGAGCGTGTTCAGCTCGGTGATGACCGTGGATGCGTTGGCGCGGTAGGTGTCGGCGTTGTCAGCGTCGGCCTGAATCAGCGCGTCGCGGATGCGCTCCACCTGGACGACCGCCAGCAGGGGGTCGAGCCACATGTGCGGGTCGAGTTCTTCGCCATGTTCCTCGCCCTCTTCGCCGTCCTCCTCGTGGTCCTCGTCTTCGCCTTCCTCGTGATCCTCGTCTTTGCCCTCCTCGTGCTCTTCTTCCTTGGCCTCCTCGCCGTGGTCTTCGCCCTCCGCTTCGTCGTGTTCGTGGGCGAAGCCTTCGACGGCTTGCGACGCGTCGGCCGTTTCAACGACGACTTGCTCGGCGTTTTCTTCCAGCGCCTCGAGCGCGCGTTCCAGCCACGGCTCGAGCTCCAATCCGTTCATTACCACCACGTCCGCAGCCCCGATGTTCCGCAGGTGGGAGGCGGTGGGTTCAAACCCGTGCGCCTCCATTCCCGGTTCGATGAGCACGTCGACCGTCACGCGGTCGCCGCCGACGCGCTCGGCGAAGTAGCCCATCGGGTAAATGCTGGCCACGACCGACAACCGGCCGTCGCTGTCGTCGGTCTCGCCACAGGCAGCGCCCACGACCAGAACCACGAGAAGCGCAGCCAGGAATGCCGCATACTTGATATGGAATCTCATAAATTCACCTTCCGTGTGCGACCCCAAGCCGATGGCCGGCAGGGGGCGCCTGTCAAAGACAGTGCATGCAGGTCACGTACAGCTCAACCCGGTGGCCAAGGACCTGACCCGGGATCTCCGCAGACATTTCACAGAGCAGTCGCTCAAGCGCCGAATGACGAAACTCCTCAACTGTCCTGCAGGAAGAACAGATCAAATGGTGGTGATGCCAGGAGTGGTCGATGGAGTACCGAGGCGAGCCGTCAGGAAGCGTGGTCTTGCAGAGCACGCCCGCGTCGGACAGCAGCTTGAGGGTCCGGTAGACGGTGGCGCGCCCGACGTCCGGGAGCTCCTCATTCAGCGCCTCGGCACTGAATGAGCCCTGCTTGCTGGCCAGCAGGCGCGCAACCCTGCGCCGAGGACCGGTAATCCGGCTTCCCAACTTCGACAGCAGGGAGTCGACACGATCGTCGACGGACGTAGTCATCATTTTGATATCTCGTCTCAATGATCGATGAGACGAAGTGTCACATTCGTATGCCCTGGGCGCAAGGCTGCGCGGGGGAGGCGTCAGTTGAGGTCGCCGGGCGATCGCCTCGCCCCGGTCCCAGGCTTCGTATTCGGTTAGGGACAGTCGCCAGTCGGACCGGGGCGCGCCCGCGATTGCGGGGCAACGGAGGGGCAGCGGCACGCCCGGAGGGATTCGAACCCCCGACCCCTGGTTCCGAAGACCAGTGCTCTATTCCGCTGAGCTACGGGCGCTGGTGTCTGCGAGTCTAGCGGCCTGCGCGACCGCGGCATGCACGAACGCAGCGATGGCCTGGATCGCAACCGCGGCACGCCGTTCGGAGCCGGCTGTCTCATTGCTGCCGTTTCGACCGCAGCCGGACTACCCCGGGCGCGGCGCGGACGGATCAGGCTTCCAGCCGGTCCTTTATCGCACTCATCCACGCGTCCCAGCGCGCCGCAAACACCTGGTCGATGTCCTGCCGCACACCGCGCAGCGCGCCGAATCCCGATTGGATTACATCCACGCGGCAGCCGCCGTCTTCCTGAAAGAAGTCGAACGAAAGCACGCTGGGCCAGTTCTGCACCATGCGCCAGGTGAGCCGCACGCCGCGGTCGTGCTCGCCGATACGACCGATGGCCGGCCCCAACTCCGGATCCCGGAATCCAATGCGCCCGCCGGAGCCCGGCACCAGGCGCAGACGCTGCAGTGGATCCAGGCATTCGGAAAGCAGCTGTTGGTCAACGAGCGCGTCGAAAACGGCCGCCGGATCGGCGGCGATGGCGTATGACTGCTCGACGATGATGGACCGGCGGTCGGCCATGAATCCCCCTCAACAAGCCCTGACTGACTATCTCCAGCAGGGCAATGTACAACGGTCAGCGGGCTATGGGCGGGTCGCGTCCCACAGCGCGCGCAAAATGCGCTCGGCTTCGTGGACGTGCTCGCCGCGCACGATCAGGCGGTGTTGCATGCCATCGCCCATAAAACTGCTGGGTAAAGCCGGAACGGCGCGGGCGGGAATGCCGTGGTCGCCCAGCAGATTCACCCAGAGTTCCGCCACGGCGCGTGTGGGCGCGGTGCGAAGAACGCGCTCGGTGGACGGCTCGCCCAGCAACGCACGGCGCAGGCGCATCAGCCAAGTCAACGCCATCGGAAGCAACCGGGCCGGCGGACGGGCCCCAGCCTAGCCGTTGCCAGATTGATTGCCGGCCCCAGGTCGGTTAGCCGGCCGGGAAGTCTTCCGGCGGCTGGCCGGTTTCGCCCGCCGGCGGAGGGTCCGCAGGGAGCGGTGGCGCCGGCGAGTCGCCGGGCAGCCAATAGCCCGTGCCGTTACGAATGTCCGCAAAGTCCCGCCAGGTCCAGACCGTGGGATCGACGGCCACACCAAGCACATGCACCTCCCAGTGCAAGTGCGGCCCGGTGGACCGGCCGGTAGACCCGACCGTGCCGAGTTGCTGGCCACGTGTCACCGATTCCCCGGCCGACACGTCGATCCTGTCCAGGTGGACCGCGACCGAGTACACGCCGAAGCCGTGATCAAGGACGACGCTGTTGCCACGGATGGCCAACGGCCCGGCCCAGGCCACGCGGCCCGCGTCCGGCGCCGCGACCAGCGTGCCCAGCGGCGCGGCGACGTCGGAACCCTCATGGACGTAGGGAATCGCGCCGGGGTGAAATATGCGCCGCTGCCCGTATGGAGACGTGGCCGTCCCGATGGACGGATTGCCAAAGCTGCCGGTCCAGAGTGGCGGCCCGCTTACATGATCTACCAGCTGCTGGACAAAGCCGCGCTCCTCGGCCGCCGTTTGCGGGTTCAGCAAGTGGGCCAACTCTTCAGCAACCGTGAGTTCGGCTGACGTAAACGTTCCGGGCGCGACCAGCACCTCGTGCATCACGGTCTGTCCGCCAACCTGAAGTTCAAGCTCACGGGGACCGAGTTCCTCAGCGGGGGCCAAGCCGACCAGCGCGCGCCAGGTTCCATCCGCGCACGCCAGCGGGATCGCGCGTCCGCCCAGGCGCAAGCGAACGTCGGGCCGCCCGCTGGACAGCCGAATTACGACCGTCGCGCCCTGCGCCGCCGGCGACTGGTCCAGCGTCAACTCCAGGTCCGTTGCCAGAGCCGTTCGGGGCGGTCCTGGAGTCACCGCCGACTCCGGAAACAGCCCCGCCTCGCGTGCGATGTCGCCGCTGTTGGCGAATATCACCTCACCGGCCCGAGCCCAGGGGGTGTCGGTGGCCCATTGCTGCAGGACGACCCGCTGGGCGCGCACGACCTGGACGGCGCCGAAGTCCTGATACGCGATCGGCAGGCCAAATCGCGTTAGCCAGTTGGGCACAGCCAGGAACTCCGCGCGGATGTCCGGGTTGACGTTCAGCAGCGCCAGGTGGTTGGCAGTGATTACGTCAAACGGCTGGCCGGCGTCTTCGGGGAGCGCCTGGTGGGGAGGGACCTGCCGGAATGACGCCAACCAGGGATCGAATCCAGCTTGATGGAGGTTATCCAGAGTGTTCGCGGCATTGGCTCCGTCGGCGCCCGGGTCCCATTGCAGCACGAGCTTTTGGAAGGCCTGCACGGTGAAGCCGTGTTGCTGGAACCGTTCCGAAATGGGGTAGCCCACGACTGGAATGCCGCCCAGCTCTTGAAACGCCGTCCAGAAGCGCGCGTCGGCGTCGTCCCGCACCGCAAAGCCGACGCCGTCGCCACCGGCCTGGGTATAAAACCAGCCGTCGGGGATGGCGAAGTCTGCCGCGCAGGTGGCTGGAATCGTGTCAAGAGGCTCTGTTGCTCGCGCTCCACCGACGAACGCCAGGAGCAGGGCAGACGATAGAAGCGTGGCGCCAAAAAGGCGGCGAAGTGTCAGTTGGGCCACGAGTGAGCAGCCTAGCACCGAGCTGGCACGTATGATTTTCCGACTGACCAACGCCGGGATGTCCCGCGCGTGACGCGCGGGCACGTCAGATACCCGCCCGCCCACATCTGAGACTTGAGCCACGTCCATGCCAATCCAGCCTTCGCTCACCCCTCACCGTCCCAGTTGGGCTCGGCCGCTGACCGGTATCGGCCGTCGTAGCTTCCTTGGTCTGGCAGGCGCCGCGAGCGCGTGGCTGGCGGCCGGCGCCGCGCCAGTCCTGGCGGAGCCGGACTCCAGCACCACAGAAACTACGTGGTGGGTGGACGACGTGACTTCGATTGGCGGGATGGCGGCGCGCATCCGCGACACGCTGGCGGCTACCGCGCGCGAGTTGCCGTGGCACGGACGCACCATTCGGGGCCACTCCGCCGGTGCGCTCTACGCGCCAATTTTCGTGCGCGACATGGCGACCATTCAGCCCGTCGTCCCGTTCTTTTTTTCACGCGACTTCATGCAGACGCCCGCGGAAGGCTTTCTGGCCTCGCAGGATCGATTTGCGACCCCTGACGGCGCGGTGGCCGCCACCCTCAACTGGCCAGGGGAGGTAGATAAAGCCACGGTCGTCAGCGACGAGGAAACCAGCGCGGTTCACGCGGCCTACGCCTACTACCGGGCGTTCGGCGGCGCTGACTGGCTGCGTAGCGAGGTTGATGGACGCCAGGTAATCGATCGCCTCGGCGACGCACTCGGCTACCTATGGACGAAGCGCCGCTGGCGCGACGGCAGCCTCCTCTTCCGAGGACATACCACCGATTGGGGCGACGTTAAACGTAGCGCCGGCACGGAGCCGACGGACTTGGCGACCGGCGACGAGCTGACGATTTCGCCCTTTGACCAAGCGTGGCACTTCCGCGCGCTCCACGATTACGCCACCATGCTGGACGCGGTGGGGCGGCCGGCGGACGCTGAGACTCAGCGGGCTCGGGCCAGGCACGTGCAGACGGAAACGCACGCCCTGCTCTGGCAGTCGAAGCGCGGGCATTTTCGGGTGCACGCGCACGCTACGGATTGGACCGATCCATTTGACGAGGACGCCGTCATCCCAATCAGCAACGTGCTTGCGATCTATGCCGGAATCGCATCGCCAGAGCACGTGGTTCCGATCTTTGAGGCGACGGAGCGCGCCGAGTCGGCGGCGGGCACCAACCGCGCTGGGCTCACGCTTTCGCCGCCGTATCCGGACGACTTTTTCCAGAGCCGCCGCATGGCCGGCGGGGAATACCAGAATGGCGCGGTGTGGGACTGGTGGGGCGGCTTGCAGATCGTCAGCGAGTTCGAGCATGGCCACGCCGAGCGGGCGATCGACCACCTGGACGCGGTTGCGCGAGCATGGGAGGCCGTTGATGGCGTGCACGAGTGGTTCCACGTCCCGAGCCAGTCAGGACAGGGATCGACCGAGTTCGCCGGCGCTGCCGGCACGATGGCCCAGGCGGTGATTCGCGGGTTGTTTGGCGTGGACGTTGCCACCGATAGCTACCGGGTCACTTGCCGATTGGGCGGCCGCAGCGGCGGGCTGCGAGCGGTGCGGCCAGGGGGCGGAACGATCGAAGTTGTACAGACGGTCGACCCGGCATCCATTGTCTTGGACATTCGGGCCGAGACGGGAACGAGCGGTCTGGCGGCCCTGCGCCTGCCGGACGGCTGGGACAACGTGATGGCGTTCATAGACGGCCGAGCGGTGGAGTCCACACGCTGGCAAGCCGGAAACGACAGCTACCTGGGCCTTTGGAACATCGGGCCCGGGACTCACTCCATCGTCGCAGCCAAGATGACATGAGCGCTGCCGCGATGGGCTGACGAGGAGTTATACGAACGCTCGAGCGAAGCTTTCGTCTCCTTCGCGGCCGAGCGCGGCGAGCACGCCGGCAGGCCCGGTTGTTCGGCGTGCAAGCGCGGGAACTGGCGGCGGCGTTCCAGCGCGGCCTGGACTGGGCTGAACGTCACCGCTGGTTAAGTGTGCCGATCCTGACCGGACACCGGATAGGTCGCCACAACGTGCCGACCTATGCGGCGGCAATAAGCTTCCAGGTCGTCATCTCGCTGGTTCCTTTGTTGGCCGTCGTCGCGGCCGGAGCGTCGTTCTTCGTGGACTCGGCCACGCTGGCCGCGCAGATTCTTGAGGTTGCCAGCTTCATCGCACCACAGTCCGAAGCACTGCTTGGCGGCATGGTGCAGTCCGTGACCGACTTGCGCGGCCAGGTGGGCGTCGTGTCCCTGCTCGGCCTGCTGTGGACTGGGTCCAACCTGTTCGCGGCGCTGCGCCGGGGCCTGAACGCAGCCGTGGGCGCGCGGCAACGGCGGACATACGTGCAGAGCCGGCTGGTCGACCTGGGTGTCGGCGCGACAACCGGACTGCTGCTGGCGGTTTCCTTCGCCCTCACCGCCGGCCTGACCGTCATTCACCAAGCCGAGATTGTGGGTCCGGACAGCCCCCTGGCTACGTTGGGCGCGCTGCTGCGGGCGCTGACGGTTGCCGTACCGCTGGCCATGACGTCGGGGATCTTCGCGCTGCTGTTCGGATTGCTCCCCGCTCAGCCACTGCCGCGGCACGCGGCGTTGCTGGCGGGCGGACTTGCGGCCCTGCTATTTGAGATCGGGAAAAGCCTCTTTGTGTGGTACGTGGCCAGCTTTGGCACCTTCAATGCGGTTTACGGTCCCCTGGCCACCGTCGTTGTCTTGTTGATCTGGCTCTACTACAGCAGCTTGATCGTGCTGGGCGCCGCCGCCTTCGGCACGGAGTTGGCGCGAGCGGCTGGCCGTCCGCACGCACCGCCCGCCTGACAGGTCCGACGTGGCCAGCTAGGGAAATCCCCCTCGTGTCGCTACGTCCTGGCGTGTCAGGGTGACGCACGGACACTGGTTGACCGTGTTCGCGCACCGTTGGTACCGTCCGCTGCGCAGGTGCGGCGTCGGTGAGGGAGTCACGCCTATCGAGGATGATTGAGCAATCCGGGCCGGCCAGGCGGTCGCGCCCGCTCTTCGGTGAGAAACGGCTTTCGCCGAACAGTTCTGTTTTCGCCGGATCGTCGGCACGTTGTCGACGGTCGAAGAGCCAGCGGCCTAACGCGCGCCGCGGTTCAATGAGAGAGACGAAGGAGTGAGTTCATGGCTAGCGTCACCCTTGACCGCGTGACCAAGCGCTTTGGCGAGGTCACCGCCGTACAAGACGTTTCGATTGAAGTCGAGGACCGCGAATTCCTCGTGCTGGTCGGCCCGTCCGGTTGCGGCAAGTCCACCACCCTCCGCCTGATTGCCGGCCTCGAAGAGCTGAGCGACGGCAACATTTACATCGGCGACGACCTGGTCAACGACATTGCGCCGAAGGACCGGGACATCGCGATGGTGTTCCAGAGCTACGCGCTCTACCCGCACATGAGCGTGTACGACAACCTGTCGTTCGGGCTGCGGTTGCGTCACACCCCGCGCAAGGAGATCGAGCGCCGGGTGCAGGAAGCCGCCGAGATGCTGAACATCGCCGAACTGCTGGACCGCAAGCCGAAGGCCCTGTCCGGCGGTCAGCGCCAGCGTGTGGCGCTTGGACGCGCCGTGGTGCGCGACCCGGCCGTGTTCCTGATGGACGAGCCGCTGTCCAACCTGGACGCGAAGCTGCGCGTGCAGACGCGCGCCGAGCTGATCCGGCTGCACGAGCGCCTGCAGGCGACCGTGATCTACGTGACCCACGACCAGATGGAAGCCATGACGATGGGCAGCCGCATTGCCGTGCTGCGCGACGGCGTGCTCCAGCAGATCGGCCCACCGCAGGAGGTCTATGAAACGCCCAGCAACATGTTTGTTGCCGGCTTCATCGGCAGCCCGGCGATGAACTTCTTCGACGCCCGGCTCACGGGCACGGCCGACGACATGTATGTCGAGACCGATTCCTTCAAGGTTCCGGTGCCGCCCGACCGGCGGGCCCCGTACGTGGGCCACCTGGGCCAGGACGTGGTCTTCGGCCTGCGGCCGGAGGACATCTTCGACCCGAGGTACAAGCCGGACCAGATTCCGACCGACGCGACCATCACGTCGGACGTGGATGTGACGGAGCCGCTGGGCAGCGAGGTTTACCTGTACATGCTGGCCGGCGACGAGTCGTACATCGCCCGCGTGGACCCGCGAACGACCGCGAGCATCGGCAACGCGTTCGACCTGGTGCTGGACATGAGCAACATGCAGCTCTTTGACCGCGCCACGCAGGAAGCCATCCGCTAAGGACTGGCTGCAATAGGCAGGCTGCAATAACAGCCTGTGAGCGGGGGGACGGCAGTTCGCCGTCCCCCCGCATGCGTTGGGCCGCGATACCGACGACCTGAGATCCTCGGATTGGCGATTCGGTGTGATCGTCAGCCGGGCCACGTTGGAGAGCGACTTGAAGCCCAGAGCGCACGTTCATGCATTAGACCGAGGAGGCCGCCGTTGCCAGTTTCGCTGGCCGGGCAGAATCACAGAAGAGGCCCATCGCGAGTTACTTAGTCTGAACGGGGCCTGCTCTCAAGCATCTCGCCTGCAGGAGGAGCGGTGGCGCGAGTTGGTTTAAATGCGCTGGTGCTGCGGACCGATGCGTCGTACCGCAATGCGGGGCCAAGCCGTTACACGGCGAGTCTGGTCGAGGCCGTGCTTGCACGGCCGAGCGAGTTCGAGTTCACCCTGTTCTTGAACGAGCAGGTACATGCCCTGCCTTTTGAAGCGGCTCGGCCCGCGCGGATCCTACGGACGAAAGCTCCTACGTCCCGGACCGGTGTGCGCGTGCTCTGGGAGCACCTCCTGGCGCCGTGGCATATCGCGGCAACGCGTCTGGAGGTTGTTCACTCGATGCTAAACGTCGTTCCGCTCGCAGCCCCAACGCGTCACGTTGTGACCGTGCACGACCTGTCCTTCATGCGTATTCCGGGGGCCCATCCGACGCACCGGCGGTGGTATCTGACCGCAGCGACATGGCTCTCGGCGCGACGCGCCAAGGCAGTGTTGGCGGACTCGCATGCCACAAAGAACGACGTGGTCGAACTGCTGGGCGTTGATCCAAAACGAGTGCACGTGGTGTATCCGGGACGCGAGGCGGCATTTCATCCACGTCCGGAAGCGAGCGTTCAGGCGTTTCGGCACGAGAACAAGCGCGATCGACCGTTTGTGTTGTTCGTGGGCACCCTGGAGCCTCGCAAGAACATCGACGTGCTGGTGCGCGCCTTTGGCCTGGTTGCGAGTAACGGGTTTACCGGCGACCTGGTCATAGCCGGCGGCAGCGGCTGGGCTACCGAAGCGATCGACGCGGCCCTGGCGGACAGTCCAGTACGCCGACGGATTCACCGAATCGGTTATGTTAAGCAGGAAGACCTGCCGTCCTGGTACTGTGCAGCCGATCTGGTCGTGTACCCGTCCAGCTACGAGGGCTTTGGCATCCCGGTGCTGGAAGCCATGGCCAGCGGGACGCCGGTCATCACGTCGAAACGGTCTTCGCTGCCCGAAGTCGCAGGTGACGCAGCTCTGACCGTGGAACCACGCGACGTTTCGCAACTGGCGACTGCGATGACTGCGGTTCTTGGGTCGCCGGAGACGCGCATGGCGATGCGAGAGCGTGGGCTGGCGCAGTCACAACGGTTTGATTGGATGGTGGCCGCCGAGCGATGTCTCAATCTATATCGACACGCACTCGGCCCACGTTGACTCGCGTGCGCGACTCCCGGCCAGGGTTGCCGGCCGCTGAGGGCACGCGATCAGCCACTCGGCAACGCCATCACCACGCGGCCTGGCGGTTCCTGGCGTCTCCACGGGTACTGGCGGTTGGAGACCTGGCGTTGCTGTTCGGCGCCTTCCTGCTTGCCTACACGGCCCGTTACACGTGGCGCCTGGGCCCGGCACTCAATGAGTTTCAGTTCACCCCGCTGAATGCCTATTGGGTTGTCGCCGGCTTGTTTATCCCGGTGACGTTGCTCAGCTTTGCAGGACTAGGCCGGTATCAATCGCGACGCGGCGCGTCCCTGGTCGAAGATCTCGGCCGGATTGCCGTAGGCATATTGATCGGAACGGCGGCCGTGATCGTGGTGTTCTTCGTCTCACGTCCCGTCTTCTTCTCCCGCTTGATGTTCCTCTACCTGGGAACGTTTGGCCTTGGTTTCGCTGTGCTCTGGGTGCTGGTGCGTCGAGTGGGGCTTGGGCTGCTGCGCCGAGCCGGCTATGACAACCAGCGCATTCTGGTGGTCGGCGGCGGAGCGGTCGCCAAATTCCTGATGCAGCAACTCACCGCCAATCGAAGCCTGGGGAACCGAGTCATTGGGTACCTGGACTCGAACGGCAACGAGTCGAATGCCGCGTTCGGCCGCTTCGCGCAACTAGGCACGGTTGACGACCTGGCCGAGGTGATTGCGTCGGAGCACGTGGACGTCGTGTACGCCGCACTTCCCTCGAGCGTGCAGCATGAACTCGCCCCGGTCATCGAGCGGTGCCGGCACCAGGGGGTGCAGTTTCGCGTCGTGCCCGACCTGCTCGAAGCGCAATTCGGCCGCATGGACATTCACCCTGTTGCCGGGATTCCACTGGTGACGCTTCGTGAGCCCGAGATCACCGGGTTTCGGTACATGCAGAAACGCGCACTGGACCTCGTGGTCAGTGTTGTGGGCCTTCTGCTCACAGCCCCGTTGTGGGTGTTGATCGGGCTGGCGATCCGACTCGACTCACCTGGACCCGTATTGTTCCGCCAAACCCGCATTGGTCGCGACGGGCGGTCATTCCGGGTGTTCAAGTTTCGTTCGATGGTGCAGGACGCCGAAAGACGTAAGCATGAACTGTTCGATGACGAGCGCCACCCGTTGCTTTTCAAGGCACCGAACGATCAACGCCGAACGCGCGTGGGCCGGCTTCTTCGTCGAATGAGCGTGGATGAATTGCCTCAACTGCTGAATGTTCTGCTAGGTCACATGAGCCTGGTGGGCCCTCGTGCACAGGTACCCGCCGAGGTAGCGCAGTATGACGAATGGGCACGCCACCGCCTGCACGTTCTGCCGGGGCTGACCGGTCTGTGGCAGGTGAGCGGCCGCAGCGACCTGGGATTTGACGAGATGGTGATGCTGGACGCGTTCTATGTGTCCAACTGGTCGCTGGGCCTGGATCTACGAATCCTGCTGCAGACAATTCCGACCGTCCTGAGCGGACGCGGCGCGTACTAGGCCAGGGCCCGCAACAGTGACGGGTCCACGTACGGCGCTGGTCCACGATTGGCTGAATCAGCAGGGCGGAGCCGAAAACGTGCTGGTGGAAATGCACGGCATGTTTCCGTCGGCTCCGGTCTACACCTCCTTCTACGAGCCCGCGCTGGTGGATCCGGCCTTTCGGCGCCTGGACATTCGCACCACCTGGCTGCAGCGGTTTCCGCTGTGGCGCAGCAATCACCAGGCGCTGCTACCGTTCTATCCGCTGGCGTTCGGCGGACTGACGATTCCCAGCGCGGACTTGGTGCTAAGCAATTCCAGCGCCTTCTGCAAGGGGGTCCGCTCAGCTCCAGGGGCGGTGCACGTGTGCTATTGCCTGACGCCCACACGATTCCTTTGGATGCCCGAGACCTACCTGGCCGCCGAACGCGCTCCTCTCGGGTCACGCGTGCTCTTACCGCCGCTGCTGGCCTGGGCACGGCGCTGGGATCGCAGCGCAGCGCAGCGCGTGACCCAGTTTCTGGCCATCTCGCAGGCCGTGGCGGACCGGATCCAGCGCTTCTATGGACGATCGTCGCGCATCGTCTATCCGCCAGTGGACGTGGACCGCTTCAGGCCCACAACCGAGGTGGGGGATGCGTTCCTGGTCGTCTCGCGTCTGATTCCCTACAAGCGCATTGACCTGGCCGTGCGCGCCTGCACCGAACTCGGGCTGCCGCTGCGGATTGTGGGGAGCGGGCGCGCCGAAGCTGACCTGCGGGCGCTGGCGGGGCCGACCGTCAGGTTTCTTGGTAGGCTGCCCGACCGCGACGTGAGCGTGGAAATGGCGCGCTGTCGAGCGTTGCTGTTTCCGGGTGACGAGGACTTCGGAATCACCCCGGTCGAAGCCCAGGCCGCCGGCCGGCCCGTGGTGGCCTACGGTTCAGGTGGGGCGCTGGATACAGTGATCGACGGCAAGACGGGAATCCTCTTTCGCGAGCAGACGGTCGCATCGCTCGCCGCCGCACTGCGAGATGTTCAATCGATGACCGTTGCGACGGACGCCCTCGAGGCCAACGCCCGCCGGTTCAGCCGTGAGCACTTCCGCGGCGCCCTGCTGGAAGCGGTCAACGACACGCTGCGAGCGCACGGCCGACCGCCCGTTCCCGACGACTGATGTCGACCGAACGCGTTGGCCGGATTCTGGGACGCTGGTGGTGGTTCATCACCGCGGCGACGATCGCCACGCTGGTTGGATCGCTCCTCTGGCAGACCTTCGGTCCAGTGAACTACGAGGCTGAAGCCGAGCTGCTACTGGTGCTGGAACTGCCGCCAGACAGCGAGGATCGCCAGTTCGGGATCGAGAATAGCCGGGCGCAGGCGTCGACAGTCGTGATCGACGACCTGGTTCGGCTGGCGCGGGGTCGCAGTTTCCTCCGCGAGGTCGTGGAAGCCGTGGCCGAGGACGGTGTCGCGGTTGACCTGGAAGTGCTGGCCAGCACGATTGAC
Source organism: Chloroflexota bacterium (assembly GCA_011523785.1). Classification (GTDB taxonomy): domain Bacteria; phylum Chloroflexota; class UBA11872; order UBA11872; family UBA11872; genus UBA11872. Next base: position 5,052 of record WTFW01000105.1, on the reverse strand, counting down.
GTCTTTCCGCTGGCGCGGGGGTTGCGGCTTGAGCTGAGCTGGGAAGACCGTTCGGTGCAGACCATCATCGACGCCGCGGCGAAACTGCTGGTCGAGGATCAGACCCGGCTCTATCCCAGCCTGAGCGAATTGGGGACTTTACGCCTGATCGACAAGACGGACGAAGCCGCTCGACCGCGGCTGGTGTTCGTGATTCTCAATGCGGCCCTAGCGACCCTGGCCGCGTTTCTTGCGGCCGTGTTTGTGGTGCTGATGGTTGACTGGCGGCTGAACCGGCTGTTCGCCGATGACGTACCTGACTTGCTGGACACGCCCGTGATCGGGACCGTGCGGTGAGTGCGGCAGACCCATCGCCACCAGCGCAGCCGCCGATTCGGCTGTATCTGGTTGGCTCAGCCGTGTCCGCCGTCGTTGCCGTCGTCATCGCCCTGATCGTGGTGCTGGTGGCGACGCCGGTCTATCGGGCGTCGACCGACGTGTCGATCCGGCCGCGGATTGCCGACCTTGGGGCGGCCGAGGCTTCGGCGCGGCTGATTCGCAATTACGCCGCCTGGGTGGACTCGGAGGCCTATGCCGCACGGTTGCCGGAGGCGGAGCGCGGTGGGCTGTCCGACGAGGAGATCGTGCGCAACGTCAGAACGAATGGCGACGGCGACCGGTTGGTGGTGACGATTCAGTCCGAAGACTCGAACGCCGCAAGGGCGGCGGCGACGGTGAATGGGTTGGCGGCGTTGCTGGTGGCGGAGGTGGCGACGCCGGAGCGGCTGAATGCTCGGGAGCGCGGGCTCGAGGTGTCGGTGATCGATGCGGCGAGGGCGCCGGGAGCGCCGGTGTGGCCGCGCGTTGAGATTGCATTGCCGATCGCGGCGGTGCTGGGCGCGGTGTTAGGCACTGCGGCGATCTGGCTGGTTTGGCCGCTGACGCGGATGTCCCGTGGCTGATCCAAGGATTCTGGCGGAATTGCCGGATGGCGAGACGCTGGCCGAGGGCTTTGTGGAGTTGCGCGCGAATGCGCTGGTGGCGCTGGGTGAGCGGGCGCATGCCATCGTGACGGTGACGAGTCCGCATTCCGAGGAACCGCGGCGGCATGTGGCGGCGCAGCTGGCGGCGGCGCTGGCGCAGACGGGACGCCGGGTGCTGCTGGTTGATGCGGATGTCGATGGTGCGGCCGGCGAGGGCGAGTCGGAAGCGCATACGGTGCCGGACCATCTTTCCGTCGTGACCGCTGAGGCGGTTCGGGCCGGCGATCCGGCGCTGCTTTCCGGGGCTGTGTTCCTGGCCTGGCTGCGGGGCGAGGCGGAGGCGCACGATCTGGTGGTTGTGGCGGGGCCGGCGTTGTTGGATGTACCGGATGGGCGGACGTTGGCGGCGCGGGCGGATGGGGTGCTGCTGACGGTGGTGCATGCGCGGACGAACCGGGACGACGCGATTCGAGCGCGCGCGATCCTGCGGGACGCCGGCGCGAACCTGCTGGGAGCGGTGGTCGTCGAAGGCTAGGTTCGGCGGCCCGGCCCCTGGTCGGTGGTGGTGGGTGACCCGGCAGCGAGGAGGCGCTGGTAGGCCTGGAAGGTTGCCTGGTTGGGAGTGGACATCAGACCGTCGGGCAGATCGGCTTCCAGGGCGGCGACGGCGGCATCGACCTCGGCGGGGGTGCGGAACCCAACCAGAGCGGTTGAGATGGCCGGTTCGTCGAGAACCCAGCGCAGGGCGAGCTGGGGCGTGGTGAGGCCGGCTTGCTCGGCGGCGGAGGTGACTTCGTCGACGGCTTCGAGGGTTTCGGGCAGGTAGTCGGGATGGAAGAGCGGGAGGCCGAAGGCGTTGCCCATCGCGCGCCAGTCGCCTTCTTCGAACTGGTGATCAGGCTTGAAGGCGCCGGTGAGGACGCCGTGGGCGAGGGAGCCGTAGGCCATGACGCCGATGCCGTTAGCGGCGCAGTAGGGAATGATCTCGTCGGCGTGGCGGCGGTCGAGCATGTGGTAGCCGACCTGGTTGGCGACGATCGGGGAGAAGGCGAGGGCTTCGTCCATCAGGGCGGTGGAGAAGTTGGAGACGCCGACGTGGCCGATTTTGCCCTGGGCCTTGAGGTCTTCCATGGCGCGCATGGTTTCGTCCATGGGGGTTTCGTAGTCGGGCCAGTGGATGAGGTAGACGTCGATGAAGTCGGTGCCGAGGGCCTTGAGGCTGAAGTCGCACTGGGACTTGATGGTGTCGGGCCGCGAGTCGCGCAGGAAGGCATCAGGATTGTCGGGCGAGGGGACGATGCCGGTCTTGGTGACGACGACGATGTCGTCCCAGTGGCCCTGGAGCGCGTTGCCCATGAGGGATTCGGAGGTGCCGAGGCCGTAGGCGACGGCGGTGTCGAAGAGGGTGACGCCGAGGTCGAGGGCGCGGCCGATGGCGGCGGTGGCCTGGTCGTTGTCGATGGACCCGTAGCGGGCGCCGCCCATGGGCCAGCCGCCGAAGCCGAGGGCGGAGACTTCGGGACCCGTGTTGCCGAGTTTGCGGTATTGCATGGTTGGGTTCCCTGGCGGAGTGTTTTTTGAAGGATGGCGGGGCGGGGGTGAGGCGTCAACCGGCGGGCAGAAATGCCGGCTGGGGGCCGGTCGGACTCGGGGGATAGGCTCAGCGCAGGTAGGAGCCCGGGTTCGCCCTGTGGTGCGCCTTGATCGGGGATCGGACGCGGCAAGAGGGCCGGATTCCCCGTTCGACCAGCTCAGGGCAGACTCTTCGAGAGGCACAGGCTGGGCTATCGGCTGCGCTGCGCCTGGAGTATCTGTGTTGGCCGTCAATGTCCAGCAGCCTGGTACAGCGGCCGCACATGCTTCGGCGGCGAAGTAAAACCCTGAACACGCGAGACTCGACCCGGGCCGGGAGCGGGCATGGCCTCTAGACTGGGCGTGGATCTGAGTGTTGCAGGGGAGGCTGCCGGTGGCTGAATCGCGGTTGCCGGTAGTGGTGATTTGCGCTGACGGTACGGAGCCGGCGTATGTGGACGCGGCGATCGACCATGGGTGCATGCCGACGATGGCCCGCTTTCAGCGGGAGGGCGCGTATCACCTGGTCCCGGCGGCGATTCCCTCGTTCACCAATCCGAACAACATGACCATCGCGACCGGCCGGCCACCCGCGGCGCACGGCATTTCGGGCAATTACTTCTACGATGCCCAGCGCGAAGTAGAAGTGATGATGGACCACCCGCGCTTTTTGCGCTGCGAGTCGTTGTTTGCCCGGTATAGCCAGGACGGCCGCCGCGTGGCGGCGATTACGGCCAAGGACAAGCTGCGCACGATGCTGGCTACCGGATGGCGCGGCATTTGCTTTTCCGGCGAATTGGCGCACGAGACGACCGAGCAGGAGCATGGGATTGCGGGTGTCACCCGGCGCATGGGCCAGGTCAACCCGGACATTTACTCAGGCCAAATGAGTGACTTCGTGATGGCCTGCGGCGTGTACCTGGTGCGCGAGCGACTGGCCGACGTGCTGTATCTGTCGCTCACGGATTTCGTGCAGCACACGCATGCGCCGGGCACGCCCGAGGCGGACGTCTTTTACACGTCGCTGGACCAGCGCCTGGCCGAGCTGGACGCGCTGGGGGCGGTGATTGTGCTGACGGCGGACCACGGCATGAACGACAAGTGCCATCCGGACGGCACGCCCAACATTGTCTACCTAGAAACGCTGCTGGCCGGGGCGGTAGCCGGGCCGTTGCGGGTGGTGCTGCCGATCACCGATCCGCACGTGACGCACCACGCGGGTTTGGGGTCGTTTGCGACCGTCCACCTGCCGCCCGACCAGGTGGATGCGGCGATCGAGCGTCTGCGCGAGGACGCGCGTATCGACGACGCCCTGCCGCGCGCCGAAGCCGCGAGGACGTACGAGCTGCCGGCGGACCGCATTGGGGACATTGTTGTGCTGAGCGATCGGGGCTCGGTCTTTGGCCGAGCGCCGGGGGCGCACGATTTATCGGTGCTGAGCGGCTCGCGCCTGCGCTCCCACGGCGGTCTGCACGAAGTGACGGTGCCGTTTGCGTCGAATCGCCGGCTGTTGCCTGAGGTGGAAGCGCGAGCGGGCAGGCTTCGGAACGCCGATGCGTTTCCGGTTGCGATGGAGGGGCTGGAGGTTTAGGCGAGCGTCTAGCGTAGGCGGCCGTGGCGCCCTCGACTGTGAGACGTTTGCGTAACCGGAGGCTGGTTGCCCGGAAGACCCCTCACCGATTTCCGCCGCGGACGGCGGAATCTGCCTCTCCCCCAGGAGAGGGTGAAGATCCGGCATCCCTTTGAGGTCGAGGCAGGGTTTCGCAGGGGTCTCCTTGAGCGACGCAGGGTCGGCCGAGTCGCCCGCCGCCGATTGGCTCCTCGGCCGCCTGGCTCGCCAAGATCCTTATCGACGACGTAACGGGGGCGGGAATCCTGCACTGCTCGGTCCGACAACGGCAGCGAGGGTTGGCTAGGGGTCGTCGACGGCGATGACCCAGACGTTGAGGCCGTGGGTGGGGTTGCCCCGGGTTAGGACATCAAAGGCGGTGTCGTTGATGTAGATGAGACGGTCGTTACGGGTGACGCGGATGCCGAGGCCGTAGGTGGCGCGGGGGTCGATGTCGCTGGGCTGGTAGCGGACGGCGAAGTCGATGGGGAAGCGCTCGGGCTTCGAGATGGTCTGGGAGGCGATGAGGGTGGAGGCGGCGTCCTGGTAGGAGACGTCGCGCAATTCCACGGTGAGCACGGCGCCGTCGGGGATGGTTGGGTCGCCCTGGAAGGTGATGGTGCCGGTGACGGTGTTGTGTCGCTGAACGCAGAAGCCGACGGCGAGGGCGAGGGCGGCGAGGAGGATGATGGGGAGGGCGATGCGCATGGCGGGTTTTATGGGGACGGTGTCTCTACTTGTTTACTACGCAGGGGAGGGCTGCGGGGTCCCTTGCTGGAGGGGAGAGGGTTTGAAGAAGGAGTGAGCGAAGAGGAGTGAGAGGTGAGATGAGGACCGGATGGGATTGCCTGGGAGAGCTGGGTGGTAAGGGTGTGGTTCGACACGGCCCCCTTCGGCAGGCTCAGGGCA
>WTFW01000033.1 GCA_011523785.1 Chloroflexota bacterium | reverse complement strand
GGGTGACGGGAACTTCGGGAAGGTGGGTTGGCCGGTATTCGACAGTGGACACGTTGGCGAAGACGGCGCGCATGACACTGAGCAGCCGGCGGGTGTTGCGGGAGCGGTGCGGCAGCCAGGCGAGTCGTCGGACGGCGGCCTTGAGGAGGCGGTTAGGTTCGATGTCGGGCGTGAACTCGTCGTACCGGACTTCAATGGGGACGGCAATGCCGAAGCGGCGGCGTAGCTGCTCCTCAATGCGGATGCGTCCGCGGACGACGTTTAGCGATTCTTCCCGGGTCCGATAGCCCTGGAGGAGGCCGCGGCCGGTGGCCCGGCGGACGGCGTCGTGGAATATGCGAACCATGGCCTCGACGAGATCGGGGGGCTGGGCGAGATCCACGACCTCGCCGGGAAAATCCAGGCGGTCAAGCGTGTATGAGATCAGGAACAGGACGCGCTGAATGGGGAGCTTGGGCCTGATTTCGACGGTGAGGTCGGGGAGGCGGATGACGCCTACTTTGGAGTTGGGGCGAAGATTCCAGCTGCCGTTTGAGGATGCAGGCGAGACGTCAACCGACGGTGCGATGCGCTTGAGGGCGTGAAGCTGCCCGGACGTGAGACTGACGTTTTCGCGGGTCTGGTGTTCAGCTAGCTGGAGACGCCGCATCGCCGTCCCCGTTGGCCACGGTGTCGGCCGACTGGACCTCGGCTCGGAGCTTGACGTATTCAAACTCCGCCAAGCGGTCCTCCTGGCCGAAGAGTTGTTCCTCAATGTAGGGGATGATCGAGTAGTCCCAGATCCGCTCCACCCACTCCTCATTGAGGTCTTTGCGTATGAAGTGGCTGGGGCCGATGGCCTGGTGGCGGTCGCGGAGTTTGCCGTTCGCCACGTCCAGCAGCCTGACGACCCAAAGGAGTTCGGGCTTGTGTGCTTTAAGCCAGCGGCTCAGGAGACCATCCACCGGCGTTCTATCAGGAAAGAATGGAACAAAGTGGAAGCGGCGACGCAGGGCGGCATCCACCAGGGCGATGGAGCGGTCGGCGGTGTTCATTGTGGCGATGAACCAGAGGTTGTCTGGGAGGGAGAACTTCTTGTAGGAATACTGGAGGTAAATCGCGTGGTCTGGACCCCGGTACTCGAGTAGAAAGTAGAGTTCGCCAAAGACGCGGGCGACGTTGCCGCGATTGATTTCATCGATGACGATTACGTGCTTTGCGTCAGGATTGTCGCGTGCCCTTTTGGCGATACGCTTGAGCGGCCCTTCGCGGAGTTGGAAGCCCGGCTGGCCTTTCTGATCGGAGGGTCGGAAGCCTTCCACGAAGTCCTCGTAGGCGTAGGACGGATGGAACTGCACGAGGTCGGTGGATCCTTCGGCGCCGGCGAAGTGGCGGGCGAGCTGCATGGCGACGTAGGTCTTGCCGGTGCCGGGTGGGCCGTAGAAGACAACCTGCTGCTTGTGTTCGATCAGCCGCTGGATGTCGCGAAGGTGCTCGGCGTCCCAGAACAGCCGGGTGGCGAGATCATCGAGCGTCTCGGGCGTGACCGTGATCGAGAAAGTCTGCTCGGCGGTGGCGCCGTCTTCGTCCATCGCTGTATATGTGTAGGTTGTGGCCTCCTGCTCCGCCGTTGGCGTTCCGCTCAGGGTGCGGGCGTCGGAGTCGAAGGTGAGTCCGGCGGGCGGTGTCGGGGACAGCGTGTAACTGAGTGGTTGGGATCCGCCGTCGGCTTCGGGAAGTCTCAGGGCTTCGATCTCCTGGTTCTCTCTGAACTCCGTGTGCGTGATCGGATCTTCGAATTCTGGCGGTCTCGCTGCAGCGGATTTGACACTAATGAACCGATGAAATGCTCGGCGCTCAGCCTCTGGAAGGACCTTCTTTCGCTTCGCGTCCGTGCTGAATATCGACCATAGCAATGACTGTGCATAAAGACGATCTTGGAGTCGAATCCCACGATCGCCTGCTTCTTTCAACGTTCTGTCAAGAAAACCCAGAGCATGGGAGTATACGGAAGCCTCATCAGCATCGTCTCCTGGTCGAGGATGCTTTACCAGATCGTACGCGCGGTTGTACAGCGTCCGCCCATATATAGGGTATCTGTTTGGATCGATAGCCATGGCCAGGAACGAAATCAGCCTTGCGCGCGTGCCTACTCCGCTAACAACGCTAGTCGGAAATCGTGATGAAAAACCTCGTATCGCCTCTTCGATGTCCGTTTCGTTGTGCCACATTGCTCGGAAAGCGTTCCTTGCATCATCTTCATTCTCAGTGCACCACTTGAGAAACGAATCAAAGGAAAAGTAGGGCACTAGAGTTTGTCGGCGGAACGCCTCTTTCAACAGAGCCAGCCAATCATCGGACCCAGATTCAAACGCCAATCTAGAATTTCGAATGCGTGACGCCGGTTGGAGCTTGAAGTCAATCTCGAGCTCGTCAAACGTCTCGTGATCGACGAAACGATATCCCCAACGAATGAACCGTTCCCATCTCGGCCTGCCTGAGTGCCATACAAATACTATATCCGGTGAATAAAAGTCGAAGCCCTTATCATAGGTACTTGATACACCTGTCAGGCGATTGCGGATTTCGAGTACGTCTCGGTCAACGTCATCAGTGCGGTCATCTAGAACACTCTCGTAGGCTAATCGAATCAGCTCCTTATGTCGCGTCGTGCTTGGCTCGAATGTGTCGGGGTGTACGAGGTGCAACAGCGCTTCCGATTGTGGACGGGACTCACGGGTCTGAATCGATCGAACTTCTTGCAAGAAACTCCAAGGGTCGGATATCGAGCGTGTACGAGCGCTGTCAGGCATTTGCTTCCAGTGCAATGCGAGTTCGGCAATCATCTGGACCTGGGCATGGATAGTTGTCTGCGAGGCAGCTCCAGGGTTCAGTATTCCAACATCAATAGCGTTGTCGGAGTCGTTGAGATTGTCGGGTACGTTGAGGGCAGTGTCCGCCCAGCCAATGACTTCTCGGATTCGCTGACGTTTCGTGGTGCCTCGTATAGCGTGCTGGTTGGCGATCAGGAAATAGACGTAAAGAATCTCCGCGGCGAGTTGGATTGTTTCAGGTGGTGCACCTACCAACTGGAGCTCGAAGCGCTGATAGAACCCACCACTAGCTGGAAGAGAGTCGTCAAGTATTCGCTTGCGGAAATCGTAAAGGCTATTCAGCGACCAGATTGGATGGCCGGGGGTGAAGAGGGAATCGTCTTTGTGTAGGGCTGCGTCGACCCAGCGTTGGACGGCTTCGTATACCGGCTCGCAACCCGCCCGTCTAGCCATCGTGTCTGCCCGCAATGTTTGCGGGGGCATGATACGTCGGACGGTCGGGCGAGTGGGTGCGAGTGCTGAGCTATGGGCGGGGACGAAGAGGGTACCCACAAGGGGCACCCCTACCGGAAGGGCGATCGCTGAGGACAAGGAGGGCGCGACCGGGAGCGTGGACGGGGATGGGGCCGGGGGCGGAAGAGGGTACCCACAAGGGGCACCCCTACCGGATCTGGGCGACCGCTGAGGATAAGGAGACCGCGACAGGGCGCGCGGACCGGGGTGAAACCGGGGGCGGAAGAGGGTGCCCACAAGGGGTACGCCTACCGGGGTGGGGCCAAAGGGTTTTCTCGGTCAAGAGCCCACTGGGCTGGGTTTCCGAGGATGTATCTACGGAGCCTATTGAGCGATTCGTCGCTGCGCACAACATGCTCGTAGTAGTTCCGCTGCCATAAGCGGCGGCGGAATGGAGTCCAGTTTCGAGCCTTGACGTTCCGGGTGTATTCGACTGTGGTCAGTGATTTGTAGGCGCCGATAACGTGGCCCAAGCTGATTCGGCCGGTCGTAGGGGTTGCCATGGCGGGCGCGCCTCCCGTTCCGGGGGCATCCGGACGCAGGGTGCCACCAGGGGGCGCCGGCACTGGGTCTATTTCCGGCGGATGGCGGAAGAGGGCACCCACTAGGGGTGCCCTTACGGGGTGGTTATCGGAGTCAGATGGCGGATTCTCGTTGATCAGGACGACTCCGTGAACATGGTTTGGCATGACGATGAAGGCATCCGCCTGGATGGTCGGGAAGCGCTGGGGCAATTGCAGCCAGACTCGCCAAGCCATGTGCCCGGCCTGACTCAGTCGCATCCGGTCGTCGTGGATTTCGCCGAATAGGCATAGGCGTTCGTGCACGGTGATGGTCACGAAGTATGCGCCGACCTGCGCGTAGTCATACGACGGTAGACGTTGCGATCGCCGACGAGGTGACGGCCGCTCGTTTGCTCGGGTCACGACGACGTCTTCCGGTGGTACCCGCCGCCGGATCGTAGTTGGTTGACGGCGTGTGGTGTTGGCGCCGCGAGACGCCATGCGGGGCGGAGCAGGGTGCATGCACCCGAACGAGGCGCGGCCCGGCGGCGTGGGCGGAAGAGGGTACCCACAAGGGGTTCCCCTACCGGGGCGGGGA
>WTFW01000146.1 GCA_011523785.1 Chloroflexota bacterium | reverse complement strand
AGTTAGGGGTGAGAGAAGAAGGGGAGGGGGATTGAGGAGTGGCTGCACACTATTGGGGTCCGAGGGTTATGCAGAGGTATCGATAGGGCGGCTAGGCGGTTGGTGGGGTTGGTAGTGCTGGCCAGCAGAGTTCACGCAGCTGGGCGAGGGTCTGGATTGGGGTGGGGACGTTGGATCGCTTCAGGAGCCTGGCCATGGCGTCGGCACCGAAGTCGTGGAGCAGGGTCCAGGCGATGAGGCGGCGGGGAAACTCGTGATCGGTGAGCAGGCGGCGATCGTAGGTTTCGAGAAACGCACGCATGGCCTGGATGTCGCGATCGAACAGGCCGAACCACAGGGGCATCCACTCGTAGTCGCGTACGCCGATCCTGGCGTCGCCGAAGTCGATGAGGCAGGTGACTCTCCATTTCCCGTTCACCCGGTTCAGCAGGACGTGATCGGACTCCAGATCGCCGTGCACAAGGGTTTGCGGATTCCTACTGTCGTCAGCGAGCACCTGATCCAGGGTGTGGGTGAGTTCTTCCGCGACCCCGGACGCGATCATCTGGGTTTGGGTGAGCTCGGCCAGTGCGTTTCTCCTGCGCCGGTCTACGAGAGCGTCCCACGACTCCCCGGTGTCCAAGCCTTTGAGTGGCCCGACGTCGGTGTGGTGCAGAGCCCTGACGACCAGGCCGACCTGGCGGCAGATAGCCAGGTAGTCAGCGCGCGTGATCTCCGACCTGATCGCGGGCAGCGTGCGGCCAGAGCTGGATTCCAATACCAAGTAGTTCCAGGTGACCCGGTCGTGGTACTTGCCTGCCGCGACTATCGTTGGGACAGGAACAGCATCATTCGATTTCAAGACCTTGAGCAGCCTGGGTTCGATTTCAAACTCGGACCAGAATGGGCTGTAGATCTTGAGAATGAGGCGGCGGTCCAGGAGGAAGACTGCGTTGGTGTTGGAGCGGGGCGTTTCGATGGTCCGGTAGCGGATTCCGTGGGCGTCGCAGATGGCGTCGATTACGGGTCGCCAGAGGCGCTGGTCATCGAAAACGGAAGCCCAGGTTGACCAGGATTCGATTGGCGGAAGGAAGGGATTCGAGGGCATTGGTTTGATCATCATTCAGCGGCCAAATCGTAGCCCTAGAAAACCGACGCCGTCGCTCAGCCATGTTCTGACGTTCGCGCCTCCGGAGTCCGGGCATGCGGTATGGCTGAACTGGTCTTTGGACAGGGAGCTAGAGCGCCGGTAGGTGAGTATGCAGTCGCCCATGCGTCGCGTGCATCAGGGCGTTCAGTTGCACGACGATCTGCTGGACATTGCGATGAGCCCGGACCTGTTGAGGGAGGGCCTGTTGGGTGAGGCGGCAGCTACGTGCGCCTGGGGAGCTTCCGGGTGTTGGTGCAGGGTTGGTCGGTGGTGTATTGGGAGCAGCCGAGGAAGCGGCCGGGGCGGCCTTTGCGGATGACCATGACGCCGGCGCGGCAGGACTCGCAGACGGGCGGGCTGGCGTTGCACGAGCGGTTGGTGCAGCGGGAGGAGGGGCCGGAGATGACCAGGAAGCCGCGGCGGCAGGCCTGGCAGCGAGGGGCGCGGTAGCGGCAGAAGGGGGCGTTCAGACAGCTCATGGTCCGCCCGGTGCTGGACACGTCGAGGCTCCCGGTGCGGCAGCGGGGGCAGGTGGGCGTGTGGTCGCGCCGGAACTCGCCGAGGCGGCGCAGGCCCGGGGATTCTGAGAGCAGCTCATTAACGAAGGCGGAGGGGCGCCGGGCATCGGTCACCAGGTAGGTCCCTCGACGCGCGCGCGTCATGGCGACATAGAAGAGGCGCCGCTCCTCGGCGTGCCGGAACGCGCCGCCAGGGGGAGGCGGCAGCACGAGGTCGAGCAGCGGATCTTCCTCGTGCTGGGCCGGAAACCCGAGGCGGGCGTCCCTGAGGTCGAGCACGACCACGTAGTCAGCCTCGCGGCCCTTGGCGGCATGCACCGTGCTGAACTCGAGGCGCAGCCGCCCGCGACGTGACCCGGGAAGCGTGCCCTTGCTTCTGCGGTAGCGGCCGAGGACGAGCACGGAGACTGGAGCACCGGTGGCGTCTTCGCACGCCTCGATGTCACTCAGGGCGTCTCGCAGTCCGGGGGCGGGGGCATCGCTGGCCATGACGGTGACGCCGCCGTCGCGTACGCCTTCGGCCGGGCGCAGCGTGCGTTGGGTTTGGGCGGGGTTGCGCACGACGAAGGCGGTGGAGGGTTCCATGATGCCGCGGGCGAAGCGAAAGGTGCGGCTGAGCGCCTGCTCGCGCACGTGCCCGAGGAACCGGCCACAGGCACGCACGAGGGCGACGTCGCTGCCGGCGAAGCGGTAGATCGATTGCCAGTCGTCGCCGACGAGGAAGTAAGCGACGCCGGGACGCTTGAGCGCCCGGAGCAGTTCCATCCGTCCCGCCGAGATGTCCTGAAACTCGTCCACCAACACGTAGCGGTAGGGCGACTGCCAGCGACGGTTGCGGATGTGCGCGGCGGCGTGGTTGATCAAGTCGTGGAAGTCCTTCTCCTCGCCCAGCAGCCGGTCGTAGCGCGCGCTGACCTGCGCGAAGAGGTCAAGGAACGCCTCGCCGCGGGTGCGATCACGCGATTCACGCGCACGTTTGCGGAGCCTCTCGGCGGAGACGCCGCTGGTCTTGACGTGGTTCAGGAATGTGGCCATCAGCTGCGCCAGCCACGAGATCAGCCAGCGCCCCAGTTCCAGGAGAAGCGTGCGGATCGGGACGCGCTGGAACGTGACACCCTCCTCCTCGAGCTGCTTGCGCAGGCTCAGGCGAAGCACGCCCTCGCGCTGCTGCCAGCTGTAGGTCTCGATCAGCTTCGTGCCGTACTGCTGGTGGATGTCTCGTTTCCAGCCGACGCCCTCGGCGTACCCGGTCCATCCCTCAGGCGGGCGGCCCTGGCGGTCCAGGGCCAGATGTTCGATGTAGATGTCGTGGTCGGGAAGGTAGAAGTCGGGCCGGTACTGACGATGCCTAGGGGTGACGGTCTCGACGGGATAGGGCCGCTCGTAGCGAAAGCTGACGCCGTTCTGGGTCAGGAAGTTGGCGATTTCCAGTTCCTCGAAGCTCTTGACCAGGTCGCCGCTGAGCGTTCGCAACTCGGAGCGGCGGACGTGGTCGTAGTACTCGCCGGGAGTCTTGAAGTCGAACTGCGAGCGGTAGTCCCCGCGGTGGCGCGTGATGAAGTCAGCGACTGCCTGGCTCTGCCGTGGATCGTCGAGCAGGTCGACGAGGATGCGATCGATCTCCAAGGGCAATATCGCCTCGTCCTCCGCCAGCCTTGAGATCGTCGGCGCGGCTTCGACGTCGGCGATGACGCGGCGCCCGAAGGCGTGGAAGGTGGAGACGTGGGCGCCGGCGAGGTCGTCCGGCAGGCGCTGGCGGATCTCCTGGGCCGCCTTGCGGTTGAAGGCGAGCACGAGGATCTGGCCCGGAGGGACGCCGCGGTTGCGGACGAGGTGAGCGATCTTGCCGGTGATGACGGCAGTCTTGCCGGTGCCCGCGCCGGCGAGCACCAGGGTGGCGTCCTCGTCTGTGGCGATGGCGGCCGCCTGCTCGGCCGTCGGCGGCGAGGAGAGAACTTCGCGAGCCGCCCGGGCCACTGCAGGAGTGGTGGCGGCGACGAAGCGAGCGTTGGCTGCCTCCCGCACCGCCTCGAACGCCTCGACGCACGCGAGTGCCTGGATGCGTGCCAGCACCGCGGCCGGTTGCGCGGGCAGAAAGTCTCGAGTCAGAGCGCCACCGCCGCGCGCCACGGCGCCGGCAATGTCTGCCCAGAGTCCACTGGTCTGCGACTCGCGCGCATAGCGGCTGCCGGCGTGGAGTCGGTTCAGGCGATCGTCGAGATGCGTGAGTTGGGGGCCGAGCGCCCGGGCGACGCGGGCGACTTCCGCGAGTACCGCGGCGTGGAACCGCTCGGCATCCTCGCGGCCGAGACCACCAATGGCGCGTTCGGCGCCGCCGGCCTCGCGGACGGTGAGTCGCGTCCAGAACCACGAGCGGCGGGTCTGGATGCTGTCGATTACGCCTACAGGCGTGCCTTGCTCGTCCCCGAATTGAAGCGCGCCGTCGATCAGCGTGACATGCGCGGGGCCAGTGCCGAGCAGCCGAACGAGGGCTGCGCTGTTAGCACTGACCGGGGTGGCACCTGGGGACATGACAGGGCGGGAGCAGGGACGCTAGGGAGCAGCCCCCCAGCATTGTGAGGTTCTCTTCGGCAGATTCGCGACGGGCCGGGAGCGGCGGGGCTGAGCGGGACCGGCTTGATCCGGGTTGGCGGGTTTAGAAGCGGGAACTCGGGCTAGGTTGCTGGCAAGTGTGGTTGGACGCGGGCCCTAAGGCGTGCTCAGAGCAGGCTCTCGGAAAGACTCCGGCCGGTCTCGCCATGAACGGGGCGGGAGACTTGGAGCCGCTGGACGGACCGGGTGCCAGGGTGGCG
>WTFW01000071.1 GCA_011523785.1 Chloroflexota bacterium | reverse complement strand
CCAGCCCGAACCCCCAGAGGGGGTTCGGGCTGGCGAGAGATGGCTTGGGCGGTTTTTTTGGCGAGCCGGCGACGAAAGTCGGGGCTGCGCGGGGGCGACCGAAGAGCCGCGGGGACGCTGGGTGCGCGGACGTGGCGACGGGGTGGGACGGAGGCATCGCGACTGGCCTCGACGGAAGGCGAGGAACCAGTGGGGACGCTCAGTTACGGAAGGGGCGAGCAAACGGAGGCGGCGGGCGAGCATGAAGGCTCCGGAGCATGGAGGTGCGACAGGATGCTCCCAGTGTACACTAACTGACTACTAAGGGCAAGGCTGGAAGGGCTGGGAAGAACGGCAGAGGATTGAGATATGGAGCGCGAGAAGAACCGGAGCGTTGAGGGAGAGGTTTGGACGAGGCTGGGGGCGGGCGGGACCTGGGATGTGTTCCCGCGGTCGGAGCAATGTGTCCAGTTTTCGGCGGAGGGCGTTCGCTCGCCTCAGGGGCGCCGCTGCGGCACGGCCGGGCCGGGGATTGGGCACGGAAGGACCACGGTAGTCGACGTCGCGACGCAGCGGCAGGATCGTCGCAACTCAATGTGACTCACTACCGAAAGTTTCGAGGTGTGAGCGCCTCAGCCTGAGCGCGGCAAGGGCAGATCTGAGGACCGGCGAATGCCAAAGCCTGCGCGAGGTGGCAAACCTTCGGCAACCAATTACTATGGCCGCCCAAAATCGTTCACGGGCGGATGGGCGGTTGTGAATTATCCGGCACCCCGCTGGCGCTTTGCGCGCATGTCGCCGTCGCAGGTCAATCAGGACCCGGTCCAGGGGGAGTTCTTTACTGCGGCCGCAGATCTGCCGGATCGATTAGTTCGGGAAACGATACAGAACTCACTGGACGCGCGGCGCTCTGGAGAGACAGTCAAGGTCCGCTTTGCCTTCAGTGGCGCTGAGCGCGCGCTGCCGGTAGAGACCGCGCGCCAATACCTCTTCGGTATTCGGTCTCATATTCAAGCCGCAGCCGACGGGCCGGCTGACAGCGCCGAAGCTGGCGCCATGCGCGCTGCGTTGGAGTGCCTCGACAGGCCTATGACCTTTCTGACCGTGGGGGACTCGGGCACGACCGGTCTGATGGGTGCCGTTGGCGCCAATCGTGAGCGAGAACCTGGTAACGATTTCTGGGGCTTCTTTCGGAGCGTCGGGATCTCACCCAAGGGCGAGGACTCCGGCGGCTCGTGGGGGCTTGGCAAGTGGGTCTTTCCCGACGCCTCCAGCATCAACGCTTACCTGGGCGTCACGAGACGGCAGGGCGAGGACCGTGACTTGCTGATGGGCATGGCGATGCTCAAGACCCACCATCTGAGCGACGGAAACAAGTACCCGCCGTACGGCTACTTTGCCGTCGGCTCGGACGCGGACGACGACGAGTGGCTGCCGCTGCCGGTGGACTCCGGTGGCAGTCCCAATGGGCTGGTTGCGCAGGCGATTCGGGATTTTAGTCTCGATCGTCGCCGGGAAGGATCTGGGCTGTCAGTTGTCGTGCCTTTCCCCAGAGAATCGGGCGAGGATGACGACGATGCAGCGCTGACTCCCGCGACGATTGCCCGCGCCGTGGTCATTCAATATTTCATTCCGATTGTCCGCGGCGACCTTGAAGTCGAAATCGTGAAGCCTGGGGAGCGGCGGCGGCAGATCAACGACGAGACGATTGAGGCAGAACTTGGCCACATCGCGCCGCCCCGGCGCGACGACAACTCACTTCCGGCGCTTAGGGGCGCGATACGACTAGCGCGCTGGGCGGAGCGACTGAAGGACGACGACCACATCGAGTTGCCGGCGCCACGAAGCGGCAGCGCATTGGATGCCCTTGACCTTTCAACGCTGCGCAACAGCTACGACCAGAGCGAGCGACTGGCATTCCGCCTGACGCTCAACGCACGGCGACGAGATCCAGATACGACAAAACCAGTCAACTTCAGGCTCTACCTGGAACGGGACGATGATTTGCCGAGAGGCCACGACTACTTCGTGCGGGGACATTTGCGAATCCCTGGCATGGACCACATCGGCAGTCACAAAGCGCGCGCCCTTGTGTTGGTGGACGGAGAGTCCGAGCTTGGCCACCTCCTGCGTGACGCCGAAGGACCTGCGCACGCAACCTGGGATCCGCAAGCCCAGCGACTGAAAGACCGTTGGATTGGGGGCTATGACCGAGTCCAGCGTGTGCGTCGAGCGGCACTACTGATACTTCAACGTCTTGTTGAGCGGCCGGAAGAACGGCAGTTTGACGCTCTGGCCGACCTATTTCCGTCGAATCTTGACGCCGAGCGCGGTCCTGGAATAAAACGGCCAGGGCCGGTGAATCCAGATCCGCCTCGGCCGATCCCGCCCAGCCCGCCGCGCCGGTCACTTGTCGCGCTCGCTGACATCAGCGGCGGCTTCAGCTTCCGTGCGACGACAGGCGCAGAGACGGCTGGCTCGGTCTGGGACCTGCGCTTCGCCTATGACGTGGTACGCGGCGGCAAGAGCCGTGCCTTTAGGCAGTTCGAGCAGGGCGTCAGTCAAGGTACACCCGACTTTTCGGCGCGAAATGATCTGGAGGTCGATAGCGATGGCTGCGAGTACGAAGTCATCAGCGACAACGCCATTCGGGTTGGCGTATTTCGACACGACTTTCGCCTGACAGTTACGGGGTTTGACGAGCGAGACGTCCTAGTTGAGGCAAGCGAGGCTCGACGGCCCGAATACCGAGACGAAGTCAACGCGGAGGCAAGAGCATGATCCGTCGCCTAAACCGCACAGGCCGTCGTCAGATTGCGCGCGCAGACGTTGCGGTCCGCCTGCGCTCCACGGAGGGCAATGAACCACCGATATTTGACCTAGCCCTCAACCTACGGGATTACAACTTTCCTCTTGATGCCAGGGTGCGTGTTGAAGCGTGGCGAAGCAATGCGGTCCAGCGTTGGGACTACGGCACAGTCGGTTCGATCAACGAACCCAGCGAGGAATCACGTCGTATGCGTGACGTGCCGCAGTCATCCCAATTCCGGGTGCTGGTAGTAGCCGGCGATGGGTCGGGCCGACTGCTGGGGCTTCTGCCGAGCATCCGGCCCACACTTCCTCAACGCTCACTGCTTCCTGTGCAGGAAGCGGGAGAGGAGGAGTTGGGTGAGGAGGTTTGGCGCGTTGACTTCGGAGATGGCAATGATTCACCTGTACTTCTGCTGAATTCGAGTGTCACGGGTATCAGCGAGATCGTACGCACGGACAAAGCGTTTCGTTCTCTTGTCATGCCTGCGGTCTTGCGCACAGTCATCACACATGTGGTCATAGATCAACGTGCAGACCCCGAGGACGGCGAATCGTCGTCTTGGAGCGGCTGGTTCAAGATAGCTGAAGACCTGCACGCAGAAGCCGAGATTCCAAGCCTGGGTTTCGAGGCCGATGAGTCGGAAGTGGACGAGGCCCGCAAGTGGATTGAGTCAGTTGTGCGCGCGTTTGCGAAAGATCGGGTATTTGCTGCTGGCGCCTACGACTCGGCTTGGCGGCTAGGAGCCTAGGCAGAGAGTGGTCTGGCGTCCGCCCAAGCCAACCGCACTTCGCGAGATTAGTGAGGCGCGGGCTGCGCTGTCCAATGGACAGAAGTATGTTGATGCCGCATACGGGCCATTGGGGCTAGTTCGGCTCAGCGATCTGTCTGGCGAAAACTCCATAGCACTTAGGCTGCTTCATGAGGCGATCGGATATAAACCTGACCGTGTCCATAAGCGTGTAGCTGCAAGCGCGACGGTCGCCGCCTTACGCGTGCTGGATGGTTTAGCTACAGGCCGACACGAACCGACCACCACAGCGGATATCGAGACTCGACACAATTCCGAAGCAGGAACTGTCGTGCAGAAGTCAAAAGCTCCGACATCGACTATTGGAAAACCGGCATCACAGCCTCAAGGAAAGGCCTCGTCTTGGCGGCAGCACCCGGCAGCGAGCGCAAAACACTTAGCAATCCAGCGGGAATCAGATCAAGTCCGATCATCGAGCAACGAGACTGGCACAGAGGTTCGACGGTTTACAGCCGAGGGAATCGCCCGGGCAAGAGAGTTTCTGGCATACGTGCGTGAGCATCCCCGCGCGACGCGAGAGCCGCCGCGCGAACTGCTCTTCGGCGATCGCTACAGCCGGCCTCTTAGGGAGAGCGTGCACGTCGGGCGTCGACCATTCCAAACTCGTCGTGACGCCGCTGAGTACTTTGTGCCCAAGTTCGAGTCGATTCGGCATTTGGTCGTCGACGATGCCCGCCTTTGGTCGTGGTTGGGAATGTTCTACTTTGCTGATACGGTGCGGGTGGAAAGTGGCGAAGCGAGGCTATCTCCGCTTGATGAGACGTTCGTAGTCCACCGCGAGGACAGCCGGTCATACATGTTGCGGTTCCGCCACTACCTTTGGGGATCATGGCGGCTATTCGACACTCACGGCGAGAGTGTTGCCTTTCTACTTGACCAAGACTTGACATCGT
>WTFW01000158.1 GCA_011523785.1 Chloroflexota bacterium | reverse complement strand
CAGTCCGGCACCTCCGCCATCCCGGCGTCCGCGGCCGGGACCCAGCACCACTCAACTCCCTCACGCGCCCCCATGCCACCACTGGCACCCAGCCCGACCAGGCGCTCCCAACCTCCGAATCCGACTCTCACTCCTCTGCCCTCTCCTTCTTCTCTCTCCTCTCCCTCCTCTCAGCTCACTCCTTCCTCCCCCCTTCCCGTGGTCAGCGCGGCAGCCCTCAGGAAGACTGACGAACCCTCCGGTCAGAAAACGGCTCGCCTCACCAGGCGGAACTTCCCCAACTGTTCCGTTGCCCGGTCGCAAACCCTTGGAAAAACGCCCCGGGTCCATTGACTCCGGAAGCCCCAAAAGGTAAAGTTGGGAACATTGTAGATACGTTCACTGCGGGAGCACTCTAAACTCGCCGTGCGTATCATCGCCAGGGAGTTGCTGGACGACTTCGCCAGGCGTCATGCGGACGCCAGGGGTCCACTGCTCGCCTGGTTCCGGGAAGTCGAAAAGGAGGACTGGGACTCGCCGAGCAAGGTTCGGGATCGATACCCGCGCGCCAGCATTGTGGGAAAGGACCGGGTGGTCTTCAGGATCAAGGGCAATGCCTACCGCCTGGTCGCGCGGGTCAACTATCCGTACCGCGTGGTCGTTATCAGGTTTGTAGGTACCCACGCCGCATACGACCGCATCGACGCGAGGGAGATATAGCCATGGCAACCATCACGCCCGTCCGCACCGCAGCGGATCACCAGGCCGCACTCGCGCGCATTGACGAGCTCCTGGACGCTGCCGCCGGCAGCCCGGAGGGTGACGAGCTCGACGTGCTCGTTGACCTGGTCGCGCTGTACGAGAGCCGCCGCCACGAGATCGGCTACCCCAGCCCCGTCGAGGCTATTCAGTTTCGTATGGACCAGCAGGGGCTCAGCCCGCGCGACCTCATCCCTCTCATCGGCAGTCGAGCCAGGGTGTCGGAAGTGCTGGCTGGCAAGCGCGCCATCACCATGGCCATGGCGCGTGCCCTCCACCGGCACCTCGGCATCCCCGCCGAGGTGCTGCTCCAGGACCCGGACGTTGACCTCGATGACTCGTTATCCGACCTCGAATGGACGCGGTTTCCCCTCAAGGCCATGGCGCGTCGGGGATGGATTCCAGACGCTCCCGATCTGCTGGACCGGGCCGAGGAATTGGTCCGAGGCTTGATCCAACAGGCAGGCGGACCGCAGGCGGCGGCCGCCGTGCGGTTTCGCCGTAACGATCACCGCCGCCTGAACGCCAAGGCGGACCCCCACGCGCTCCAGGCCTGGTGCTGGCGAGTTCTCGCCGAAGCCCGGACTCACTCGCCCACCGCGCCCTACCAGCCCGGCGCCGTCACCCCTGAATTCCTGCGCGAGACGGCGCACCTGAGCCAAGAGCCCAATGGACCTCGCATGGCCCGGGAGTTCCTATCCAGTCACGGCATCGCGTTCGCGATCGTGCCCCACCTGCCAAAGACGTATCTCGACGGCGCGGCTCTCCAACTCGCCGACGGCCGACCCGTCGTCGGGCTCACGCTGCGTTACGACCGTATCGACAACTTCTGGTTCTGCCTGCTGCACGAACTGGCCCACGTGGGTCGCCACCAGGACGGCGGCGGTCGCACCGTATTTGTGGACGACCACTCGCTGCGCCCCAGGACGCCGGGACCGGCCGACGCACAGGAGGCCGAGGCCGACGCCTGGGCCGAAGAAGCCCTGATCCCCGCAGCCGTATGGCAGACCAGCGTCGTTCGTGACTCCCCCACGATGATGTCCGCCATCAACCTGGCCCAAAGCCTCGGCATTCACCCCGCCATCGTCGCCGGCCGCGTGCGCCACGAGCGTGGAAACTATCGCCTCCTGTCCCAGCTTGTCGGCACGGGCCATGTGCGCCAGCAATTCGAATCCGCCGCATGAACCACGAACAATCGCGCGCTTGAAGCCTGACTTACCACCGATCCGCGAACAACGCCCCATCGGTCACATCCTCGGCACCCTCGACAGCAAGATGGACTTGAACCCGCACATTAACCAGGCCATCGACGTCCTGGCCCGAGTTCTCTTCAAGTTCTGGTTCGTGGACTTTGAGCCGGTGCGGGCCAAGATAAAGGATCGCTGGCGCAAGGGTGAGTCACTCCCCGGGCTCCCGGCCGAGCACCATGACCCTCTCCCCGACCGGCTAGCGGACTCAGACCTCGGGGATTCCGAAGAGGTTGGCGGTGAAGGAGCTAGAAAAGTCCAGCGACTCGACGATGGACAGTCCCCACCTAGCAGTAGCAACAAAGATGAGGCGAAGGGGTTGCAGTTCTTCCTAGGGCGCACTGACCTTGGATTCCGCTATCCGGACATCAGTCGTTTCTTTACGACACCGACACGAACGGCAGAGGCCGATGACAAGCTTGGGAGTGTCAGGACATCTGTGGAAGACATCAACATGGCACGAGAGAATTGTTGCATAGAGCGAGGCATCGCACTACTCCACCACAAATCAGGCTCAAGCGCATCCACCTACTATTGGTTACCAGCGCTACATGGGGTATTACAGCTGTACGAGCAAATAAGTACAGTCTTTGGAGCAATAACCGGCAATCAGATTGAGGCGTTACTCGTGATTGCGCCATCAAGGACAATCACTGACTATTTTGATACTCTGGCAACCCCCAAGACAAGCGCATTCGGGCGAATGTTGCCAGAGCCCGCGCCCCGCCTACGCAGCGATATGCGCTCCTGCCGGAGTTGGCGTCGGCGGACGTAAACGTGTGAACGCGATCCAATGCCCATTAAGGATGGAGAGCTTTGGACAAGACATTTGATTTAGCTCGCGCGTTCGAGCGTGATACCGCCCTCTTGAGGCTTGCACGCGAGAGCGCAATCCTAATCCATCCGACGGACATTAGGGCTGCGGGCAACGAAGTGGAAAGGGCTGTACGTGACTACTTCAGACGAATTCTACCGCCACAATACCACGTAACCTCGGGCTTCCTGATTGACAGGCAACATCGAGTCAGTCCTCAGATTGACATTATAATTTCAGGTGCGTTCAATGTTCCGTCTTTGTATACCACCCAGGATGGAACTGAATACGTCCCGATTACTTCCGTTTACGCTATCGGTGAGGTCAAGTCAACGTACTACAAGTCCGCTGGTTACTTCGGAAAGATGACAAGTGACCTCGAGAGAATCAATGTGATGGACCGCCCAATGATCGAAAACACCCTTGTGGATGGTGTGGTGACTGATGAGACAACAATCCTGGATATGGTGAGGCCCATAAGTTCGGAACGATATCGGAATCACTTGTTCTCATTTCTCTTCTGTGCCGATTCTGGGGACTTTGAGTTTCAAGAAATTGCTCCACATCTCAATGGAGTTCACCCTAGCCTAGTTCCCAGTGTGACCGTGCTGTTGGATAGAGGGATAATAGCCCGGATGCGCATAAATGAGTCGGGCGAGGGTCGTTATCACAAGTACCCGATGGAGGCACCTTCCCCAACAT
Source organism: Chloroflexota bacterium (assembly GCA_011523785.1). Classification (GTDB taxonomy): domain Bacteria; phylum Chloroflexota; class UBA11872; order UBA11872; family UBA11872; genus UBA11872. The sequence continues at coordinate 991 of WTFW01000158.1, read as the reverse complement.
TCGACTGGGTATTCGCGGAAAGTGCCGGAGGGGACGCCAAGTCTAAGGGAGGGTCAAATCTAGCCTTCCTTTATGGGGCATTGATTGACCACTTGAGCAATTCACAGTTGGAACCCACTGATGCACACCGATACACGTCTACACTAGTGAATCTTCGGCGGTCGACCTTGAAGTGGGCAAGGGGTAGCCCTCCCAAAGCCCCGTCATGACCACTATGACGGAAGTAGACATTGAGCGGGTTACCCTTGACTGGGCTGTCTGGTCTCGGCTGACGTAGGGCACACGGCCCGGACGTAGCACCGGCGACGGCCAACGCCGAGCGCGACCATTACCGTGACGCGATTTTGGAAAGACGGCTTGCCGACGCACCTGCAATTCTGAACTCCAGCCATTCAGCGCCCGCGCTTGACGACGCCTGCCGCCAACTGACCCTCTAACCTTGGATGTCCGTCTACCGCGCCTTCCACCAAATGCTCGTGAACGGCGTCGAGATCGAGTACCGCGATGCCGAAGGCAGAGTGTGCGTCGAGCAACTGGGACTTTCCGTCGACGAACTGGCCTTCTACGACGCGCTCGAAACCAACGACAGCGCCGTCCAGGTCCTCGGCGACGAAACCCTTCGCGACATCGCCCGCGAGCTCGTCGACACCGTCCGCAACAACCTCACCATCGACTGGACTCTCCGCGAAAACGTCCGCGCCAACCTTCGTCGCCTCGTCCGCCGCATCCTCCGCCGCCACGGCTACCCACCCGACAAGCAGGAAAAAGCCACCCAAACCGTCCTCGAACAAGTCGAAGTCCTCTCCCAGGACTGGGCCACCACCCGACCAACCCACCTTTGGCCGCCCCTTTCGTCATCCCGGCGTCCGCGGCCGGATCCCAGCGCCCCGATCGAACCCACCGCACCTTGCTACCCCATTCACACAGCCACTCCGAACTCGCCTCCGCTCCGTCCCCGTCCCCGTCCAATCTCACTCCTCTGCCCTCGCCC
>WTFW01000148.1 GCA_011523785.1 Chloroflexota bacterium | reverse complement strand
CGCGTCGCCCGCCCCGGCCGCCTCCGCTACCGCCGCCGCAGTCGGCACGCCCAGCAGCGCGACTCCCCGCGCCAGCGCCAGCCCCTTGGCAAACGCGATCCCCCCGCGTATCGACCCAAACCGCCCCGGCCCCGTCGCCACCACCACACCCTCCAGTTCCACTTCCGCTCCCAGCCCGGCCTCGCTGATCGCGCGCGTCACCAGGTCGGCAAGGTCCGCCGGCCAACCCGGGGCGCTCACCGCGGCCAGCAACTCGCCGTCACGGCCAATGCCGAAGGCCGGGGCTTCGAACGAGGTATTCAGCGCCGCGATCACGCGCAATCCACGCCCTTTGCCCGCAACCGCGCCAACGTCGCCTGCGCCTCCGTGCCCACGGCCCGCAACTCCACCCGTCGTTCGTCGCCCGCTCCCAGCATCAGCGCCACATCGATACGCGCCGTAGGAAGCTCCCCGTCCGCGCGCTCCGCCCACTCCACCGCCAGCACGTCCGCCTCCAGCACCAGATCCGACCATCCAATCGACTCCAGGTCCTCGTCGCTTTCGATCCGGTAGAGGTCCGCGTGCGTCAACCGCCGGCCGGCCGCCTCGTATTCGTTCACAAAAGTGAATGTCGGCGACGTCACAGTGTCGACCACGCCCAGCCCCTCGGCCATCCCCTTCACCAGCACCGTCTTCCCCGCCCCCAGGGGTCCGCTCAGTGCCACGCACATCGTCCCGCCACACGCCATCCCGAGCGCCCGCCCCAGCTCACGTGTCGCCTGCTCGTCGCACGTCGCCACGGTCAGTTCGAGGTCAACCCTCACCGCCAACTCCACCCGTTCGCGCTGCCGAATCGAGACCACCCCTCTAGTAGAATCCAATTCGCCTCCGTCGGCCCCGACCGGCGGAGGTTTCGCGTGTACGGGAGCCCCGCCTCGTGCGTCGTCATGTCGTCAAGATCGCGCCTACCGGCTTCTTTGCGGACTACGGCTGCCACGTCCGCATTCTCGAGGAAGCCCGCGCCCTCCAGCAGCAAGGGTATGACGTTACTGTTGTAACGTATCCCGGCGGGCAGGACCCACCCGGACTGCCCGTCGTCCGCATCCCCGCCTGGCTGCACCGCGGCGGCCCGCGCGTCGGTTCGCACTGGCGCAAGCTGATGCTCGACCCCGCCCTGCTCGCCACCTCGCTCACCCGCCTGCCGCCGCGGCCAGTCGATATCGTCCACGCCCACCTGCACGAAGGCGTGCTCATCGGCTGGCTCCTCGCTCGCATGCATGGCGCCGGGCTCGTGTTCGATTACCAGGGCAGTCTCACGCGCGAGATGCTGGACCACCAATTCATCCGACCCGCCAACCCGCTCATCCACGTCTTCTCCTGGCTCGAAAAGCTGGCCAACCGCCTGGCCGACCGCATTCTCACCAGTTCCGAGAACGCCCGAAACACCCTCATCCAGGAGTCCGGCCTGCCCTCGGACCGCGTCGTCGCCGTCACCGACGGTGTCGACCTCACCCGCTTCCGCCCCCGCCAACCCGACGACACCGATCAACTCCTGAATCTGCGCCATCGCCTCGGCATCCCGCCAAACCGTCTGCTCGTTGGCTACCTGGGTCTCCTGGCCCCCTACCAGGGCACCGACGACCTGATCCGCGCCGCCCAACTCGTGCTGCAAGCAAACCCCGGCGCCCACTTCCTGGTCATGGGCTTCCCCAACGAATCGGCCTACCGCCAAGCCGCCGCCGCGGCCGGCCTCGCCGGTCACATGCACTTCACCGGCCGCGTCCCTTACGCCGACGCCCCGGAGATGCTCCGCGTCCTGGACATCGCCGTCGCCCCCAAGCGCTCCGAATCCGAGGGCAACGGCAAAGTCCTCAACTACATGGCCGCCGGCCTGCCCGTTGTCGCCTACGACGGCCCCGTCGCCCGCGAACTGCTCGGCTCAGCCGGCCTGCGCGTCCCCGTCGGCTCCGTTGAAGGCCTAGCCCACGGCCTCCTCCGCTACCTCGCCCACCCCGACCTCCGCACCCGCCACGGCCACACCCTCCGTCGCCGCGCCGAACGCATGTACGGCTGGAACCACCAGATCCAACACATCACCCGCGTCTACGACTCCCTCGTCGCCCGCTCTTCCTCCCCCTCCCTTCCAGAGACCCGTTCAAAGCCCCGTCGGGCGTCCCGCGCCAACTGACCGCCATACCAGGCGCGCCCTGGAGATGTACCTGCGCTCGAGACTCAAAGCAGACCCGTCGAAGTCTGCGGCACAGGCGCCACATCGCTGCTTCCTGGCGGCAACTCCAGGTGCTCCTCCACCGCCTCGCCTATCAACGCTTGGCCCTGCGCCACTGAAATCACCCTGAAACTGCTACGTTGAACCGCGACGGCAGCAGGATCCGGTAGCTGTGACCGTCCCGTCCTCCATCGTCGTCGCCCCGGCGTCCCGCGTGCGACCTCTGCTCTTTGTCACCCTCCTCGCCCTAATCGCCTACCTGCACACTGCGCCCACTCCCGCCCGCGCCGCCTCCTCCGGCTTCCGCTCCGCCCAAATCACCGCCACCCACTTCTTCCAACCCCTCCAACACAACGTCGTCAACCTCGCCGGCGAATTCGCCGACGCCACTCCCTACGAAGCCAACTTCCTCGACAACTTCGCCAACACCGGCGGCATCGAACGCTGGGGCTACCCCACCTCCGCCGTCTTTGAAGAGTCTCCCGGCAACCTCACCCAGTACTACCAGCGCGGCGTCGTCGACTGGCAGCCGCCCCCCGGCGGCGGGCCCCACAGCTTCCAGCGCCGCCTCGCCTGGGACTACCTCGGCGGCGGCCTCGGCGGCTCCACCGACCTGGGCGTCGAACTCCACCTCACCAACCCCAACGCCGGCGACTCGCTCGGCCCCTGGGGCCACAAGGTCGCCAACGCCTCCGTCGAAGGCGTCCCCATCGGCTTCGCCGACTTCTTCCACCGCCTCGGCGGAATCGCCTCCTTCGGCTTCCCCAAAACCGACGCCCGTCGCGACACCCATCCCCGGGCCGTCCTCCACACCCCGGGACGTCAGCCGGACGAACGCATCCGCCAGTACTTTCAGGCCGCAGTCCTCGAGTATCACCCCGAGTCCCCAGAGTCTCCCGTCAAGCTCAGCCTCCTCGGCGACACCCTCCGCGACCACCGCTATCCCCGCGGCACCTGGCAGCTCTACGTCACCTTCGGTCCGGAGGCCCCCCTCGCCGTCGGCGACCCGCTCGACCTCCGCCTCGCCCGCCGCGGTCCCAGGGACTCCACGATGGAGGCCGTTGCGGAGTTCCTCGAGATGTCGCTGCTCCGCGTCCAAACCGACCGAGCCTGCGGCTCCGGGCTCTTCGTCACCGACAACGGCTACGCCCTCACCACCTGGACCCTGGCGTCAGACGCCCAGACCATCACCGTCCAGAGTCCCCAGGGATACTCCGGGCCGGCCCGCCTCATCGCCGGCGATGTCGACTTCGACCTCGCCCTGCTCAAAATCGACGGCGACGGGCACTTTCCGGTGATTTGGGACGACGCCGGAACCGCGGCCGTCGGTGACGACCTCGTCACCCACGGCTACCGCAGCACGTCAATCCTCAATGGCCGCGCCACCGCCTGCCAGGCATGGCCCACCGCCGAGCTTCGCTCCTACACCCACGTCGCCTCCCACCAGCGCTCCGACTTCCGGCCCCCAATTGATGTCGGCAACAGCGGCGGTCCTGCCGCCCTCAGGACCGGACAGATCGCGGGACTCATCGCCGGCGGAACACCCCAGCGCCCCAGCGCGGAGGCCTTCGTTCCCGCCGTCGAGATTCAACGCCTGCTCTCGACCTGGATCGCGGACCTCGAACGCGGGCAGGCGCCTGTTCCCCCGCCGCGGCCTAGCTATGAACGAACCGTCCTGGCCCAGGTTGACTCCATGGCTTGTCCCGCCGAAGCCACTGACCGTGGCGCCTGGGACTGGCCCCTCGCCTTTCAGGTCAAGGGCCGCGAAATCGAACTTACGGCTTCCGTTTCGCTGAACCGCAACACGTTCTCGGCAGCCCTCATCGAATTCGGGGACTCCTTTTTCGACAATCCATATCGAACCGACATCATCATCCTCGGCGAGTACTACGACTACGAGTCGTACTCAACGCTTAGGTGGCAAAGAGAGCATCTATACAACCCCGATATTCGGAAAGACGAGGTTCACAAAGATCTTAAGCGGGGTGCTCAGTTTGATGTGAAATTCGTCTACAATAGCGGGACAGCAGCATTATTCATAAACGGGAATATCGTGCATCAGGATACTGGGTTCCCGTATCAGCATGATATATCCGTAGGCTTCGGTTGCATCGATCCTGATTACTATGAAAAGAGTCCCGACATTCACATTCGGAATATCCTGGTGACCGGACGCCCGTCCCCTTCGCTGTAGCGCCCTCGCAGTCGCGACGCCCTACTCCCGCTCAGCCCCTCGCCGTCGCCGCTCCACCCGCTGCCACAACTTCCGCTCCTCGCCCCCGCCCCGCCCGTCGTAGAACCGCTGCTTCCCCGGCATGTACGCTTG
>WTFW01000024.1 GCA_011523785.1 Chloroflexota bacterium | reverse complement strand
TCGTAGCATAGGCGTCAGCGGACCTCGGTCCGCATGGGGCATTCGTCTAGCGGCCTAGGACACCGCCCTCTCAAGGCGGAGATCGCGGGTTCGAATCCCGCATGCCCTACCAGGGTTCACCATAGACCGGACCAGACGGCCGAGGGCCACCTCCCTGGCCCCGCCGTGGCGCCGGCGGCTGTGCGCGGGCATTGCAAGCCGGTAGCGGATCGCGGCCGCGCCGGGTGCGCCGCCGAACGTCGGCAGACATCACGAGGGGCGCTTTCCCTGCCTGCTGGGCCTGCCCTGATGGCCGCATTTGGTCAGCTGCCTCAAAGACTTGCGCAGACCGTCCGGCATGTGACACGCTCCTTGTTGAGACAAGGTATCAATAGTATGGAGGGTGAGCAGGCGATGCTTCGACGAATGGCACTTGCGCTGGTGGCGGCCCTGGCATTGCCAGTGGCCGTAGCGTGCGGGGAGCGCGACGACAGACCGCCAGCGGTTGCAACACCCGCGCCAGTGACTGCCGTGGCCGCGTTGCCGACAGCAGCGCCGCCGCCGGCGGCCACCTCGTCACCCGAGCCTTCGCCAACGGCCGGAACGCCTGCACTGGCAGCAGCTCCGGCCGCCGGCGCCGAGGCGGTACGTCCCACCCTGAAGGCAGGCGTGATCTGGCTTGACAGCCCGCTGGACCCGGTGCGGGGCGGTTGGGTTGCCAGTCAGTCAGGGATGTCCGAGAACCTCTTCCGCCTGTCGCCCACCGATTTCAGCCCGGTGCCATGGCTGGCGACGGAAGCCGTCGACGTGGACCCGCTGACCTGGCGAATCAAGCTGCGCTCGGGCGTGAAATTCCACAACGGCGCGGTGATGGACGCGGAAGCGGTGAAGGCGTCGCTGGAACGAACGATCCGGTTGTCGGAAGCGTCGGCGGAGGCGCTGGGGCTCAAGAACATCGTCGTGAATGACGAAGAGACCATCACCGTCAACACGATGGAACCTCGACCCACGCTGCCGGGCCTGTTGGCCGGACCGGCCGTGGCCATCACCGATGCCGCGGCTGCCGACGCCGCCGGCGAGGGCAACTTTCTGCAGGCCGGCGCCCTGACGGGGCCGTACATTCCCACCGAGTACATCCAGAAGGAACGCCTCAGCAGCGTCGCCAATGACGATTACTGGGGCGGCGCTCCGCCGCTGGCCGGCATCGAACACCTGGCCATTCCGGACACCAACAGCCGGGAACTGGCCCTGCAGGCCGGCGATATCGACGTGGCCGTCAACATATCCCCGGAAGGGGCCCAGACCATCGACGCCCACCCCGAATTGGCGAGTCGCACGGCCGGCATAGGCACGGCGGCGGTGATTTGGTGGGTCAATTTCGAGCGGCCAGCGCTGTCCGATCCGCTGGTGCGCCGGGCCGTGAGCCTTGCCATTGATCGAGAGAGCATCGCGGGACTCATAGCGCCCGCCGGCTCCGGATCGTTTGCCGAGCTCCTGTTGCCCGATGCCCTGGCGTCCTGCCCCGGCGTGACCGCTCCGGGTTACGACCCCGCGCAGGCCCGCGACCTGCTGACGCAGGCCGGCTACGTTGACTCCGACAACGACGGGTTTGTGGACAAAGACGGCGAACCGCTGGAGATCGTCATCGGCGGGTACCCCGAGCGGTTCCAACTGCCGATCATGGCCGAAGCCGCACAGGCCATGCTGGCGGACGTGGGCATCAAGGCCAGGGTGCTCATCACCGAATGGTCGGTGGTGAAGGAGCCCGCCTGGGATCTCTTCGGGTGGTACAACAACGTGGTTGAGGCCGGCGACCCCATCCAGAACATCGGCAAGTTTGTCGGGGTCAGCGCCGACGCCTCCGGCAGCGGCGCCAACAATTACGGCCACTTCCACAGCGCCGAGCTGGAGGGCATCATCGGCAGCGCCGCGGAGGTTGCCGACACCCGGCAACGCCAGGACATCGCCTGCCGGGCGCTGGACGTCGTTGCCTCCGAAACCGCGCTCCTGCCGGTGGCGCACGCCTACCTGATTTACGGCGTCAACGAGCGGGTCACCGATTTCGAGCCGCACCCGGCCAATCTCTACTTCTTCGACCATCGCATCGGCCTGAGATCGTGAGGGAAGCCGCGGGATAGCGGGGGCGGCGAGCGGCTCTCCGGCATGGGGGCATACGTAGTCCGACGGTTGGCCACGCTGCCGTTGCTGCTCCTGGGAATCTCGGCGGTGAGCTTCGCGCTACTGAGCGTTGCGCCGGGCGATCCCGCTGAGATTGTTCTGCACCAGCGCAACCCCGGCCAGATGCCCAGCGCAGTCGCCGTGGCTGCCATGCGCGCCGAACTGGGGCTCGACGCTCCACTTCCGGCGCAATACGTTCGCTGGATGTCCCGGACGTTAGCGGGCGACATGGGCCGCTCTTACGTGACGGAACAGCCCGTGGCCGCCCAGTTGGCGCGCCGCACCGTCCCTACGGTCTTGCTCACGGCGGCTGCCCTGGGTCTGGCGCTGCTACTCGCCGTGCCCATGGGCATCCTGTCCGCCCGGCGACGGGGCGGCGCCGTGGATGCCGTCGTGCGCCTGGCGGCGCTGGTGGGTTCGGCGACTCCGTCCTACGCCCTGGCATTCGGACTGATCATTCTGTTCGCGGTGAAATTGTCCTGGTTGCCCGCCGTGGGCTACGGCTCGGTTGCCCAGATGGCGCTTCCGGCCATCGCGCTGTCGCTCGCGCCGATGGCTCAACTGACGCGGCTGATTCGCGCCAGCGTCCTGGATGTCCTGGGGCAGGACTACATCCGCACGGCGCGGGCCAAGGGGCTGTCCGAACAGATCGTCGTCATGAAGCACGCCCTGCGCAACGCGCTGCTGCCGGCCATTGGAGCCACGGGCGTGATCCTGGCGCACCTGCTCGGGGGCGCCGTCATCATCGAGACCATATTCACGTGGCCGGGTCTGGGTCAGTTGATCGTGGGCGCGGCCCTGACCCGGGACTACCCCGTGGTCCAGGGGTTCGTCACCTACCTTGCGGTGATCGTTCTGCTGGCCAACCTTGTGGCTGACATTGCCCTGCGCATCGCGGACCCGCGCCTGCGCTACGAACGGGGCAGGGTGTAGCGGCCGATGGCGAGCACTGCCGAACGTGTTGGGGTACGGCTTCCTCGCCGGCCGGCCATCGCCGAGCCACGCCGCCGCGGTCGGTGGCACTCGTTGCTGCGAGAGCCGGGAACCGCCCTGGGGCTAATCCTGGTGGTGTCTCTGCTGTTGGCGGGATTGGTGGCGCCGTGGAGCCCGCTGGCCGATCCCACCAAGATCAACCTGCCCGACCGGTTGCTCTCGCCGTCGCCGGAGCACCTCTTGGGCACCGACCACCTGGGCCGTGACATCTTCAGCCGGCTCGTCCACGGAGCGCGCGCGACGCTACTGGCCGCCGCGGCCACCCTGGTCCTCAGCATGACCATCGCCGTGACCGTGGGCCTGCTGTCCGGATATTACGGCGGCTGGCCGGACACGGCGCTGATGGGGGTGGTGGACCTGCTGCTGGCCTTTCCTTCGCTGATCCTGGCGCTGGCCGTGGCAGGAGCGTTGGGCCCGGGACTGCTCAACGTGCTGCTGGCCGTCGGCGCCGTGTGGTGGGTGGGCCACGCCCGCATCATTCGCGGGATCACCCTGGGCGAGCGAGAGATGGCGTACGTGACGGCGGCGCGGGCCTCCGGGGCCAGTGACCGGCGCATCATCCTCCGGCACATCGCGCCGAACATCCTCGGGCCGATCGTGGTGCTCGCCTCCGTGGACTTCGGCTGGATCATCCTGGGCATCGCCGGTCTCAGCTTCCTGGGGCTGGGCGCGCAGCCGCCGACACCGGAGTGGGGCGCCATGCTCAACGACGCGCGCCCGCACCTGCAGACCGCGCCGCATCTCATACTGCTGCCGGGAGCGGCCATCTTCGTGGCGGTCTTGGGGTTCAACCTGCTGGGTGACGGCCTGCGGGATCTGCTGGACCCCCGTATCCGGCGTCTCGCGCGCTGACTGACGAGGTTTAGGGTCCATACGTGCCAGCCTGTTCAGGCAGGCTCAGACGTGCAGCGGTGGTTGAGTTCGCCGTGGTGATTTTTGGCGGGACACCGTTTCACGGCTCGTGGGCGTAACCAGCCGATGCCCGCACGGCGGCGCGGACCAGTGCGAACGCGGGTAAATCGGCCCGCCTAGCGTCCTACCCGCCAGGTCGTCACGCCGCCCCACGCGTCGAGCGCGGCAAGCGCGCGCCCGTCTGGCCGCCAGTAGACCTCGGCCACAGCGCCCTCCACAACCGCGGCTCCTTTCGCGCCGCCGTGTCCATCTTTCTGGAGCGACCACACAACCACGCCGCCATCGCGTGCCCCCGATGCCAGGCGCGTCACGCCGGGAGCGAAGGCAAGCGCCGTGACGGGTTCAACATGAACATCCAGAACGCCGGGCCGCGTGCCCTCGGGCCCCTTTCCCCGGAAGCTCCAGACCGTCACCGCCTCCCCGCCGCCGGTGGCCAACAGGGTGCCGGAGTCATCGAACGCCAGGGCCGACGGCTTGGCCGGATACCCCGACATCATGGAGTCCTCCTCGGTGGAGCGACGCCAGAAGTGCACCGTGTTGT
>WTFW01000052.1 GCA_011523785.1 Chloroflexota bacterium | reverse complement strand
CTTACATACTACATGTAGGTGGGGGAGCATGTTGACATCCCCTATCTTGCGTGTCAATCGCCAGAGTTTCAACGATCTGGACAACTCGTTCGTCTGACGTTCGGTCAACTCGCGGATCGCCAGCTTCTGCGGCATCGACTTCGGCTCTTCGAGTACCGTGCCGGCCAACAGGGGCTCAGTGGGATGCTTGACTCCCACGCATCCCGAGTTACACACAAAGTCCACAGCGCATCCACAGGCCGTACACGCGCCGGGAAGCGGCGGCTCAGCCGGCGGCCGTCTGCAGTTCGGCGATGCGGCTGTCGCGTCCGACCACGATCAGCATGTCGCCCTCCATCACGCGCTCGGACAGGCCGGGGGTGACGATCAGTTCGTTGCCGCGCTTGATCACCAGCACGTTGACGTCGTAGCGGGCGGCCAGATTCAGATTAGCCAGCGACTGTCCCGCAAACGGCGTCCCGTCGATCTCCGTGATGCCGAGGTGCGGCAGCAGTTCCAGGTAATCGAGCATGCCGGGCGTGGACACGCTTTGGGCCAGGCGCAACGCCATGTCGCGCTCGGGAAACACCACGCGGTCCGCCCCCACGCGCTCCAGGATCAGGCGATGTACTTCACTGGAAGCCTTGGCGAACACGCGCGGCACCCGCAGGTTCTTCAGGTGCGTGGTGATCAGTACGCTGGCCTCGACTTCGGCCATGGCCACGATGGCCAGGTCCACGTCGTTTGCTCCAACCTCGCGCAGCACGGCCTCGTTGGTGGCGTCGCCCACGACGGCCTGATCCACCACGTCAGTTGCCATCTGGACGGCCTGCTCGGACGTGTCGAGCACGATGACTTCATGTCCGGATTCCGCCAGGGTGCGGGCCAGGCTGCTTCCGAACCGGCCAAGGCCGGTCACCAGGATCTGCATGGGTCGAGTCGGCGATTAACCGACTTTGATGGCCTCCTCCGGGTAGCGGACCGCCGGCTGATGCTCGCGCGTGACGAGCGCCTGGGCAAGGGTCAAAGCCCCGAGACGGCCCACGAACATGGTTCCAATGAGCACGAGTTTAGAAGCCACCGTCAAGTCGGCCGTGATGCCCGTGGAGTAGCCAACGACGGCAAAGGCGCTCACGGCCTCGAATAACAGGTTCGAAAGCACCGTGTCCGAACCGCGTTCCGCGATGGACATCAGCACGGTCGCCAGCAGCACCGCGACACCCGACAGCCCGACGACGGCTATTGCGCGCATGACGGAATGCTGAGCGATACGCCGGCCAAAGGCCTCGGGAAAACGGCGACCGCGAATGTGCGACACCATGGCAATGAAGAGCACGCTGAAAGTGTTGACGGTAATGCCGCCGGTGACCGCGGCCGAGGCGCCGCCGATAAACATCAGCACGATGAGCACGATCAGGGTATCGGTGTGCAGGCGGCCCATATCGATGGTCGAGAAACCCGTGGTGCGCCAGACGGCGTGATTAAGCGCGGCGTTTGAGCGCAGCCCGAGATCGTCCTCAGGCACCGCGCCGCCGAAATCGGGCGACAACACCAGGAGCAGCAAGAATCCGGCGATCAGGAGGGCCGGCATGGCCGTCAGGACAATGCGGGACTCGAGCCCCAGGCGCCGCCACAGCCGCCGCCGCATCACGTCGAAGATCACCATGAAACCGATGGCGCCCACGATGGCCAGCCCGGCCAATATGCCCACGGTGGTTGGGTCGTCCACCAGCCGCTCGAAGCTGACGGAGCCCGGCTCGATGTCGAACCCCGCGTTAGTGAACGCGGAGACGGCATGAAATATCGACCACCAGTGTGGATTCTCCACCGCCGCATCGCCGCGGACCCGCAGAAACAGCAGCACCGCCCCGACGCCCTGCAGCAACAGCGTGAATATGGCAATACGCCAGAACAGCCCCTTCAGGCCGCCGGGCTCGCCTCGTCCGATGTGCTGGCCGAACATCAGGCGTTCGCGGGTTGAGGTGCGCCGGCCGGCCAGCGAGAAGATCACGATGGCACCCACGATGAAGCCCAGGGCGCCGACCTGGATCAGCCCCAGAATCACGACTTGACCGAAGAGCGACCAATGGTCGTGGGTGGATACCACGGTCAGCCCTGTGACGCACACGGCGGAGGTTGCGGTAAACAGCGCCACCAGCAGATCAGGCTCGCGGCCTTCGGCCATGGAGAGCGGCAGCGCCAGCAGCGCGGTACCCAACAGAATCAGGCTCGCAAACGTGACGACAAGGATGAGACCTGGCCGGAATGGACCGCGACGCGCCAGGGTCGTGTCCACCTGCAGGCTCATCGAGACTCGCCGCGGCACGCTGACCACGCGGCCGCCGGCGCCAAGCGGGCGTGGGGCGCCGTGGTGCCGGCGCGGACCTGCGGGCATCAGGCGTATCCAGCGCGCGCCCACTCACCGGCCGAGCCAGCCGGCGTGAACACTCGTGGCGTCAACCTGCACCGCATCACAGCCGGGCAGTGTAGACCCGCGTTGACGCTGCGGTGCGGCCGCCCCTAGGCTTCGGAGGTCTGCTGCCGGTCTTGATTACGTATGCCTGAGCCAACCCCCGTGCGAGTCGCCTTCATTGGCGTGGGCGGCATCGCCTCCATGCACCTGGCCAATCTGCTGCGCATGCCGGAAGCCGACGTGGTCGCTCTGGCGGACATCGATCTGGCGCGTATCCCGGACACGCTGCGGCTAGCCACGGCCAGGATGTCACCGCCGGTCGAGCCGCCGACCATCGAGACGTTCGACGACGCAGGGCGGATGCTGGCCGCGGCCTCGCCCGACTGCGTATTCATCACGCTGCCGCCGTTCGCTCACGGCGAGGCGGAGTACCAGTGCATCGAGGCCGGGGTCCCCATGCTGGTCCAGAAGCCGGTGGGGCTGGACATGCCAACCGTGCGCGGGATCGAGCGGGCCATCGCGGAGCGCGGCCTGATCACCGCCGTGGGCTACCAGACGCGCTATAGCGAGGCCGCCGACACCGCCCGCGCGCTGCTGGCGGACCGCACCGTGGGCATGGCCATCGGCACCTACCTGGGCGGCATGCCCCGCACACTCTGGTGGCGCATCCAGGAGCAATCGGGCGGCCAGGTTGTGGAGCAGGCAACGCACGTTGTCGACTTGCAACGCTACCTCGTCGGCGAAATCGAGAGCGTCCACGCCGCCGCCGCGACCCGGCTGATGACCGACGCGCCGAGCCTGAACATCAACGACGTGTCCGCCGCTACCTTTCAGTTCGAGAACGGGGCCGTCGGCACGCTGCTCAACACCTGCGGCCTCAATGGCGTTCCGGGTGAGTCCTGGGACCACGGCGTCACGATCGTGGCGCGCGACCTGTCGATGTGGGTATGGCACGAAGGGGGACGCATCGCGCAGCCCGGCGAGGTCCGGGAACTCACCAACAGCACCGACTGCAAGTACCTGTTGGACCAGGCGTTCGTGCAGGCGGTCCAGTCGGGCGACGCGTCGAACATCCGATCCACCTACGCCGACGCCGTGCGGACTCTGCGGGTCACGTTGGCCATTGAGGAGTCCGCGCGCACGGGGGCGCCGGTGCGTCCCGCCGACCTGGGCTAACGGACGCCGTCGGTCGAAGTTTCTCCGGGCGTCGCCTACTCGTACGCGAAGTTGGCGCGCACGGTGGCGCGGATGCGCAACTCGCCGGCCTCCACCGGAACCGCGGCCGCGGCGGGTGCGGCTGCCATCGGCCGTGCCATGGCGAAGTCGCTGCGCGCCACCGGCACGTAGATGCTGTCTTCGTGTAGCGAGATAACGCCGCGCACGCTCCCGCGCAAGGCGTCGGCCACTGCGCGCGCCTTGGCGGCGGCGTCCAACGTGGCCAGGCGCAGCGCCTCGGCCTTGGCCGGGCCATCGTCCTGCAGGGTAAAGCTGATCGAACGCACGCTATTCGCGCCCGCGCTCAGCGCCGCGTCCAGCACCCTGGAGGTCAGGTCGATCTTGTCGATGGTCACGGTGACTGTGTTTGCCGACCGATAGCCGACCGGATCGGCTGACACGGTGCGCTGTTCGGGCGCGGCGGGCGGAAAGACGGGCGACAGGCTCAACCCGGTCGTCTGAATCAGGATCTCGTTTTCGTCCGAGCTGACGCCCCGAATGGCTTCGATCAGCTTCTCGGCCGTTGAGTTGGCCTCGTCGGCCGCTTGAGCGGCTGTCTCGGCTGACGCTTCGACGCCCAGCGTGACGATCGCCCGGTCGGGCGACACCACGACCTCGCCCTCGCCAATGACGTGAAGCCCGAACGGTCGCTCGCCCTGCGGAATCAGCGTCGCCGCGCCGCCCACGTCCACCGACGTCGGTTCCACGGAGACGTTCGGATCGCCGGCCTGGAACTGGCGCAGGGCCAGGAAGCCGATGACAATCAGGATGGCGACGATCGCGAAGATCGTCAGCAACTGCGCCTGCCAGGGGGCGCGCCGGTACAAAGCGAACATGCGTCAATCCTAGCCCGTTTGACCTAGACCATTCGTGCGAAAAGCCGGCAGCTCACGACCGGGCCGCCGGCTCTTCGCAACGGTCAGGTCGGTCTAGCCGAAGCGGCGCTCGACCTCTTCCCAGTTCACGACGTTCCAGAAGGCCGCGATGTAGTCCGGGCGGCGGTTCTGGTAGTTCAGATAG
>WTFW01000011.1 GCA_011523785.1 Chloroflexota bacterium | reverse complement strand
CTCTTGGGGTGAGCGGCAGCGCCGTTGGAACCTGTGGACGACAGGGTACGCGTTAGCCGATCAGTGAGGAGTTAGGAACACCGGCGCTGGCTGACTGGTCTGACTGCAAGGACCGTAGGGGGCGCGTGCTGGCTATTGATCATCAAGAAGGGCGCTGACCTGGCGGGCGAGGGTGGGGAGATCGGATACGAGGACACCCCAGACGAGGCGGTCCTCGACGGTGTCATAGCCGTGAACCAGAACGTTGCGGAACGCGATGATGCGTTCGTAGCCAGTAATCTTCGTCGCCGACGCTTCATCGGACCTAGCCAACTGGTTGATGGCTTCGCCTATGACGATGAACTCGCGCTCGACGGCCGACCGGAGCATGGCTTCGTTCCGGTAGTCGGCGAAGCTCTTGCCGGACGTGAAGTCCTGGAGCCGCAGGGCCGCACTTTGAATGTCGTAGAGGTACTTGGCGGTCTCACGCCGCATAGAGTGAGGTCCGAGTTTCTTCGACGGCCTCGCGGAAGTAGGGGTTCTTGATGGCGGACTCGACGACGAGATCGACGGGGCGGCCGAAGAGCTCCTGAAGGGACTCGTGGAGGCCGAAGTAGGCGTCGGCGTAGTCGGCGATGGGGATCTGCTGGAACTCGACGATGAAGTCGAGGTCGCTCGCTTCGTCGAAGTCATTGGCGGTGGCCGCGGAGCCGAAGAGGCTGAGGCGCCGAACGTGAAAGCGGACGCAGAGACGCTGGAGCTCGTCGGCCTGCTCGCTCACCGCGGGGATCACGTGGGAGGTCTCCATTTCGGATCGTGGTCCGTAGAACATCGTGCCATGTGCAGGTGATGTGGATCGAGACGGTTCCCATTCGACAAGCTCAGGTCGGGCCATTCGAGGGACTCAGGACAGGCTCTCCGAAGACTTCGGGCCGGCGCACCACGAATGGGGTGGGAACGGAGTATCTGGCGAGAGGGGGCCCTGTCGCTGCGGAGGGGTCTCAGCCCCGCTCCGAACGAGGAGCGCGGCTGTTGGTGTCTGACGGCCGGGGTGAAATGGCCTAGGCTGCGGGGGTGTGGTTGGGGGTGCTCTTGAGGGAGTCGGGGTCCTATGTTGAACGTGGGAATCATTGGGCTGGGCGGGATTGCGCGCTCGCACTGTGAGGCCATCAAGTCGCTGGACAACGTGCAGGTGCTGGCCGTGGCGGATTTGTTCGAGGAGCCGCGGCAGCGGTACATGGAGACCTATGACATTCCGAGGGGCTACACGTCGCACACGGAGTTGTTGAAAGACGACGAGATCGACGCGGTGGCCGTGGTGCTGGGGCACCAGTTGCATCACCGGCTGACGATCGATTCGCTGAACGCCGGCAAGCACGTGCTGGTGGAGAAGCCGATGGCGATCAGCCTGCAGCAGTGCGACGAGATGATCGAGGCGGCGGACGCGAACGACCGGAAGCTGATGGTGGGCCTGAGCCAACACTTCTACGGGACGAGCCTGGCGGCGAAGGCGATCCTGGACTCGGGCGAGCTGGGACCGTTGATCACGGCGGTCTGCTACATGTCGAAGAACTGGGGGCACGCGGGGCGGCGCCCGCAGTACCGCAGCCGCTTCCACGGCGGCGGCATGTGGTTGGGCAACGGGGTCCACGTAGTGGACCGGTTGACGTGGGTGATGGGGTCGCAGGCGATGTCGGTGTCGGCGGCGATCGGAACGCGCGCGCACTACCAAGCGGCCGACGATTCGGCGACGGCGTTTATCCGCTATAAGAACGGGCTGGCCGGCGTAGCCGTTTCGGTGGGCTTTGCGGACGGTGCGCCGGACTACTCGTGCCAGGTGATCTGCGCGAACGGAACGCTGCGGTTCAGCCAGCACGGCACCCGCTACGTGCGCGTGGGCAAGGGCGACAAGTGGGAAGACCGCCCGTTCGACGACCCGCCGGCGGAGATGAAGTACGAGTGGAAGGGGTTCGTGGACAGCATCGAGCAGAACATCGAACCCCCGACGCACGGACCCTACGGTCGACACATCATGGAGATCCTGTTTGCGGCGGAGCAGTCGGCAATCACCAATGAAGAGGTGGTGCTGGACTCCGGCTACGACTGGACGACGCAGACGACGGGGTCGCCTGTGAATATCGAGCACGGGTGGGTGTGATTCATCGAGAATCCTGTTCTTGAGCTAAGGGCGACCGGGTGCGGCGTTTCGGGCTGGGGCGGTGGCTGAGGGTTTCGACCCTCACCCCAGCCCTCTCCCTGCCAGGTGGCCTTTGCGTAACCCAGGGGTGGGTGCCCGGAAGACCCCTCACCGAATTCGGCCGAGGACGGCCGATTCTGCCTCTCCCCCAGGAGAGGGTGAAGATCCGCCCCGCTTTGGAGGTCGAGGCGAGCTTTTGCAATGATCTCAGCCAGGGAGAGGGAGAAAGAGCTGTTCCGTGGCGTGGTATTGCGCCGAGTGCGATCGCTCTCCGAGACGCGACGGCGCAGGGCGTGCTGACAGGGCCTCTTGGCGTAGCGAGCTTCGTCGAGCCAGGCGACGGAAAGGGAGGGCGTTGTGGGTGAGCTGCCGAGGGATGACGGGTACCAGGAGGACTTGACGGTTGGGTTTGGCGGGGACGAGGGGCATGCGATTGAGGTTGAGGCGGGGAGTCTAGGGACCTGGACGTTCAGGTACCGGTGCGGGGATCAGCCGGTAAGAGACGGCGGGGCGATCAGTTTCTGGAACGATCAGACGAATGTGCCGTGCGCGTATGTGCCGCAAACGGACGATCCGAGCGGCTGGGATTACGTAACGGTTGAGACGGACGGGGACGCGGAGCTGGAACTGGTTCATCTGGCGAAGGCCTACAAGGACAACCGGTTCTGCGAGGTGCGCGTGGTGCGGGGCGAGCTGCGGCACGGGGACGAGGTGGTGCTGCGGGTGGGGGCCGGCGAGCCGACGGCGGCGCCGGCGTACAGCATCGAGCGGATCAACTACTACGCGGCCGTGGATCACGAGGGTGAAGGGACCTGGACGTACCTGCCGTACTGCGTGACGGCGTCGATCGTGCCGGGTCCGCCAGCGAAGCTGGGGGTGACGGCGCCATCGGTGGTTGGGCTGGACGAGGCGTTTGCGTTGCACGTGCGGGCGGAGGACATGAACTCGAACCCGGGCGCGCCATTTGTGGGCGACCTGCTGGTGAGCCTGGATGGAGTCGAGCTGGCCAACGTCTCGGTGACGGATGAAGACGCGGGAATCGTGGAGGTGGAAGGGCTGCGTTTCGACCGGCTGGGCGTGCACCGGCTGACGGTGACCAGCGGGGACGGGTCGTTGTCGGGGACGTCGAATCCGATTCGCTGCCGGGTGGAGCCCAATGAACGGATCTACTGGGGCGACATGCATAGTCATGCGGACTATGCGGACGCCACGGGAACGGCGGAGTGGAATCACGATTACGCGCGGAACAAAGCGCGGTTGGACTTCTACAGCCTGACGGACCACATCTATGCGACGCCGGGACGGGCGACGGGGGCGTTCAACCGTCCGCCGGTGCTGGACGTGCGGAAGATGTGGGGCGACATGCAGCGGACAGCGCGGGCGTGGCACGAGCCGGGACGGTTCGTGACGTTCCTGGGATATGAGCGCACGCCGTGGGAGCGTCGGCGGGCGGCCGGGGACCTGACGGTGTGGTTTATGGATGACGACGCGGACCTGGTGATCGAGGACACGATTGCGGGGACGATCGAGGCTGTGCGGGCAACGAATGGGCAGGTGTTTATCGGGTCGCACGCGGCGCAGCGGTCGGACTGGCAGCGGTACGGGGACGGCGTGGAGGACGTGATGCCGACGATCGAAATCTCGGCGATGCACCAGCACGCCGAGTGGTACGCGTTCGAGGGCCTGCAGCGGGGTTACAAGTTCGCGAGCGTGGGAATGGCGGACGAGCACGCGGGGCATCCGGGGTACGACGTGTGGCCGCGCTTCGGGCAGGGCGGGACCCCGCGACGACCGTTTTCGGTGCGGAGCGCGCTGACGGCGGTGTTCGCGCCGGAGTTGACGCGGGAAGGCGTGCGGGACGCGTTTTTCGGGCGTCGGACGTATGCGACGACGGGGGACCGGATTCTGCTGGACGTGAAGGTGAGCGGGGAGCCGGCGGGGTCGGAAGTGGCGAGTGGGGGATCCGTCGAGCTGCGGGTGGCGGTGCATGGGACAGCGCCGATCGATCGGGTTGACATAATTCGTGGCGATCGGCTGGTGCATTCGGAGTTGCCGGGAAGCCTGGACGCGAGCTTGGAGTGGAGCGATCCAGCGCCGCTGGCCGGAGAGACCTGGTACTACGTGCGAGTGACGCAGGCGAACGGCGGGTTTGCGTGGTCGACGCCGACCTGGGTGACGACGGCCGAGGGCGCGGAGGACGCGGGCGACCTGCCGTTGTGGTGCGACGTCATCTGGCCGCCGGCGCCGGAGGACCGCGGTCCGGACGCCAGGCAGGCCCTGGATCATGCGGCGCGGGTGTTTGGCGAGGACCCGGCGCGGTTTGCGGAGTGCGTGCAGATTGGGCGGTTCGAGGATTACCGGGGGAGCTATGTGCTGTTCCGGGGACGCGACGGAAGGGATGGGGCGCCGCTGCACGTGCACCTGTATGACGGGTTTCCGGCGCCGCGGCTGTACATCTCGCGCGGGTGGGCGGACTTTGGCTGG
>WTFW01000040.1:2293-4666 GCA_011523785.1 Chloroflexota bacterium | reverse complement strand
AAGGTCGTCGAGGTCGAAAAGGTCGTCACGCAGACGGTCGAAGTCGAAAAGGTCGTCGAGAAGGTCGTCGAGAAGGTCGTGGAGGCCGCACCGGTCCAACAGACCCAGAACTTGCTGTTCCAGACCGACCACACGTCCGGTCCGCGTGGGGCGGCGGTCGATTGGGCCCTGGAGCGATTCTCCACGCAGTTCCCCCACATCGTGGTGCGCTACGTCCCCGCGCCGACCCAGGTTGAGATCGTGTACGGCGCCATGGTTGCGGCCGGTTCCACGCCGGAAGCCGCCCTGATGAGCGGCTGGTTCGCGGCGCAGTGGTATACGGCCGACGCCTTTGTGAACATCGACGACTTTCTGGCCAAGCAGGACGACTACAACCCCGAGGACTGGTACTACCCCGGCGATTCGTCCGGCGTGGATTTCGCCGACACCGTGCCCTACGGCCACCTCGGCGGGCTGCGCGGCAAGCAGTACGGCATGCCCTACCAGGGGAACACCAACGGGCAGCACATCAACCTGCAGCTCATGGAAGAAGCCGGGATCCAATGGCCGACGCCCGGGAGCTGGCATCTCGAGCAGGGATTCCTGGACGACCTGATCAAGGCCACCGATCCCGAAGCCGGCACCTTTGGCATTGAGGTGGGCGGCGGCAACGGCGGGTCCTGGACGCAGTGGAACCCCTGGGGCTGGGCGTTGGCCGACGATCCGACCATCATGTACCGCAGCGCCGACGGCATGCGCACCACCTGCTGGGACTCCGGCGCCGATCGGGGCGTGCGGCTGGCGGTGGACATGATCGCCGTCCATGGGGTGTCGCCGAAGCTGGGCGAGAGTCGCGAATTGGCCGGTGAGTTCCGCGACCTGTTCTCGG
The DNA here is from genome assembly GCA_011523785.1 of Chloroflexota bacterium. Classification (GTDB taxonomy): domain Bacteria; phylum Chloroflexota; class UBA11872; order UBA11872; family UBA11872; genus UBA11872. The sequence continues at coordinate 3,798 of WTFW01000040.1, read as the reverse complement.
CCGGCAAGCTGCTCACCGCCCGCAACGGCGGCGCCGTCGGCAGTACGATCGGCCGGGTCGCCGGTCGCTTCCCGTGGTCGATGGCGCCCATGCCCGAGGGGCCGCGCGGTCCCGTGCCGCACGAGATCACCGAGCAGCCGCACATGATCTCCAACACGGCCGCCTTGCGGGACACCGTCGAGGCCTCCGCGCAATTCGTGCTCTTCATGGCCGGACCCGAGGTTCAGGGCCGGATCGCGATCGACCGCGGATCGATGCCCTTGCGCAAGGAAGTGCATGCCTCGGCCGAGATGGCCGCCGGGCCGCCGGAACGTCACAACATGTGGAAGGAGTACCTGGACCAGCCGGACGCGCGCCACCGCCAGATGGCCTATCCGGCCTGGTTGGAGTGGATCAACTCCTGGCGCAACGTGGACGCCGCGCACGCGGGCGACCTGTCGATCGATGATCTGATGGAGCGCAGTCTGGCCAGGGCTGACCGCGTCCTGGAAGACAACGCTGAGGCCTATCAGGATCTGAAGACGTACATCGCGAACGCCTGAGCCGGCGACGGGATTCGCGTCTGACGGACGGGAGGCCGCTCACCCGAGCGGCCTTCCGGTCGTTTAACCCGGCAGGTGTCGCGCCTTAACTCACGTCCCGCGGCGCCTCCCCGAATCGAAACGCATAGAGCGTGCCGTAGGTGACCTCGATATGCAGGCGCACGCGTTCGCCTTGCACGCGACCCAGCCTCGTCTCGCCGCGCCAGCGCACCGGATGATCGATCGCGTCCCCCCGAATCGGATCGCAATCCTCGAGCGATCGACCGGCAATCGGCGCGGCCTCCGCGCTGCGCAACCCCACCCGAATCGTGCCGGGCTGATTTAGCCGGGCGTTCACGAACAGCCGTGGTTGCCGGGCCTCGACCGGCTCCGTCACCAACTGGCCCGTCTGCCGTCCCGCCACCAGGCCGGCGAAGCGGTCGACCCCAAGCCGAAACGACCCGATGGCCGCGATTCGGTGACTACGGCCGTGCGCCGACTGCCGGCCCATGTACCAGAACCGCAAGTGCCGTCCCTGCCGGATGGGCGGATTGTTCGTCACGTTGATCCAGGTATCGTCCCACTGCCCGTCCGGCCCAAGGTCCAGGAACGCCTCGCGCCTGGGCCGCAGCCAGCGTACCCCGTCCGGGCTGGAGGCCAGCGTCACCCAGATCTTCTCCACCTCCGTGTCATAGAGGTCCACAAACGCCAGGTAGCGGTTCCCGTAGGCGAACGGGCTGATCGAGTAGAACTGCGTCCCGGGCGTATCCCATTCGTCCATCCGCAGCACGTTCTCGAAGTCCGACCAGGACAGAAAATCGGCGCTGCTCGCGCGTGTAATCAGGCGCTTATAGGGCATGCGCGAACCCAGCGGCTCGTTCGGGACCTCGGCTTCCGGGTACTGCGGTTTGGACACCGCGCCGGTCACGAACGGGCGGCGCGTATACGCGAGATAGCAGCCTGAAACCGGATCCGTCATCGCCG
>WTFW01000040.1:0-2193 GCA_011523785.1 Chloroflexota bacterium | reverse complement strand
GCCGCCTCCACGTCGTCGTCCGCGCTGCGATACCAGCACTTGTAGATCCCTTCGTCGCGGTCAAAGAGCACCGACGACCAGAGCCCCGCCGCGCGCCCCTCCCACGGCCGGTCGGGACGAATCACGGGGTCATGCGTGCGCCGCTCAGGCCGTGCCAGGACCCGGCGCAGGTGCCACCGGGCATCGATCTCCTCGTCGTCCACCAGCAGGTGGAGATCAGAGTCGTACATGGCAACGCCCCGTTCTATTGGCGTTGGAATTCGATTCCTCGAGTCTCCTGCGATGACGCTGGAGTTGGACCCCAATTGCAATGAGGCTCCCGCTCCGGCGAGAACTCGATCGATTTCGGCACATGGCGGGTTCGGGGCACATCGCACGGTAGGGTTTGCCCATGAGGAATGCTCGGCCGCCCGCAGAGAGCAGTGGCCGCCAGTGGCGAAACCTGAGCCTGCTAACCCTGGCCGAGTTGCTGGCGCTGGCGCCGTGGTTCAGCGCCGCCGCGGTTGCGCCGCTGATCCAGGCAGAGTGGCAGCTGACAGCCGGAGCGGCCGCATGGCTCACGCTGGCCGTGCAGTTGGGGTTTGTCGCCGGGACGCTGGTGAGCGGCGTCCTAAACATTCCCGATCGCTTCGACGCGTCGCGGCTCTTCGCCCTCAGTGCCGCCGGCGCTGCCCTGACGACTGCCGGTCTTGCCGTGATTGCCACTGGCCCGCTCGACGGTGCCGTCCTGCGTTTCCTGACTGGAGCATTTCTGGCGGGGGTTTATCCACCAGGTCTGAAGCTGGCGGCGACGTGGACCCGACGCAGCCGGGGGTTGGCGCTGAGCTTGATCGTGGGAGCTCTGACGGTCGGATCGGCCAGCCCGCATCTCGTCCGCGCGCTGCTGGACACGTCCTGGCGGCCGACGGTGCTGGTTACGGCGGGGCTGGCGGTGGTGGCGGGATTGGTGGTGCTGGGCGGGGTTCGGCAGGGGCCGTTTGCGGCGCCGCCGGCTCGATTCAATCCTCGGTTCGCGTTAGAGATTGTGCGTGCGCCGGGGCTTCGGCTGGCCACGCTGGGGTACCTGGGGCATCAGTGGGAATTGTATGCGATGTGGGCCTGGGCGCCGCTGTTTCTGGCTCAGGTAGTGGCGCGGGAAGGTGGATTGGACGGAATGGCAGCTGGTCTGGGTTTCGCGGTGATTGCGATTGGTGGAGCTGGGGCGGTTGCGGGTGGATTGGTGGCTGATCGGGTAGGGCGGTCGGTGACGGCGGCTGGCGCGATGGCGGTGAGTGGGAGCGCGGCAATTGCCGTGGCGTTGCTGGTGGATGCGCCGCTGTGGGTGTTGATGCCAATCATGCTGGTGTGGGGATTCAGCGTGATTGCGGATTCGGCGCAGTTCTCGGCGGCGATCTCGGAGTTGAGCCCGCCGGAGTACGTGGGGACGGCGCTGACGATGCAGATCTGTATTGGCTTTCTGCTGACGTTTGTGAGTATTCACCTGGTTGGATTGCTGGTGGACGGCGGGCCGCATTGGGGGGCGGCGTTTGGGTTGCTGGCGTTGGGGCCAGTGTTTGGAGTTGTGTCGATGCTGGCGCTGCGGCGACGGCCAGAGGCGCAGCGGATGGCAGGCGGGCGACGCTAGTAGACGGGTGGTCCGGTGTTGTAGTTGGGCGGGGCGAGGCCGGGGACCATGTGTTCGTGGCGGCGGCCGGTGATGAGCTGGGATCCGTCGGTGAAGCCTTCGGGGCGGTCTCGAAGCTGCTCGATGAGGCGTTGACGCCAGGGGCCAAGGTCGGACTGCGAGGAGAGGTCATGCTCCTCGAATGGGTCGCTGTGGACGTCGAACAGGAGTTCCTGGCCGGTCTGGCTCTCCCAGATGTACTTGTGGCTATCGTTGACCAGGGCGTGCCAGCCGCGGGCCCATTGTTGTTCGGCCGGCGGGGGTTCGTTTTGCGTCGTTCCAAGCGCTAGTTCGGAGCGGGCGCCGCTGGCGTATTCGAGGTGCAGTGCGTCACGCCAGGATGTTGATTGGCCGCGAACCAGCGGCACCAGGCTGCGACCGCTGACCGAGGACGGGATTTCAGCGCCGGCAGCGTCGATGAGGGTTGGCATGACGTCCTGCAGGCCCACGGGCTGGTCGAGAACCTGGGCGCGTGGGGCGCCCCATGACTCGGGTGGGTTGATGAGGAAGGGAATACCGGCCGAGGCCTC
>WTFW01000165.1 GCA_011523785.1 Chloroflexota bacterium | reverse complement strand
GACGTGGTGAGCATTTGGGCGTGCACGGCCGTGGGTTTATCCAGGTGATGGGTTGACGCCAGCGTCGGGCGTTCCGGGATGGAGTGACGGATTGCTGCGGCCGGATGTCCGGCCCTATAATTTTGCAGGCTCGGTTGGTTGTTGGGTGGCTCCCGCCGTGGCTAACGCGGCGGGGAGCAGGGTTCCTCGCACACGGAGGGACCACGCATGTCACCGGAAGAGTTTCAAGCCGAGGTTCTGCGGCGATTCGATCTCATCGATGAGCAGTTCAATCGCATCGATGCGCGGTTCGATCGCGTTGACGAACGGTTCGATCGCGTCGAGGAACGGCTTGATCGCGTCGAGGGACGCCTTGATCGTGTCGAGGGACGCCTTGATCACGTTGACGTGCGGCTTGGTCGCGTCGAGGAACGGCTCGATCACGTTGACGTGCGGCTTGGTCGCGTCGAGGAACGGCTTGATCACGTCGATGTTCGGCTTGGTGGCGTCGATGAGCGGCTTGGCGGTGTCGATGAGCGGCTTGGTGGTGTCGATGAGCGGTTCAATCGCGTCGATGAGCGATTTGACCGTGTCGATGAGCGGCTTGATCGGATTGAGAGCGAGCAGTCTTCGCTACGGCAGCAGGTCCAGGGTCTGACCAATACGGTTGATCGTATGTACGACGTCCTTGTCGATCGCGGGCGTCCAGACCCGCGACGGACGCGCGAAACTTCCCAGGTCTGACTCGAGCCGGGGCACGGGAATGCACGCGAATCAGGACGCTGCATCCGGTTCCCCTCGTTAGGCCACGAGGCGTTGACGCTCCAATAGGCTCAGAGGAGCGGCGTGATCCCGATGGGGAGTACGCCGCTGGTGGTGGGCCGGTGACGAGGGGCCTTTGCGAACCCCTGGGGGTGGTTGCCCGGAAGACCCTCACCCCCGGATCGCGTCCGGGGCAGGCTCCAACCCTCTCCCAGCGGGAGAGGGAGAAAGGCCGGACCCGCTTTCGAGGTCGAGGCGGGGTTATGCAAAGGTCGCCGGCTAGGGGTCGAGGCGGAAGGGTGGGTAGCGGTCGGTGGTGAGGATGAAGGCGTAGGCCTGGACGCGGGCGCCGTAGCGGATGACGCCGACGATGACGTCGAAGAGGGCGCGCGGGTACTGGGCGGTGATGACGACCATGATCCAGCCAAGAACCACGGCGATGAAGGCGAGGATCCCGAGGATGACCAGCACGATGTAGTGGGGGATGGCCAGGAACCACTTGACGAGGGGGAGCCAGCGGTTGAGGTCGGTTTCGGCGTTGGGGTACTCGATGTGGAGATGGACGGCCTGGTGTTCGTCGGTGGAGGGGTACTCGTCGCGCAGGGCCAGGACGTAGACCTGGATGCGGTAGACGAAGCGGCTGAGTTCAAGGTTCCAGTCGAACCACCAGCGCGGGTACTTGTGGCGGAAGACGAGCATCAGGACGAGGGGCAGCCAGAGGAGTGGGATGGAGATGGCCGCCTGATCGGAGCCGCTGGCCTGGCCGCTGTTGACGAAGCCGGGAATGAGGGCGGCGACGATGAGGATGGGGATGACCATGATGAGACGGAAGAGGGTGGTGAGGCGGCTGAGGGGTCGGTTGGGGTAGTCGACGGAGAATTGGACGGGGTAGTCGGATTGGGTGCTGGCCATGGGGTGGGCATCCCGATAGCGGCTGGTGGACATAATTTTATGCTTCGGGCTTGTTTTCCGGCCAACGGGTGACGGGTTTGGCGTGCGGGGCTATGGGCGGTGTCGCACCATGCGGTGGTCGTGCGACGACGCGTGCCGCGCATAGGAGACCTTTGCCAAACCCGAGCGTGGTTGCCCGGAAGACCCCTCACCGGTTTCGGCCGAAGACGGCCGAACCCCGGATCGAGTCCGGGGCAGGCTCTGCCTCTCCCCTTGGAGAGGGTGAAGAGCGGCACTGCCTTCGCGGACGAGGCGGGGTTTTGCAAAGGTCTCCAGAGGGAGAAAGAGCGGCCCCGTTTTCGAGGTCGAGGCGGGGTTATGCAAAGGTCTGGCATAGGGGGGACGCGGAGTGATGGGCAGCGGGGGGCGTCCGCTGGCGCTGGTGATCGAGGACGATTTGCGGTACGTGCGGCAGTTGCGCGGGGACCTGGCGGTGGGCGAGTTCGGGGCGGTGTTTGCGGGAACGGGCGCGCAAGGTCTGCACGAGGCCGTTGCCGAGACGCCTGATGTGGTGTTGCTTGACCTGGGTTTGCCGGATATGGAGGCGCTGTCGGTGTTCGCGCAGCTGCGCGATGCGTGTGATGCGCCGGTGGTTGCGATGAGCGCCCGGGAGGATGATGCGGGCATGGCCGAGGCGTTGGATGCGGGCACGGACGATTATCTGCCGAAGCCGTTTGACCTTGATGCGTTGCTGGCGCGGCTGCGGGCGGTGTTGTGGCGGGCGCCGGGGGCGGAGGTTGGGGCGCCGCCGGCGTTCGAGTCCGACGGGTTGATGGTGGATTTTGCGGCGGCGGAGGTGTCGGTTGGGGGACGGCCGGTGGCGCTGAGCGCTTCGGAGTTCCGGTTGTTGCGGTTCCTGGCGCGGAACCGGGACCGGGTGTTCAGGCCGGCGCAGCTGGTGGAGGAGGTGTGGGGGCCGGAGTACGCGGGGGACCGTCACCTGGCGCGGGTGTATGTGCGGCGGGTGCGGGAGAAGATCGAGCGGGATGCGCACGCGCCGCGTCATTTGGTTACGAGGCCCGGGGTGGGGTACATGCTGCGGAAGCGCGGCTAGGCGCGACTCGGTGGAGCGAACGCGCGCGATGGTGACCGGGCCGCTGGCGGGCTGGACTGGCCGGCTGCTGCTGCTTGGCGCCGTGGTCTTCTGGTGGGGTGGCGTGGTGACGCCGAATCTGTTCAGCCTGGCGTTTCCCGATTTGCTGTCGCCCGAGGCCATCCCGCGGGATCTGAACCCGGATATCGACTGGGAAGGGCGGCTGGCGAATCGAATCTCGGCGGCGGCCCTTTTGGTCTTGGCCGTTCTGGCGGTGGTGAGCGCCGAGGTCAATCGTCGACGTGGTGGTGGACTGCTTGCGGTGGGCGGGTGGTTGATTCTGTCAGGCACCGCGACTGTGCTGTTCTGGGAAGAGACGTCGGATTTCCATACCGCGGCTCTTCCGGGTGTCGCCCGGCGAGTGTTCGGCGACAGCCTGGTCTCGGAAACCGGCACTTTCGCCTGGATGCTGCTGGCGTTCCCGCTAATCGTGGGCTTCGTGCTGGCGATGGCGGGCTTCTACGTTCGGGGACTTCAGACGCGAGCAGTCCGCCTGCCGTTTGCCCTGGGGCTGGTGACCTGGGTGTTCGCGCTGGTGTGCGAAGCGGCGACGCCAGCCCTGATCGAGGGGCGTGCCTACGAGCTGATGATCGTGTTGGAGGAGACGCTGGAGTTTGGCGGAGCACTGCTGTTTTGGCTGAGTGCCGTGGCTGCCTGGTCGGGGAGCGAGGCCGTTCGCGTAGGGCTTCCCACTCGTCGTCTCCGTGTGGCGGCGATCGGATCGGCGGCGGTTGTAGTCGTCCTTGGAGGCCTGTTCGCGGCGTTGGCTTTTCGGGTGCCCATGGCCGACGGCCGCGTTACGGGCGGTCATGCGGATTACTGGGTGAGCCTGGCTGATGGCGAGTCGGTCGCGCAGGCGTTTCCGATGCCGACGGCGCCGATCGCGGTGATCGGACTGCGCCTGGCGAATCGAGACCCCGATGAGCGTTCCGGCGCGGCGGTGTGGCGGGTGATCGAGTCGCCCTCGGGAAGTTCAGGCAGGGTTCTTCGGGAAGGACTGGTTGAAGCGCCGGCAGGCGACTTGCCCTCGTGGGTCCACCTGGAGATGCCACCGCTGGACGGCAGCGAAGGCCGGCGGTTGCTCGTGCAGGTGGCCGCCAAGATCGAGCCCGAGGCGTCCCTACGGGTTGGCATGGTGCAGGGCAATCGGTTTGTGGACGGGCGGCTGTGGGTTAACGGCGAATTGACGTGGCCGGAGCAGGATCTGGAGTTCGTGGTGCTAGGGGCGACAGAACCAACATTCAGCAAGCTGCGCGGGCTCTGGCAGCTGGTGACATCGGATTGGCGGTGGGCGGCGCTTGGCGTGAAGGTCTTTGTGGCCCTTGTGGTGGTGACCTTGATTCCGGTCCTGCTGCTCTCCGCTATCTGGCGCAGGCCGAGGGTGGGTGGGATACCATCGGGGTTGCGTTGAGGACTGCCCTGGAGTCGCGTGATGCCGGCCGTTGACTCCCTGACCCGACCCGTCGAAGAGGCGCCCACGTTTCGCAAGGTCGCGCCGTACCTGGTGGACTGCGATTGCCACCACCTGTGGCACAAGATCGACGAGATCTTTCCGTATCTGCCGCGCCAGTACGTGCAGGAAATCAAGGACTTCGGGTCCATGTTTCCGAACGGCGGCTGGACGAACATGCCGAACTCCCACGGGTACCGGACCGATCACGACGTGGACGAGAACACGGACTTCGCGGAGTTCACGGTCAAGGAGCACCTGGACCCGTATGGGTTCGACGTGGCGATTCTGACGGGGCAGATGGTCTACCCGACGGTGGGGATGACGAACCTGGACTACGCGGCGGCGATCTGCCGGGCGCATAACGACTGGACGATGGATCACTGGGTGGCGAAGGACTCGCGGTTCCGCGCGACGCTGGCGGTGGGGCCGAACGATCCGGTGCTGGCGGTGGAGGAGATCGAACGGCTGGGGGATCACCCGG
>WTFW01000132.1 GCA_011523785.1 Chloroflexota bacterium | reverse complement strand
GCAGGCCTGCAATCTCAACTGGCAGGTCCATCTCGTCCAGCACCTCGCGCATGCCCGACTGCAGGCGCTCGCCGTAGGACGCCAGGGCAGCCGGCACCTCACGCCGCTCGATCTCCTTCAGCGTCGTGATCGCGGCCACAATCCCCACCAGGTCGCTCCAGTAAGTGCTGCTTACAAACATGTTTGACGCCGGCTCCATAACCCAGCGCTGGCCGACCACCGCGCCCATGGCGTAACCGTTGGATATCGCCTTCGCAAAACACGCCAGGTCCGGGACCACACCCACAAACTCCTGGATCCCGGTGGCGCTATACCGGAAATTGGTCGTGACCTCGTCAAAGATCAGCACCACGTTCTCGCGCGTCGCAAGCTCACGCACGCCCGCCAGGTAGCCGGCCGGCGGCGCTTCGCCCAGCAGGATCGGCTCCATCATGATCGCGGCCACCTGGCCGCGATGCTGCTCCAGCAGCTGCTCCAGCGGTTCCAACTCGCCCCACGGGAACGGGATGGATGTGCCGCGCAGCGCCTTCGGCACCCCCGTCGGCTGGATATTCGGCACCGCAAACGGATCGAACGCCCCCTCCTGCAAATGACCCGCGGCCAGGTACCAGTCATGCCACCCGTGATAGCCGCTGAACAGCACCACGTCGCGCCCCGTGGTCCCACGCGCAATGCGCACGGCGATGCCGCATGACTCGCCGCCGCCCTTCGAAAACCGCACCATCTCCGCGCACGGGATCCGCTCGATCAGCATCTCCGCCAATTCGATCTCGCGCTCGCTGTTCAGCGAGTACGTCGTGCCCTTGCCGATCTGCTCGATGACCGCCTGGTCCACGACGTCGTCGGCGTAGCCCAGGATCGCCGACGTTACTGACATGCCGTAGTCCAGGTACTCCACGCCTTGGTCATCCCAGATGCGCGAGCCCTTGCCGCGCTCGGCGTATACCGGCGCCACCCCGTTGGCGAAGGCATACGGCCGCCGGCTGATCAGCTGCGATCCGCCGGGAATCACCCGGTTGGCGCGCTCCCATAGCGCGTAAGAGCTAGACACGTCGTGCGCACGCGGGTCTTTCACGTCATGCCGCCTCTACCCGAGGGAACGAGGTGTGCAATCACCCTCGCCACTTGCCTGCCCCTCACCGTAGCCGTGTCGCAGTGCCGTGCCAACAGCGCGCGGCTCAAAGTCGTGCCTCGGCGGCCGTCAGTCGTTCCGCATTCGTCGCTCGAGGCGAGCCAATGCACGCTGCGTCGCGCGAATCTCTCGCAGCAACTCTTCTCGGGACGGCGGTGTCTCCAGTTCCCGTAGTCGTTCCAGCTTGGCTTCATCCAGGTTATTGATAATGATCGCGATGAAGAGATTGAAAACAACGAATGTTCCAATCACAACAAAACTCACGAAGTAGATCCAGGACAACTCGCTCAATTCCATGGCGCGATACATGACCTCTGTCCACCCTTCCAGCGTAACGATGTTGAACAGCGTGAGCAGGGAGATTCCAAGGTCCCGCCAATTCTCTGGGTCGTGCTCACCAAATAGATGGTATCCAATGATCGCATAGATATACACCACAATACCCATGAGTAGCATGACGTGACCGACGCTGGGAATCGACCTTACAAGCGCGGTTACTATGAGCCGTAAATCCCTGATTGTCGACACGAGCCGCAACACCCGCAGGAGGCGAGCCAGACGGGCAATCATGGCGAATTGACCGGTGGCTGGTATGAGCGCGAATACAATGATCAGAAAGTCGAAAACGTTCCATCCATCGCGGAAGTACCCAACGATTCGTGGAGACGATACCGCAATCTTCAGGACAGCTTCGACGATGAATATGAAGAGCGTGACCTGGTGCCCAAGATCGATCCACTGGCCAAAGTCTTCATCGATCGCGTGCGAAGTTTCGAGTCCCAACAGCACAGCGTTGACAATGATGATCGCTATGATCGCGGCATCGAATGCCGGTGCGGAGGTAATTCGGCGAATCGATTCGAGGACCGTGTGCATGGCTTGATTGTGTGGCATGCGCGACGGCGGCTGGTGTGGGACCAATGGCCGCCGGGGCGGAAACGGTTGGCTAAGAGGGAAATCGTGCGGTCGAACCGGCGGCTATCCTATCAGACGGGAATTCGGGTAGGCATGGTCGCGTCGAGGCGGCGACGGGCTCCATGTGCTGGTGGGCGAGCCAACGCAGGCGTCCGCGAATACCTGCAGGATCCTGCTCTCGATAGTCCGGACACCAGACGGATCCGGGCCGGATTGATGCAGGAGCGGCTCTCGAGTTCTCCGGCGCGGCGTGTGCGCCGTGCCTGTGTCGGTGCCCTTGAAGCCCGAATCTCGGGCCTAAGCTATGCCCGCGGCGTGTGCCAATCCACGGCTGTGGAGAGTCCGCGAGCATCGCCTGGGACTTGATCGGTTGAATGGCGCGGCGTGCTTTGCCGGGCTCAGTATTGGCATCGATAATTCCATTGAATCTGGAATTAGTACAATATCTAGTCCTTGAGGCGTGACCATACCAAGCCGGCATTAGCACGCATATGACATGGCTCGACGGATTCGCCTTGAACGCCGCAACTCTCGTGGTTGCCGTGGTTCTGGACCTTCTGCTTCCGGAGCCTCCAAACGCGATCCACCCGGTGGTGTGGTTTGGCCGGTCGACATCGGTCCTGAAGCGCCTGGCGCCCACGGGCCCTGTCGCTGCCCTGGCGTTCGGGTTCGGCATGGTAGTCGCCGTGATCGGAACAGCCACAGTCATGACATGGATTGCCATGAGTCTGCTGCTGCTGATTCATCCCGCTGCGTATGTCGTTGGAGGCGCTTCGCTGTTTCGTACAACCTTTACGGTAACCGGACTTCGATCGGCGGCTTACGATACGAGACGCAAACTCGCAGACGGCCGCCTGGACGCTGCCCGCGAGAGCCTGCGAAGCCTGGTCAGCCGCGACGCAGCGACACTCAGTCCGCCGCTGGTTGCGGCCGCGGCTATTGAGTCGGTTGCTGAAAACACCACCGACAGTGTCGTAGGTCCCTGGCTGGCATTCGCGTTCTTTGGCGTTCCCGGCGCCGTTGCCTATCGAGCCGTCAATACCATGGACAGCGTCGTCGGCTACCGCGGCGTCTACGAACACCTGGGCAAAGTGGCTGCCCGGCTTGATGACGCAGTCAATCTGGTTCCGGCCAGGTTGTGCGCGCTTCTGCTGCTCTTGGGCGGATTCTCCGCCAGGCTTGCGGTTGGCCAGGGCTGGCGCGTGCTGCGGCGAGATCGAAGCAAGACCGCCAGCCCGAATGCAGGCTGGACGATGAGCGCCATGGCCGGTCTCTTGGGCGTTCGGTTGGAAAAGGCCGGGCACTACCGGCTGGGCGAGGGGCTGCGGAATCCGACTTCACGCGACATCGATCGCGCCGTAGCGGTTCTCAATCGAACCGCGGTGCTCGCCGCCCTGCTAGCGCTCGGCTTGCTGGCGCTCAGGCACGCCGCCGGTGGCTGAGGATTCGATGCGGGCTGGTGCGCCCGCCATCCATGGCGGATTGGACGACGCAGAGCTGCGCGTCCATGGGTTGAGCCGCGGCGATGTGCTGGACTTCAGCTCCAACGTCAACCCGTTGGGTACGTCACGGCTGGTCAGGAAAGCGGCGGCGACGGCTGATCTCTCGGCCTATCCGGATCGACGGAGCCTGGTGCTGAGCGAAGCCCTGGCGTCGAGGCTGGACGTCGGTGTCGACGAAGTCCTGGTCGGGAACGGCTCCACGGAGCTGATTCATCTGCTGGCGCGGGTCTGCCTGGGCTCGGGACGCCGCTGCCTGATCCTGGCGCCGACGTTTGGAGAGTATGAAGCGGCTGCGATCCTGGCGGGTGCTGAGGTGCATGTCGTCGAGGCAACGGCCGCGCAGGGCTTCGCCTGGTCGGCCGACGTAGTCACCCGAGCAGTCGAGACGCTGCGCCCGGCCCTGACCTTCCTGTGCAATCCGAACAATCCCACTGGTGTCTATGTCGATCGGGATTTCGTGAAACGGCTGAGCGCGGCGACTGGCGGAGATGGATTGCTTGCGCTGGATTCCTCGTACGTGCCGTTTGCCGAAGCGCCGTGGGACGAGCGCGCGCTCCTGGCGTGCGGAAATGTCGTTCTGCTTCGCTCGATGACCAAGGACCACGCGCTGGCGGGCGCGCGCCTCGGCTACCTGGTGGCCGGGGCGCCCACGGTCGCGGCACTGCGGCGGCTCCAGCCGTCGTGGAGCGTGAGTGCGGTTGCCCAGGCCGCTGGGCTGGCAGCGCTGGACGACGACGCTCACTTGAAGGTCGCCCGCACCGTCGTTGCGCAAGCCAAGACGTACCTGCGCGCCCAGTTGAACGCCCTTGGCTATCCGGTGGTGGATTCGGCGGCAAATTTCATGGTCGTGCGCGTGGGTGACGCGGCCAAACTGCGGCTTGAACTGCTGCGCAGGGGAATCGCCGTTCGCGACTGCACGTCGTTTGGCCTGCCCGCATACATCCGCGTCGCCGTGCGTCGGCTCGACGAGTGCAAGCAGCTGATCATGGCCCTCCGAGACGTGCGAGCGCATGGCTAACGGGAGTCGCGCCAGGGTCCTGATGGTCCAGGGCACCTCGTCGCACGCCGGTAAATCGGTGATTGCCACGGCCCTCTGCCGGATTTTCGCGCGGGACGGATACCAGGTTGCGCCGTTCAAGGCGCAGAACATGTCGCTGAATTCCTACGCCACGCCCGACGGCGGGGAGATTGGCCGTTCCCAGGCCGTGCAGGCGGCGGCGGCGCTGGTTGCGCCGCGCGTGGAGATGAATCCGGTGCTGCTCAAGCCCGAGGGCGACCGCCGCTCGCAGGTTGTACTGATGGGGCGGCCCCGGGCCGTGGCCTCGGCGCGCGAATACCACGAGTTGAAGCCCAGGATCTGGACGCAGATCACGTCGGCGCTCGATCAATTGCGTTCTGAGTTTGACGTGGTGGTAATGGAAGGCGCCGGAAGCCCGGCCGAGGTCAATCTCAAGGACCACGACATCGTCAACATGCGGGTGGCTCTGCACGCCAGCGCGCCCGTGCTGCTGGTCGGCGACATCGACCGCGGCGGGATCTTTGCCCAGCTCGTGGGAACGATGGTGCTGCTGGAGCCCGAGGAGCAGGCGCTGGTCTGCGGGCACGTGATCAACAAGTTCCGGGGCGATCCGTCGTTACTGACGTCAGGCTTGGAGTTCTTGCGCGAACGCACCGGGGTGCCAGTCGCCGGCGTGGTGCCGTTCTTCAATGACATTCACGTTCCTGAGGAAGATTCGGTTGGTCTCGGGGCGGACGCGGCGACGGAGGGCGAAGACGCCATCGATGTGGCGGTCATGCGGTTGCCGCACATCGCCAACTTCGACGACTTCGATCCCCTGCGCCACGAGGCGGGCGTGCGCGTTCGGTACGTGGGCCGGGCGTCGGAGTTTGGCGATCCGGACCTCGTGGTGATTCCCGGCAGCAAGACCACGGTTGCCGACCTGGATTGGCTGCGCGCGCAGGGACTGGATGCACGAATCACCGACGCACGGCGTCGCGGCACGCCGGTCGTTGGCATCTGCGCGGGCTACCAGATGCTGGGGCAAGAGCTCTTGGATCCGGATGGGGTGGAATCCGCGGTCAGGCAGTCGCGCGGACTCGGTCTGCTGCCGACGACCACGACCTTTCGATCAGACAAGGCCACGCACCAGGTTCGGGGACGGGTGGCGCGCGATGAGGGACTGCTCGGCCGCTATCGCGGCGCCGAAGTTGTGGCCTACGAGATTCACATGGGCGAGACCTCGGGGACGGATTCGGCGAGCCCGTTCGTCCTGGAGTCCCGCTCGCAGAAGGAGGTCGAGTTGCCGGACGGCGCCCTCGACGCCGAAGGGCTCACCCTGGGCACCTACCTCCACGGTCTCTTCCATAACCGAGATGTGCGCCGCTCAATCCTGGCCTGCGCCGGAGCCAGGCGTGGGCTCAGTGTCGTGTCGACCGAAGACGACATCGATCCAAGCGCGGAATACGACAAGCTGGCATCGCTGGTGCGGCATCACCTGGACATGGGTCTGGTCTATCGCGCGATGGGTCTGAAGCGGTGAAGAGGCCGTCGGAACCATGCGGAACCGCGGATTTTGTCGGACGCGGCACGGCCCGGGCGCCTGGAACGTGCGGCGAATTGGCCCAGGGCCACTTGCACGGCACCGCCGTGATGGTGACCTGCCCGATCGATATTGGCTCGAAGGCAATCGTCGAGGTGTCCGACGGCTCCGGTTCCGTCTGCGGCCCGGCAGATGCCCCGAAGGCACGTCAGGCTGTTGCGTCGACTCTTGACATACTCGGTCGCCCGGAACTGAACGCTCGGCTGAAACTGCAAAGCGCCCTGCCGCGCTCGAAGGGCATGGCCAGCAGCACCGCCGACGTGTCGGCGGCTATTGCGGCAACCGCCGCGGCCCTGGACGCGACGCTCTCGCCGCAACAGCAGGCCGAACTGGCCGTGGCAATCGAGCCCAGCGACGGCGTCATGCTGCCGGGCATCGCGCTCTTCGATCATCTCGGCGGTCGAATTGCCCGAACGCTGGGGCCGCCGCCGCCGATGCGCGTGCTCGTGCTCGAGTTTTCCGACGAGGTCGACACCGAGGCTTTCAACGCGGGAAGCCGAGCCAACGGCGTTTACCAGGACGACAGCCGCTTCCGAGAAGCGCTCGAACTCATCGCCGCCGGACTGGCGAACGGAGATCCCCGACAGATCGGCGAAGGCGCCACGCTCAGCAGCCAGTTAAACCAGTGCATCCTCCCAAAGCCGCGGCTCCCGCATGCAATGAAACTGGCCAAAGAGGCCGGCGCGCTCGGCGTCAACGTGGCGCACAGCGGTACGGTCATCGGGTTGCTCTTCGAGGCCGACGCCGAGCGAATCGCGTGGGCCGCGCTCTCCGCACGACAGCGGTTGCCGGAAATCGTGGCGATTCACGACTGCCGAATGATCGGCGGTGGCGCCGTTGTGCATCCAGGCACGCAACGGACGGTGGCTACCACCGCCTGACCGCAACCCGGCATTGCGGATCTGAATCAGCCACCGGGGATCGGCGGGTGGGCCGCCGCTCGATTCGCTCGAACATGACCTCCGGGAAATGTCCAGTCACCCGGAACCGTCGGGCCGAGGCTTCGGCCTCGAACCTTGTATTAGGGTTTGGCTCGCGGCACGATCTGGTTGGCAATGCGCGCCTCCGGTCACCGCGGCGCACAGGCCAGGGCCCACACGGCAATAGAAGTCGAGGCAGGAATGTGACAGGCCACGCGAGCGAGCCAATCGATCTCGGCACTCGGAAGCATCTCTTTATCGACTTCTCGCTAATCGATCAAGCTGACGATATATCGCTGCAAGTGAATCCGCCGATTGTCGGTGGGGTGGCCATTCACCGGGATCGGGCCTGGGAGCACCACATCCACTTCACGAATTCCGTGATTGACGACGACGGTCTGGCCCGAATGTGGTACGCGTCCAGCAACATGGGTGCCGGCAATCTCCACTCGTATCGCTGGGGATATGCCGAGTCGCTGGACGGTGTCCATTGGCGAAAGCCGGACCTCGGACTCGTTGAACTCAACGGCGTCCGCTCAAACAACCTCCTTCCCGGGGTGCCGGGGAGCGTCTTCAAGGACCCCACGGCGCCTCCGGAGGAGCGCTACAAGGGATACTGGCTTAACTGGGATCCGGACCTCGGTCCACTCGGATTCGGCTATTCCGCGTCGCCCGACGGCCTTCGGTTCGCGTGGAAGGGCGGCAACGGCGTCGCGCTGCACGGCGACTCGCAGAACCAGGTCTTCTGGGATGAGCGGATCGGCCGCTACGTGGCGTACTTCCGCAACTGGGTCCCGACCGGGCGCGACGCGCAGAGTCTGAGCGCCAACGGGCCGTGGCGGCGTGCGGTCGCGCGCTGGGAAACCGATGACCTCACGTCGCGGGATGGGTGGCAGCTCACCGATTCGCCGGTTGATGTGCGTGGCCCGCGACTCACCAGCGAGCTTCCCACGGTGCTCGCGCTCGACGAGCAAGACCCGCCTGACATGGACATCTACACGCCCTCGGTCGTCAAGTACCCGGGGGCCGATGACGTCTACATCTCGACGTTCTCGGTTTACCGGCACTTCACCGAGGCCGAAATCCTCGACGCGGAGACGCGCCGGAACGACGGCTTGATGGAGATTCAACTGGCCGTCAGCCGCGACGGGATCACCTGGGAACGACCGGACCGTCGACCCTATGTCCGTATCGATCCCGACGGACCGCGATCCAGGATGCTCTACTCGGCGCTCGGAATGGTCATTCGGGACCGCTCGATCTACCAGTACGCGACCGCCTACGACCAGTCGCACGGGCTCAAACGCAGAAACAACCCGGCCGGCCAGGTCATTTGGACTCGGCAACGCCTGGATGGCTTCGTCAGCGCCGAGGCGGCCTACGCTGGCGGCCAGCTGATCACCAAGCCCCTCGTTTTCTCGGGCACTCGCCTGGAGCTCAATGTCGATGCAGCGGCCAGCGGCGACGTTCGGATTGAGTTGCAGGACGCAGAGGGGCGAGGCATCGAGGGATACACGCTGGACGAGTGCGACCGGGTGCTTGGCAATCACATACGTCACGTCGTGACCTGGGCTGGCAACGAACGGCTGCCCGCAACCGGCGGTCACCCGATTCGCCTGCGAATCGCCATGCGCGGTGCGCGCCTATACGCCCTGCAGTTCGTGGCTGCCTAACCGAGAGCCGCCCGCTTCGCATTGGCTCCGCGCGGCCACCCACCGACGTTTTATCGGATCTCGAGGCCGCGCGCCTTTAGGCTCACCGGCAACCCCGCAAACATCACGACTGCGTCATCCGCCGCAGAGGCGAATTGCTGGTTGACCCGCCCGAGCGCATCGGCGAAGTCGCGTCCCAGCCTGGTTGCCGGTATGACGCCTAGCCCGACTTCGTTGCTGACGACAATCCAGGAAGCATCGCCCCGCTCGTAGAGGTCGATGAGGCCACGGGCCTGCGCCTGGATGTGTGCCGGCGTCCCCTCGCGATCCGGATCCTGGAGCAACAGGTTGCTGACCCACAACGTCAGGCAGTCAAGCAGCACCGTGTCAAAGTCCTCCAGGCGCGGTTCGAGTGCCTCGGCCAGGTCAAGTGGTTCTTCCAGCGTCGCCCAGCTGGTCGGACGCTCCGCCCGGTGCGCCGCGATACGAGCGGCCATCTCCTCGTCGCCGGCCTCGGCCGTGGCCACGAACAGCACCCGGCCGCCGTCGCCCGCCAGCTCCTGTGCGTAGCGGCTCTTGCCGGCGCGGATGCCGCCCAGCACCAGGGTCAGGCGCCGGCTCATGCGCAGTCGGAGCTGCCGTCGCCCGCCAGGTGGCTCGTGTCGTTCCATGACGCCAGCACGCGGCTGCCGTCGTGATCGTTGACGATCGCGAGCGCGGTGTTGTCGACGTGGAACTTCCAGAAGTCCGTGTCGGCCAGGTCCAGCAGGCAGACCACAAGGGCGCGCAAAGTGCCGCCGTGCGCCACGACCAGGATGTTCTCCCCGGCGTCAAGACTGGCCTTCGCGCGCGTGACGAAGCGGCTTACCCGCTGGAGCGCATCGATGGCGCTCTCGCCGCCGGGTGCTGACCATCCCATGTTACCGCCGGCCTCGATCCGCTCGGCCAGCACTCCCGGATAGCGCGTCTCGACTTCCTCCAGCGTCAGCCCTTCCCACTCGCCGCACGAGAACTCGCGAAGGTCCGATTCGGGGGTGACCGCAAGGTTGCGGCCATCGGCGATGATCCCGGCAGTCTCCGCCGCACGCGCCAGGTCGCTGGCGTAGATGGCCGAAAACTCAACACGCCGCAGCCGCTCGGCCAGCCGGCTTGCCTGGTAGCGGCCTTCGGCGTTCAGCGGCACACCCAGGTGCCCTTGCATCCGGCCCGTTCGATTCCACTCGGTTTCGCCGTGTCGCACGAGATACCAGGTGCCCATGTTTGCGCGCCTACCAGAACGGTGCGCCGGCAAGCCCCGGCGACAGCTGAATCAGGATAATCCCGGCCAGCAGGACCGATACCTCCGCCATCTCGTTGGTCGCGCCGTACGTGTCGCCCGTCATGCCACCAATCAGTCGTCTGCACCAGAGTCCGAGTCCTAGAGCAACGACCGTCGCGACCGCCAGCAACAGCAGCCCGGCGATCCCGAGCAACAGTCCCCCCGCTAGGGCAGCGGTCACAAGTGCAGCGGCGAACTGACGCCAGCTGGCGCCATCGTGGAACGCCGATCCGAGTCCCTGCGTTCGCGCGTATGGAAAAACGGACATTGCGGCGACCATGGCAAAGCGCGAAAAACAGGCGAAGAGAACCAGCAAGCCAAGCCGTTCGGCTTCGGGGATGCCCGCCAGCAGCGTCCATTTCAGCAGCAACAGGCACGCGCCGCCGATCACGGCGAAGGCCCCGACGTGCGAATCCCGGAGGATGGCGAGGCGCGACTCGCGGTCGCGGCCGCCGAGGAGGCCGTCGCAGGTGTCCAGGAATCCCTCGGTGTGAAGAGCGCGGGTAAGCACCAGCAGCGCCGCGACAAGCAGCGCACCCACCACGGGCTGCGGTAGGACCCGGCTGGCTGCAAGATCAAGCCCGGCCAGCAGCCCGCCAAGCCCGAGACCGACCAGGGGAAAGAAGGCCCGGGCGGGAGCCATGGGCCCGGCGTGGGCCGGCGCCACCGGCACGATCGTCAAGAAGCCGATGGCCAACCGCAGATTTCTCATGCCGAGACTTCCGCGGAACCCTCCGGCACCCGGTCCGAAACTCCGGCCTTTTCAAAGGTGGCCATGTCGGACAGGCAGGCCGCGGCGATTTCAACCAGTCCCGTCGCCAGCAGGGCCCCCGTCCCCTCACCCAGCCGCATGTCCAGATCCAGCAGGGGCTGCAGACCCAGGTGCCGCAGCGCGAGCCGGTGACCCGGTTCGGCCGACTGATGGCCGGCGATCAGGTAGTCCAGGACCGCTGGGCAGAGGCTGTGGGCGATCAGTGCGGCGGCGCCGGAGACGAAACCGTCGAGCACCACGGCACGCCGAGCCAGCGCCCCGCCCAGGACTACGCCCGCCAGCACACCGATCTCGAAGCCGCCAACCGTGCGCAGAACGTCAATGCCGTCATTGGCGTCCGGCTGATTCACATCGAGCGACTGTTCCACGCAGGCGATCTTGTGCTGAAGTTCCGGATCGGATCTACCCGTGCCCCGCCCGGTCGTCAGGCCTGGCGGATTCCCGGTCAGCGCGGCCGTAATGGCGCTCGCGGCCGTGGTGTTGCCGATGCCCATGTCGCCCGTAGCGATAACGTGCGCACCTTTCTTGGCGGCGTCCAGGGCGATGCCGACGCCCGCCGAAATGCAGGCTTCAGCCTGTACACGAGTCATCGCCGGTCCCCGCGTCATGTCCGCAGTTCCCCGTCCCGCCGCCACAACCCGAAGGTCCGGGTGCTCGGGCAGCGGCGAGGCAACCCCCGCGTCCACAATCACCAGCTCGACGCCCCGCGCTCGCGCCATCACGCTGATCGCCGCCCCACCGGCCAGGAAATTCAGCACCATCTGGGCGGTGACCGTCTGGGGATAGCCGGAGACTCCCTGTGCCACCACCCCGTGATCGGCGGCGGCAACGATCAAGGTGGTGTCTCGAGCATTCGGGCGCTCGGTTCCGAAGATCCCGGCCAGCTGAATCGAAATCTCTTCCAGCCGGCCCAAACTGCCCGGCGGCTTCGTCAGCCGCTGCTGACGCCGCGTTGCCGCCTGCTTCGCTCGGGCATCACCCGGGCGGATGCCGGCGACAACGTCCTCGAGTCGCACGCCTAGAACTCAATCCCCCGTTGCGCCCGAATGCCCTGCTCGCGATAGGGGTGCTTGATCAGCTTCATTTCGGTCACCAGGTCCGCGCAGTCGATCAGTTCCTGCGGCGCATACCGGCCGGTGATGATCACGTGCAGCGGCGCCGGCCGCGCCTTCAGCGTCTCCACCACATCCTCCACCGGCACCCACCCGTAGTGCATGGCGTAGGTGAACTCGTCCAGCACGATGATGTCTTCGTCGCCCTTCAGGATGGCCCCTTTGCAGTGGCCCCACTGCTCCACCGCCAGCGCCGCAGTCCGATCCATGTCCTTGGAGAGCCACGTAAACCCGTCACCCAGGGCCTCGATGGGAATGTCCAGCCGCATCGCCGCCCGCTGCTCGCCGAACGTGGCCCCGGTGTGTTTGATGAACTGGAACATCCGAATCTTAAAGTCGCGCCCCCAGGCCCGAAACATCACCCCCAGCGCCGCCGTCGTCTTACCCTTGCCTTCGCCGGTATTGACGATCACCAGGCCGTGTCGGACGCGCCGGCGCTTGGGAACCTCGGCGGGTCGAGCCTGCGGATTCCGGTCGCTCACAGCTCGTCGGCTCGGGGTCCGGGCCCAACGGTTCGCGAATCTTGCGGATGCTGGGCCGCACGACCATTGCCGCCCTTCGCGACTGGTTCTGGCGGGTGCGAGCCGTTCTCGTCGGCTGGGGCTATGAGGCTGACGGTCAGCGAGCCGGTTACCGGATCGCGATATACGGCCGAACGCACGCCAAATGCCGACTCGATGATCTCCGGAACCAGCACCTCCTCGGGCGGTCCCTCGGCCAGCACCCGCCCGCCGTTGAGCAGCACCAGGCGATCGCAATACCGCGCCGCCATCCCCAGGTCGTGAATGGCGGCCACCGCCGTCAGCCCCTCGTCCACCAACCGCCGGACTAGGTCCAGCACCCGCAGCTTGTGCAGCACGTCCAGGTTGGCCGTCGGCTCGTCCAGCAGCAGAACGCGCGGCTGTTGGGCCAGGGCTCGCGACACGAATACGCGCTGACGCTCGCCCCCTGACAACGTGTCGAGGGTCCGATCGGCGAACTCATCGGTCTCCGTGAGCTCCATCGCCTCGCGAGCAATCGCCTCGTCGGCCGCCCCTTCAATTTGAAACCGGCCCAGGTGTGGATACCGACCCATCAGCACCAGCTCACGCGCCGTGAACCCGTGCGTATACGGCGCGATCTGCGGCACCAGGGCCATTCGGGCCGCCACGTCCTTGGCTGGAAGGGAATCAAGCTCTTCGCCCTCCAACCAGACCGCCCCCTCCTGCGGCCGCAGCACGCCCGCGATGGCGCGGAGAAGCGTTGACTTCCCCGCGCCATTCGGACCGATCAGACCGACCAGTTGACCCTGGTCCGCGTGCAGCCGCACGCGCTGGAGCAGCGCCTTCGCCTCGACCCGGAAGCCGAGTTCGTCCGCCCGGATAGACGCTGTCCACTCGGTCTGCATCGTCAACTACTCCGCCAGGCTAAAGGGCGGACGCTCGGAGTCGCCCAACGCATCCGGCCACAGGATTCGGGCCAGATCTTCGGCCCCGCGGATGTTCCAGTAGGACAGCGTGGTGAAGTGCTTGCTCTCAACCACGTAGATGGCCTCGTTCTTGACCGCCGGGAGCTCAGCCAGCGCCTCATTCTCCAGCAGGCTCTGCCGGAACTCGTTGGCCCCGAACTCGACTGGCTGCGCGATCACGATCACCTCCGGGTTCATCGCAATCACGCCTTCCAGGCTGGTGGTCTGGTTACCCTCGATCCCGGCCTCGGCCGCCACGTTCAGGCCGCCAGCCGCGGAAATCACGCCCCCTTCCGTGGAGTCCTTCCCGGCCGTCCAGATCTTGTCGCCGAACTGCGTCAGCGCCAGCACGCGCGGCTGCTCCTCAACCGCGCCGGTCACCGCAACCAGGCTCTCGTATCGCTCGCGAACCTCGGCGGCAAACGCAACAGCCCGCGCCTCTTCCCCATAGATGTAGCCCATCAGCAGGATGTTGTTGATCCGGGCCTCCGGGCCCTGCGTGAGCTCGGTCTGGATCACCGGAATCCCCGCCTTGGTCAGAGCTGCAATCCCGTCCGCCGAGAAGAACGGGCTGGTGACCATGATGTCCGGCTCCTGCGCAATGATTGTCTCCGGGTCGCGCGAGATCTCGGTCTTCTCCTGCAGCAGGTCCGCGACGTTCGAATACGTCGCGTTCTTTGACGAACCGCCCACCGCGATCAGTCGCTCGATCGGAACGATCGCCAGCGTCATCTCGTCGTGTCCCACGGACGCCGTGATGATGCTCAGCGGCTTCGCCGGGATGCTGACGACTCCATTCAGCCCCTCCACTTCACGTGGCCAACCGAAATTGCTCGGATCAACGATCCCCTGCACGCCCTGGAACGCCTCGGCAAACGCCGGCGCCGGGGGCGTGGGTTCCTCCGTCGGATCCGGCTCGGGCGTAGCTTCCGGCGTTGCCGTGGCTGTTGCCGTAGGCGTGGCCTCGGCGGTTGGCTCAGGGGTCGGCGTGGGCTCCTGCGTCGGTGCTGGAGTCGCCGCCGGGCTGGCTGTCGGCCGTGCGGTCGCCGCCGGCGTTGGCTCGACCGTGGCCTCCGGCGTCGGCTGCGCCGTAGCGGCCGGTGGTGATGCTCTCTCCGCGCGTACGACCTGCGGCGTTGCGGCCGGCGGTGGCGAGACATCGTCCTCCGGTCCGCAGGCCGAAAAGGCCAGCGCCAGCACCAGCGCAAGAATCGGCAACACGACGAAGCTACGCAGTTGACGCATTGAAACCAAGAGTCCTTTCAACTGGTCGCGCATCACAGCGCATAGGCCTGACGCTTATTCCGAATCAGCAACAAGACGAAAAACGGCGCGCCCACGAAAGCCGTGAGAACGCCAACCCGAAACTCCGCCGGTTGAATGATCGTCCGCGCAAACGTGTCGGCCACGATCACGAACACCGCCCCCGCCAGCGCGCTCAGCGGGATCAGCACCCGGTGATCCGGCCCCAGCACCAGCCGCAAAATGTGCGGGGTGACCAGACCTACAAAGGCGATGGTTCCGCTCACGGCCACGGCTGCTCCCGTGGCCAGGGCGGCCGCCGCCAGCAGCACCACGCGCGTCAGGCCCACCCGCACACCAAGCGCCCGCGCCTCGTCATCGCCCAGCATCAACAGGTTCAAATCGCGCGCGCGCACCAGGATCACGACTGTGGCGACCACGATCAGTGGCGCCGAGATGTGCACGTGCTCCCAGGCCCGCGAATCCAGGCCGCCCGCCAACCAGAACAGGATCTCGCGCAGTGCCTCGTTGTCCGGCAGCAGGATGATGATGGCGGAGATCACCGCGCCCAGGAACGCGTTCACCGCCACCCCCGCCAGCAACAGCGTCGCCATCGAGAATTGCCCGCCAACCGCGGCAATGCCATAGACCAGGAACGTCGCCGCCACCGCCCCCACGAATGCAAACGACGGCAGCGCCAGGAAATACAGCCCCGTCAGCTGCGTGGCAATCGCAATCACGGCGCCCAGCGCCCCGCCCGCCGAGACCCCGATGATTCCTGGATCGGCCATCGGGTTGCGGAAGAGCCCCTGCATCGTCGCCCCGGCCACCGCCAGCGCCATCCCCACGAAGGCGCCCACGAGGATCCGCGGCAGCCGGATTTGCTCGATGACCAGGTGCTCGGTGCGACTGACCTCGGCCAGGTCCAGGCCAACGAACGACAGCACGATGGCCGCCACGTGCCCCGCTGGAATCTCGACCGGCCCAAGGCTCAGCGAGATCAACGATGCCAGCACCACCAGCCCGCCGAGCACCACGCCGCCAACAGCAAGGCGAACGGAAATGCCGGCCTGGCGGAATTGACGCATCGACGTCGGTCGAGCGGCCTCTCGCAAGTCCTGCCTCCAGCGGGTCTCCGCTGAAGTCCAGGGCTTCCGTGAGCCTGGCCCTATGGCCTGACCCCGAGGAACCCTCTCTTAATGCGGAGAGCGGTCACCTCTCGTTCAGGCAGGTCTCCTGGCTTACGGGCTTACGTGTGTCGCCGGTCCCTTCCCGTCGATTCCTCGACAGTGGGCCCCGGCCCCGAAATCCCGCTTACAGTGGCGCTACCGCGGCGGATTTGCACCGCCTTCCCTATTCTCCCTGGGACGGGCACCTGAACGAACGATGCGTAACGATGTTCAGTCGGGCGGAAGTGTTGCCGGGCGGACGGGGACTGTCAAGCGAGCACGTGAGCGTGCCGGCAGGCCAAACATGGGAAATAGCATTTTGCATGTCATAAACATGTGTTACTGTGATGAGCATGTCGAAGATGATCCAGGTCCGCAATGTGCCGGACGAGGTGCATCGCGAGGCCAAGGCCAGAGCGGCCCGCGCCGGGCTGAGTCTCTCGGACTTTTTGCTTCGAGAGTTGGAGCGAGCGCTGTCGGTCCCGCCGGTTGAGGAGGTGCTGGCCCGGATCGCCGCCCGGGAACGTCCACGGCTCTCTGAATCCCCGGCCCAGATCATCCGGCGTGAACGCGAGCGGCGGTGATCGTCGCCGACGCGTCGGTGGTCGTGGAAATGCTGCTCGGCCCCGAAAGTCCTGCGGGGAACGTGTTGGCCCGGCATTTCGGCGATCAGGACGTCGTCTGTGCGCCGCACCTTCTGGACCCCGAAATCGGTCAGGCTCTTCGGCGGCTCGTCCTGGCTCGAGAGATGTCAGCAGCTCGTGCCCAGGCCGCTCTTGACGACCTGGCCGATCTTCCGATTCGCAGGTTTCCCCATACGGCGTTGATCTCGCGAGCCTTTGCGCTCCGGGCGCATGTCACGGTCTATGACGGGGTTTACCTGGCCCTGGCGGAGGCTCTCGGTGCTCCTCTGATCTCCTGCGACGCCGCACTCGGGAACGTTCCGGGCTGCAAGGCGGAGGTGGTAATAGTCCCTACCGGCATGTCAAGGCACTGACCCAACACTTCTTGGGCTGGCGGTTCACTCGTGGCGGATCGAGCTAGACGAGCAAGTCTTCAATTCCGAGACGAGCGACGGTGATCTTCTCCAGGTCGCGGACGTTGCCCACGCTATACAGGCAGAGCACGGTGCCCTCGGGGGTAACGGCAAGGTCCGAGTAGCGGCAGGGACGTGGGTCGATGGTCTTCGAGATCGGCCACGTGCGCGCGTCGTCCGTGCTCGCATAGATGGTCATTTCGGTACCGCCGGGGATGCGGCGGTTGACGCCGATCGGATGGGAAAACAGGAGAATCTCCGGTCGGTTATCGTCGCCCGTGCCATGGCGGGCCAGGCCCACGTTGACCGGCCGGCCGCTGAGTTCGGGATGCTCGCCGAGTTCGTAGAAGCTCCGTCCGCCGTCGCCGCTGCGCGCATAGGTTCGGCCGTCGCGGCGCTGCGTATTACGGCGATAGCTGACGTAGATCTCGCCGCCGGCGGTTTCCACCACCGACGCCTCGTCGGATCCATTGGGTAAGACTGCGCCCACCGTCCACGTCGTTCCGTGGTCGTCGCTGTAGAGCAGGCCGCCGCGCACGCCCGGCACCTGTCCGGGCTCGCCTTCCTTATACAGGAAGCCGGGAATCACCAGCCGACCGCGGTGCGGCCCGGCGACGAGCTGAATCCCGTGCTCGTTGTTGTTGGGCCACCCGGTCCAGCCCTCCGCGTTCGGGCTCGGATCGACGCGCACGGCTTCTGACCAGGTCCGGCCGTCGTCGGTGCTCTTGACCAGCCCGAACCCGCCGCCCTGCTCGGCGTAGGTGCTGAAGTACCCAAGGTCATCCCGAACATCGGCGGGGATGTTCCAAAAGGTCACGAAAACCGTTCGCGTCATCCGGTCTTCGACAATCGCCCCAAGGAACGTGTACTGGCCTGGTTCGGCGTGGATGACCTGCTGTCGCGACCAGGTCTTGCCGCTGTCCTCGCTGCGCGCTGACAGGAGGTCGTTCTCGTGGCCGCCGTCGCTCATTGAATCGTGGCGCCGGCAACACACGGCAACCACGTTCCCGGCGTCAGTGACGATCAGTCCGGGCATGCCGACGCCAAAGCCGTCGTAGTTGTGGTACAGCAGGTTCGTGAAATCGACGGTCACCTTGGCCTGGGCCATCCGCTGGCGCATCGGCCGGTCCGTGCTGATGACCGCAATCAGGATCTCGTTCGGGTCTCGAGTGTTGGTATAGAAGTTTGCGGTCACCCCGTACGTGTGAATCGCATTCGAATCCGGCTCATTCTGCTCCGAGAGGCCTTCCTTCGCCGAAACCTCCGCCGGCGCCTCCGTCCGATCCCAGTGATAGGCCGGCGCCTGGGTCAGCGTGTCGCCCTGACCGGGGAAAAAGACGTCAACGTATTCGACCTGTGGGCTATTCACGCTCTCCTCCTGAGCGGGACGCCAAATGGACGAGGCCTTCAGAGTACGGGGCGTTGGTTAGGGCTGCGCGTCAGCCACTGGCCGGCAGCGCTTGCATCTCCTGAACCGCTCGGCGCAGCCCTTCGGCAGGGTCCGTCTCGCCCAGGAACACGTCGCGAACGATCGTGTCCCTTAGCACTTCCGACTCGGACCGCGAGGAGCCGTCGAATGCCGCGTTCTCAAGCAGGTGCAGGAGAACGTTCTCGTCGTCGCCATTGAGTTCGGGCATGAGTTTCCGAATGGCTGCCGCATCCACACGAAAAGGCGGCAGGGTCGAGTCGGGTGCGATGGCCGAATACAAGTGCCGCAGCGCATCGTAGGCAACCTCGGGATCCCTGGCCGACTTCACGATGCCTAGATTGAACGTATGGGTGGGATTTCGACCCGATCCAAACGCCGGAAAGGGGTACACGCGATTGTCGGCGAGGAACTCGCCGATGTCCGAGAAGGCGATGGTTCCGAATCCAATGCCCCAGGTGCCGGCCTGTAGATAGGGGCCAAAGTCGAAGTTGCCTATCTTGAGCAGCTGGTGGCGGTGGATGAGGTCGACGTAAAACTCCAGGACCTCACGAGCCTTGTCGCCCTCAAGCGGGGCAAGGCCGCCGCTGGAATCCCGAAAGCTGCCCAGCGCCGAGAGCAAAGCAACCGTCACCGGCGGAAACACAAGGTAGTCGCCGCTCGCCGTCGGCTCGGGGAGGACAACGCCCAGGATGCCCCGGGTTCCGAGTCCACCGTCTGGCGGATCGGGCTCGTGGAAGGCCTGCGCGGTTCGCAGAAAGGCCTCGGCGGTGAAGGCCTGCAGGGTTGGCTCGGGCAGTTCAATGTCCCGCTCGGCCGCCAGTTCGCCGTTGACCAGTGTGAAAGACGGAGAGACGGCAAACGGCAGCCCGAATTGTTCGCCGTCGTGGCGACCGCTTTCCAGGACGCCGGGCCAGAAGGCTCCGGGATCGAAATCCGGATCGGCGGCCAGAAAGTCGCCCAGCGGCATGAGTTGATCGTGGGCGACCAGGTCATCGAGATCAATGTCGAAAAAGACGACGAGTTCGGGCGCTGAGGCTTCAACTGCCGCAAGCGAGCGGCTCATGCTCCAATCGCTCGTTAAAGAGAAATCGAGAGGCACGTCGTCGAACTTGTAGCGGCCCTCGGACCGGCGGCCGGCATCCAGCAGCCCATTGGCAAATAGCCCGAAGAGCCTGGGGCCCGCAACTTCCAACGACATGACGGCAACCGGCACCGCGCGCCGCTGCCCCGGCTGCGGAAGTGACGGCCCCGGCTCCGGCGCGCGCTCGGTCACGCTCGCCGCGGCGGTCCGCGCACGCCGCAACGCGGCATCCAGGTCGCCGCGGCCGGTCGTGGCAGGCGGGGTGGGCTGCTCCGGCGCTTCCTCGCCGCACGCGGCCAGGATCAGAAAGGCCGGACCGGCGGCAAGAGCGCGAAGCGCGGATCGTCGCGAATATGTGGTTCTTCTGGCGGAGCCCACTACACCACCGCCAGGTGGCGCCGGTGAATCCAGCTGAGTGCCGCGGCGAGTAGGGCGCCGGTTGTCAGGGTGATCGCGTCAAGGCCGACAGCCGTCCTGAACGGCGCAAAGTCAATCTCATAGATTCGCCAGGCCATGCATCGAACCAGAAGCCAGACTGCAAACGTAAATCCGAAGCCGCCGCCCGCATAGCGCACGAGGTCGTGCCGCGTCAGACTGACACTGGCGGCCTCAGCCGTCTTGCGTCGGATCCGCCGTTGCAGGGCGGCGCGCCGTGCGTCCGGCGAAATCCCCATTGATCGCAGCGTGGTTGCCGCCCAGAGGCTTGCGGCGGCATTGCTGGCCGGCCTTCGGGCACTAAAGGACCCGCGTCCGTATGACTCGCCTTCGGCCGCGACCTCCAATGCGATGTCTCGCTCAATCAACGGGCGGGCGCAGGCGGCGGCATCGATGCGCGAGACATGCCGCAGCGTCCAGTCAAAGGTCTTCGGAAACACCGTTCGCGCCGCCGCGATGAGCAGCAGCGTGCCGGGCACTATGACTGTGAAGACCAACACGATGGCGTCGCCGCCGTACGCCAGCAGAGCGGTCAGCGAGGCGACGGCGATGGCCATCGCGGTAAGGAGCGCGATCTCCATCCTGTGGGCGCCATCCGGCGTTAGGTCGCGATACGTGCGGTGCGCACCGCTGCGGCGCCAGTGGTTTCGCTCCGCGCGTCCGGCGACCAGGCCAAAGGCGGTAGCGACCGCGACCGCGACTGGAACCATAGTGGCGAGTGGCGAGCTTTGATCGTGGTCAAGGGCTTGAGCGGCTCTCCGCACCTCAGCCACGGGTCGTCCGTCGGTGAGGTAATACGGACGATCGATCTGGCCAACCCCCACCACGATCGCGAGAATGACCGAAGTCGCGCCGAGGGCGGCAGCCAGGCCCACGATGAAGGCGGCGGCCGCCAGGATGCCGGCAATCGACACATGACGCACCGGCGCAACGGCTGCCCGAACCCGTCGCAAGTAGCGGCGTACGTCTGATCGCGCCCGCCTGTCCGGCACACCGAAGTGTCCTAGGGCAACCACGGCCAGGGCTTCCTCCTGCGGGTCGTCCACGGGGCCGCTCAACCCTGCGGCCGACTCCACGAAGCGACCGGCGGCCACGAGTGCCCGCGTGAATATGCCGGGACTTCCACCCAGCTGACTCCAGCGCTGACGCCCGCGTTCGTGAACGGCGTGGCCGACGATCTGCAGGTCCAGAAGAACCCGTGTTCTCAAGCCTGGAGCCTCGCTTCGCTGGAGCTGCCACAGCGCGATCGCGTCGGCTCGCCAGTCAATGCCGTCGTCGGCCGATGTCGGGAACAGAGCTGCGACCAGCCGTTTGATCACCGCGGGCTCTCCAGTTTCTCGCCTGATGGCTTCAGTGAGGTCTGAACGGCGCTGGCAATCCGTTCCAGCGACGCCGCTTCGTCAAGCGCAAGTTGGCGGCCAGCGACGGTGAGCGTGAATAGACGCAGCTCAGGTCCCTTGGCGGAGGGACGGAGGCCGGCATCCTCGATGAGCTCACGCCGAACGAGCTGCTGAAGCGCCTGGTAGAGCGCCGCGCTCGAAGGCTTGCGTCCGAACTGCCTGGAAAACTCCTGCAGCAGCGCATAGGCGTGCGAGGTGTGGCCCGGCATTGCGCTGAGGGCCAGCAGCGCCCAGTAGGCCAGGCTTCCAAGGCGAAGATCGTCGCGTACTGACATTCAGGCTAGGCTGGTGACCGGTATTCCGTAAACCAGTATAGCAGGCAATGGGCCGCAACAAGAGTGCGACAGCGCCCGGCCAAGCGCGAAAGAGATTTCACTGGCCCGCTACGTAGCGCCGTCGGCTATCCCCGCGAGGGCTCGCTCATCTCCTGGCGCGCCTTGCGCGCGAGTTCCGGCAAGTGGCCATCGTTGGCTAGGCGCTGTTCCAGGTGACGCATGCGCTTCGGGCCGGCGGTTCGGATCATGGCGTCGCCGTAGGCGCGCTCGATCCAGAAGCGGGCCGCGTGCCCGATGTCCTGGCGCAGTTCGTCCAGGTCCTCTTCGGCGAAGCGCTCGGACACGTTGATGGTGAACATGCGCCGACGGGTTCCGCCGCCAAACGACGCGTGCTTGAGGTCCTGGTTGAACATCAGCATGTCGCCAGGTTGGGTTTCCAGCGCCACGGCCGGCATCTCCGCACCCGAAACGCCGAGGTGCTCCTCCATCGTCCAGGTCCGCTGACTTGACATAATGCCTTGCAGGCCTTCGGCGTAGTCGTCGCCCCTGTGGTGGCTGCCCGGAATGACCCGAAGGCATCCCGAATCGTGCTCCACCGGATCCAGGTAGAACGCAAACTTGACGTTGCGGTACTTGCTGCGCGCATAGCCGTCGGAGTGCCACCGGGTGTCGCCGACGTAGAAATTTCCATCGCTACCCGTGTAGTTGTAGTCGTCACCCACCACCTCGCTGGCCACGTCGTCGATCCGCGGATCGTCCAGCAGGGCGCTCAGGTACTCGCTCTGGTCGATGAAGGGAACTAGCGCCGAACGCTGCTGATGGTCGTGGGCCTGCCCGTGATGCCCGCCGCCACGCTCGGCCCAGAGGCGCTCGAACTCGGCGGTAATGGCTTCCGCGTCCTCCGCAAAGCGCCCGGGGAAGCCTAGGTAGCCAAATGTCTCAAAGAAGGCGAGCTGCTGTGTCGTGAGCTTCATGCTTCGACTCCGGCGGCGATCCGTCCGCGTACCGCAAGTCTAGGCAAGCGGTTCGGCTGGATATGGACGGTTCTTGCCTCCGCCGCTCGCGGGCCGATTCGGTGCCGGACACCCGTGCCCGCGCTCCTCCTAAGGCCTGGCTGCCTTTATGAATTCAAGGATTCGCCCTCGCAACGGCCTTCCCGCCTGCAGCGGTTCGTGAAGCGGTTCCGCCACGCGAGGTGCGCTCGCAGCGCCGCTGTCCCCTCGAATAGTGCTCTGGCGGCCGGCAACTCAGTCAGCGTTGCCCATCGATGCGCATCGGCGTGGCTGGGCCTGGGCGGCTTGTGGACTGCAGTCAATCGGCGGCAAAGGCGCTGCCCGTGGCGCCGGGGTTGTTGCGGCGCCACGGGCAGTGGGGAGGAGATTCTCAGTCTGCGGCGTGCAGCGCCCTGGGGTACGCGGCCCGTGGGGAGCGCACTCGCTCTCTCGTCCACGGCGTGCCGAGCGCCGGCAGCAGCCATCGGTCAAGCCCCCAATAACCGGCGACTTTCCAACCCAGAATCAGCATCAGTGCCGCCAGCAGAAGCACGGCATTGGTGCTGGCCGAGCCCGCGAGCACGAAGCTGACGTTCATCGTCAGCCCAAAGAACGCCGCAATGGCGGTGAAGGCACCCACGATCAGGGCAATGCCGACAGCCATCTGGCCAACGGCGATGAGCTTGGCGAACCACGAGTACCACTCGTTGACCAGCATGAAGTTGATGAACTCCCGGTACCAGTCGAACGCGATGGCCGGTCGGCCCTCCGCTGGAATGCTGACCGCGCGCGTCCAGAAGCCTTGAAGCGCCGCCCCGCCATCCATCCATGCCGGGCTCGTCACTTTGTGGGTCGCGGCGTTGATCCACTCGTACCCCAACCAGAGCCGGAGCGGGAGAAAGATCCACGACCAGGTTGGGTTCTGCAAAAGGTTCTTGACCACACCGGGTTCGTCGACCACGTAGGCGCGACCCGGCCCATGACCGGCCATTTCGACGACCGTCCTTTCCAGCGCGACGGCACCGTTGCCTCCGCATCCCTAGCGTCGCGCTTCGGTGTCAACAGCAAGTAACGGCCGTGTCCGCAAACGTCACAATTTCGTAACTGCCAGGCGGGCCGTCTCCCCGTGGGTCAGCGTTGCGGCGCTCAGTCTTCATTTGAGTCCTGCGGCCGTAGCGGGAGCGTGATGCTGACAGTCGTTCCCACGAGTGGCTGCGAGGTCAACGCCACCCTGCCGCCGTGCGCCGACACGATCTCGCGGACGATATAGAGCCCAAGTCCGGCGCCACGCCGCGCCCCGTGACTCTGAGTACCGCGGGCGAACGGCTGCCAGATTCGTTCTTGGTCTGTCGGGTCAATGCCTGCGCCCTGGTCTCGAACCTCAATGGTCGCCTGTGTACGGCTTACCGTAACGCCGATCCAGACCGGCATGTCCATCGGGCTGTACTGCAGCGCATTCTCAAGCAAGTTCGCCACCGCTCGCTCCAGGCGGCGGCGGTCCCAGCGTCCGCGGATTGGGGCGGACGGGAGGTCCGTGACCACGCGGTCGGTCTCAAACGTCCACCGCACGCGGTCCACCGCCGCTTGACAGACTTCGCGGAGATCGACCGTCGAGCGTTGCACCGGCAGCGCGCCGCGGGTTAGCCGGGAGACGTCCAACAGATCTTCGACTTCCAGCGATAGCTCATCGATTCCCTGCTCGAGTTCGCGCAGGAGCTCGCGGACGGCGGGCGGCGTGCCGTGGCCTGCGGCCTGCTCCCTGGCGGATTCCACGGCCAGCCGCAAGGCGCCCACCGGCGTGCGCAGCTCGTGCGCGGCAACTGAGAGAAACGCGTCGCGCGCCGCACTCAGCTCTGCGCGCTCCACGGCTAGAGCGGCGTGATCGGCCAGGACCGTCGCCACCCACTCGTCGACGTCGTCAAACTCATCCCCGGTCGTCTTGTCGGTAACGTACAGATTGCCGAGCGTTCGCCGCCCGCTCCGAATCGGCACCCCGAGAAAGCTGGTCATTGGTGGGTGGTTGTCTGGAAACCCGGCCGCGCGGGGATCGCTGGCGATATCGGCGGAGCGCAGCGGCCTGCCACTGATGATCACGGCGCCGAGCAAGCCGCGTCCCCGCGGTGGATCACCGATCGCCGCAATCTCGGCGTCGTCCAAACCGGCGGTAACGAATTGCGCGATTTCGCCGTCAGTGTCCATGACCGCCACCGCGCCGTAGCGTGCATTGAGAACCGAGCGGCTGATCCGCGCCAGGTCTTCCAGCACCGACGCAAGCGAGGTCGACGTGTTGAGAATCTTGACCGCCTGGCTGAATGAGCCGATGAGCGCGTGGGCACGCGAGTCGAAGCCCGTGTTTGGCGCGCCGACTCCGCCTGGCGACTGGCGCGGCGGGTCAGTCGCTGGACTGGGCATGCGGTGACTCGTGCCGGCGCAGCATGTATCCCACCCCGGGCCGGGTGATGAGGTGGCGTGGGTTGCGACGATCGCGCTCGATCTTCTGGCGAACTC
Organism: Chloroflexota bacterium; assembly: GCA_011523785.1. GTDB lineage: Bacteria > Chloroflexota > UBA11872 > UBA11872 > UBA11872 > UBA11872. The sequence continues at coordinate 9,218 of WTFW01000132.1, read as the reverse complement.
GACTGACGTACACGCGCACCAGGTGCTCGTCGCCCACGTACTCAGGGCCCCACACGTTCTCGAGCAACTGGTCGGGTACGAGCACGCGACCGGCGTTGCGAGCCAGGAACTGGAGGAGACGGTATTCGGTGGCGCTTAGCCTGACTGGCTTGCCTGCGACGCTGACTTCAGCCGCCGCGAAATCGATGCGCAGATCCCCGGACTCGAAGGGTGAGGCAATCTGGACCTGGGCCTGGGGCGTCCGCCGCATCACGGCGCGCAGGCGGGCCAGGAGCTCCGGAACGCCGAAGGGCTTGCCCAGGTAATCATCGGCGCCTGCCTCTAACCCGCGCACGATGTCCGCTTCGTCGTCGCGCGCGCTAACGATAATCACGGGGGCGTCAGAGAACTGCCGCATTCGCTCCAGTACCTCCAGGCCGTCGAGATCCGGCAGCCAAAGGTCAAGCACCACGGCGTCCGGCGCCTCGGACGCGATCAATTCGAGCCCCCGAGCGCCTGTGCCGGCGCTCTGCGTCCGATAGTCGTGCTGCTGCAGGATGGCATGCAACAGCCGGACGTAGCGTGCGTCGTCTTCGACGATCAGGATGCATGGCCGGGCGACGCGAACCATCGTTGCCTTCGGGTGGGCGGCAAGGGCCTCTCTACCGTAATCGCCGGCCGGAGATTGTTAAGTGGCGAATGGTCCGGTAACCGGCTCGACGGCTAACCTGTCAGTGATCACCGCGGGAACCGCCGGCCAGGTGAGCGACGTGGACGGAAGCCAGGACGACCGGACGCAAGTTGCGTCTCTCCGAACGGACGCGCACCGTTGACCGGCGTTGAGCGACCGCCGCCGATCGAGGTCCGCAGCCTCAACAAGCGCTATAAGGACGGCCCGCACGCCAACCAGGACATCTCGCTGACCCTCAACTGGGGCGAGGCACTTGGTGTGTTGGGGCCCAACGGCGCGGGCAAGACCACGCTGGTGCGTCAGATCACGACGGAACTGCTCCCAACCTCCGGCCAGGTGCGCGTGGTCGGAATCGACGCCGTGGCGAATCCTGACGACGCCAAGGCGCGGATTGGCGTGGTCCCGCAGGAGGCCCGCCTGTTCCAGGGGCTTTCCGTGTACCGGCACTTGCGGATCTTCGGCGTGCTGCGTGGGCTGTCTCGGCGGGCTGCGCGGGAGCGCGCGGACGAGCTGATCGAGGAACTCGACCTGACGGCTCACCGCGACTTCAACAGCGAACGCCTGTCAGGCGGCTTGCGCCGCCGCCTCCTGGTCGGCATCGCCATGCTGGCGCAGCCGGACGTGCTGATCCTGGACGAACCCACGGTCGGCCTGGACGTGGAGTCCCGCCAACGGCTCTGGGAGGTCCTGCAGAGCTACCGACAACGCGACGCCGCCGTGCTCCTGACCACCCATTACATGGAGGAGGCCGAAACGCTTTGCGACCGAATCGGCATCATCCAGGACGGTCGCCTGATCTCGCTCGACACCATCGCGAATCTGCGGGCTTCCATCGGCCACGAGTACAAGCTGGTCTATGAGACCTCCGAGGGTCCCCAGACCCTCTTCGGCGACGACCACCTGGCCCTGGCCGACCAGCTACGGGCCCAGGGCATCGACGAATACTCCGTGGTGCGCACGAGCCTCGAGGACGTGTACCTGGCACTGACGCAGCAAGCTCGCAATGAAGGCGAGGCCGATGGCGCGGACTGACCGCCTCAGCACGCCCGGCCCGCGCAAATTCCTGAGCGATTCGGTGGCCGTCCTGGAGATCCACGCGCTGCCGATGATCCGCCAGTGGTATCTCATCGTGCTTGGAACCCTGGTATTCCCGATCCCCATGTTCTACGTCTTTCGCTCCATCGCGCCCGACGACGCGGTTGTGTGGCAGCGCCTGCTGGCCGGCACGCTGATCTTCGGCGTCTCCTTCAGCACCGCCATGCTCGCCGGGCAGCAAATCGTCGCGCAGCGGTTCATGGGCCATCTGAAGCTCGTCATCACCATGCCCGTCTCCAAGGCCGCCTTTGTGGTCGGAACGCTGTTGTACACCGCAGTGTCGGGAACGCTCTCCGCACTGTTTCTGCTGGGCTTCGCCCTCATCGCCGGCGTCGAGATTTCCCCGACCTGGGCGCTGGCCCCCGCGTTGCTGCTAACGATTCTGGCGCTGGCCGGCATAGTTCTGTTTGTGATGAGCTTCGCGCCCTCGCTGCCGGTGGGAAACATCATCGCCAGCCTCATCGCCATCGTCCTTGTCATCATCTCCCCGGTGTACTTCACCCTGGAGTCGGCGCCGCTCCTGTTGCAGTGGTTCGGCTACGTCTCGCCCCTCCGCTACGCGGCCGACGCCATCGCCGCCTCCCTCGGTGGACGTATGGACGTGTGGCTGGAGCTTGCCGTGCTGGCGGCCTACGCGGTCGTCACCATGGGACTTGGGCTGTGGCGCCTGCCCTGGCGGGAGACCTAGGGCGCGTTCGGTCCACTCGTGGCGAGCACGCGGACCTGAGAACGGCGTAGTCTTCGTTCAGCCGCTCCACCTGGAATCTTCGTACGGGGACCATCTATGGCCTGGCGTGACTCAGCAGCGCTTTCGATCAACGAGCTTGAGGAAGGCGGCGACATCGCGCTGGATTTCGGGCGATTCTCCTCCGCCGGCGGAGACGGAGTAGTACCCGTGGTCGCCCAGGACGTTGAATCCCGCGACGTCCTGGTGCTCGCGCACGCCAACCGGGAGGCGCTTGACTACACGTTGCAAAACGGCGTCGCAGCCTTCTGGAGCCTCTCCCGAGATCGCCTGTGGATCAAGGGCGAGACCTCCGGCAACTTCCTGGACCTCGTCGAGGTCCGCGTGAACTGCGAGCAGAACTCGCTTCTATACCTGGTCAGGCTGCGCAACGAGGGCGTGTGCCACACGGTCAAGGACGGCGTGGCGCGGCATAGCTGCTATTACCGCCGGATCGCCGGGAATCGACTGGAGCCCGTGCACGGCATACGGCTGCAAGGGCAGGAGTGCCGATGCCCCTGAGCGGATTCAATGCCGCTTACGTCAGAGACTCCGGCTATCGGCGGAGAGACCGCAACCGAATCTCCTCAAGCTCATTGGCTGTAAACACCCCGGCCCGGTAGAGATTCAGGTACTCGTCCGAAACGCTCTGCCCAAAGATCATCAGGTCGTCGGTGTTGATGGTTACGTCCACCCCGTGGTCGTACAGCCTGCGAATCGGGTGCGACTCAAGATCGGCCACCGCACCCAGCATCACGTTGCTCGTCGGGCAGACATTCAGCCGAATCCGCTGATCAGCCAGCCAGTTCATCACGGCCGTCGACTCCGCCGCGGCGATTCCATGCTGCACTTCATCGAGCTGAAGCACCTCAACGGTCCGCTTCACCTCGTCGGCGCCCCCGAATTCGCCCACGTGCGCCTTGAGCTTCAGGCCAGCCCCTTGAGCCTTCTCGTAGATCCATCGCACCGCCTCCGGATCGCAGCCGTCTTCGTACGAGTACAAGTCAATCGACCGAAAGACGCCGGTCTCAATCGCTTCGGAAAGAGACGTCATCAGGTGGTCCTTTGACACGAAGGAGCGCGAGAACCCTATTTCGGGCCGAAAGTCGACCTCGCCATGGAAGCGCGAAGCCAACGAACTGGCAAACGCCGCCAAGCCGCCTAGCCCCTCCGGATGGTGCAGGACCGCCCAGATATCGAAGCTCGCTTCAAGCTGGACAACGCCGTCACTCCGCGCGTGTCTCACCGCGGCGCCGGCCACGAATTCGAACGCTGGCCAGTTATCCAGGTAGGGGGATATCGCCTGGCGCGCGTAAGCCCGCATTCCGTCCAGTCCATCCATCCTGGCCGGCGGACGTGCAACGGCGCGGCCCAGCCATCGTTCCACGTCGGCAATCGGGGCGGCAAAGTACAGGTGCGAGTGCAGGTCGGCCTTGGCCGCGCTTCGGATGGCAGCAATGTCCCCGGCTTCCAGGGCCTCAGCGAATGACGATGACAAGTGCGTTAGCCGGCAACCGGCGGCCGGGCGGCGAAGGCAAGGGTCTCGACGTCTCGCACCACGAACCTCAGCCTCCGGTTAGGGGTGAGGCGAGTGTAAGCGGCATTCACGTTGGCGCTCTGACTGGCTCCAGAGTATCGTCCCCACGTCCGGCGCTAAACTGAGATACGGACAACCTTGGGCGGTAGAAGGAAAAACCGGAGTGACGGTTGACTTGACCGCCATTGAAATCGAGCGGCGCCTCACGGCCATAGAGACCATGCTGCCGACCTTCGCAACGAAGGCCGACATCCAATCGCTGAGAGCCGAAATCCAGGCCTCGCGCGCCGAGTGGAAGGCCGACCTCCACAGCCTGACCCGCTGGATGGTGTTTGCCGTGCTGGGATCGGTAACCGCCGCGGCCACCATCACCGGATTGATCGTTCGGTTTCTCGGTGCCTGAACAGGCGCGATACGGCTGGGCAAAGCGGTTGCCGCCGCTCCAGGCGCTAAAGTGATCGTGAAGCACTCATGGGCGGGAAAGGGTAAACCGGATGACGGTGGACTTGACCGCCATTGAGATCGAGCGGCGACTAACCGCCATTGAGACCACGCTGCCAACGCTGGCAACCAAGGCCGACCTTCAGGCCATGCGAGCCGAGTGGAAGTCCGACCTCCACAGCCTGACCCGCTGGATGATCGTCGCCGTGCTCGGGTCGGTAACAGCTGCAGCCACCATCGCCGGGCTGATCGTCCGCTTCGTCGGCACCTGAGCCTGCTCAGGCTTGGGTAGCGGTCAGCCGGGATTGGACTGACGACGCGCGTCCTAACCGCTCGACCGCAAAGCAATACAACTCAGCTGCCGGCCTAAGAAAGAAGTTGGCCTTGGCGCTCGGCGAGCTCGTGCTGCCGAGAATCGAGTCCTACAAACCTCACGCCTTCCATGTCGCCAAACCGCTTCGCCATGACCGCAACCGCTTCTTCGTTGTCGTCAATCAGCATGAACCGCCGGCCAAGCTCGTACGCGGCCTCACCAAGCGTGCCGCTGCCCGCGAAGAAATCCAGCACCGTGTCGCCGGGCTTGGAAGATGCCTGGACGATGCGACGCACGATTCCAAGCGGCTTCTGCGTCGGGTATCCGGTGCGTTCCTTGCCGTTCGTCGGCACGATCGTGTGCCACCACGTGTCCGTCGGGAGCTTTCCGCGCGCCGCCTTCTCCGGTCCGACCAGCCCGGGCGCCATGTATGGAATGCGATCTACTTCTTCAGCATTGAAAACGTACTGCTCGGGATCGCGCACATAGACCAGGATGTTGTCGTGCTTGGGCGGCCACTTTCTCTTCGTTCGCCCACCGTAGTCGTAAGCCCAGATCACCTCGTTCAGAAAGCACTCGCGTCCAAAAATGCCGTCCAGTAAGACCTTGGCGTAATGAACCTCGCGATAGTCGAGATGAAGGTATAGAGAGCCTGATTCGCTCAATATGCGGTGTGCCTCTTCGAGTCTTCGCTCCAGGAACGCCAGGTAGTCGTCAAAGTCGTCATCGAATGCTCGTGAAGCAACCTTGATTGAGCGATACCGCTGTCCCTTGAAGCCTGTACGGTCGCCGCCGGCGTCTCGGACCGTACGCAGCTGAGTCCGCGCCTGCTTTTTTCCGGTGTTGAACGGTGGATCGGTGTAGATCAGATCGATGGACTGCGCCGCCATCTCTCGCAGGATCGGCAAATTGTCTCCGTAGTAGACGACGCCTCGTTCCTCACATTTGCTTTGATTCCCGCCTTCGGACGCTCTGGCGAGGTCCCTCGTCATGTCGTCGGACGCTCTCCCGTCAGCTGCTCCACCAACCATGGCTCCGCCGTCACCCCAAACCACTGGTGCTCGCCGGGCTGCACGTCATGCACTAGCAGTTCGCCGGCATCCAGCAATTCGTAGGCGTCGCGCGTGATCGACACCTGCTCGTACACATTGTCCAGCCCGCGCGCGCCGTTCAGCGGGTCCTCATCGCCGGTTTCGACCAGCAGCGGACGCGGCGCGATCAGCGCGCCCAAATCGCCCATGTCCACGGCCTGCCAAAGCCCGGGGACATAGTTGCAACCGCAGTTGCTGTTCATGTCCAGCAGCGAGTCGCGGTAGCCGTAGAAGTAGCCGCTCACCACCGCCGCGCAGATTCGATCGTCCATCGCGGCCAACCACAGCGTCTGCAACCCACCGCCGCTGAGTCCCGCGCAGCCAATGCGCTCGGGATCGCAGTCGTCCCGCGTCTGCACGTAGTCGACCAGCCGCATCAGGTCCCACGTCCACATGCCGGTCACCGTCTGCCCCAGCGAGATCGCTGCGAAATTCAGCGGCGTGCAGGTCGACCGCATGAACGAGTCCTCGTCGTTCGACTGCCCCACCGGTTCACGTCGCTCGCCAAACGCGCGCGCGTCGGGCGCAAACACCATCAGCCCGGCTTGCGCATAGCGCTCCGCGTAAGCGCCGTTGTGTTTCTCGATGGTGTCGGCCACGGCCGGGATGTCGCGTCGACCCGCCGTCATGTTCTTGCCCCCGCTGCCATGCCCGTGCGGTGCGATGACCACTGGCCGCCGCTCACCCGCCTGCAGTCCGTCCGGCAGCAGCGCGTAGAGGGTCATCACGACCCCCGGCTCGGTATGCATCTCCATCCGCTGCCGTACGTAGCCCTCGCACTGGATCGACTCGGTGACCACGGGCTGCGGATCGGCAGGCCGCAAGCTGTCAATCCCCGTAATCGACGACAAGTGCCGCCGCGTTGCCTGGCGCCACGCCTCAAAGGCTGCCGCGCCGCTCGTGTCCACCGGCATCCGCCGCGCCTCGCGGTCAAACCGCGCCTGCAACTCGGCATGCGCCGGATAGAAGCGCTCAACCGTGGGTACGCGCGGTGTGGTCATGGCTCCGTACTTTAGAGCCGCCCACGACGCCACGCGAGCCAGCGCCGGCGCACGCCGTCGCTGAGGTGCCCGGACTCATATGCGCAATGGACCGCCCGACCAACAGTATTGCCCTGAGGCGTCCATACACGCCTCTCGAAGTGACCCACGACCTCAGGGCGCGGGCTCCCTACGCCCGCCCGCGCAATCTCCATACCTCGAAAGGGTTCTCGCGCGTCGCCAGGGGCAGTTCGACGCGACGTTGGACCCGCTCCGACTCGAAGATTGCCATCGCCATCTCCAGCGCGGCGGTGGCGCTGCGGGCGCTGGAAACCGGGTCGCGGCCTTCCGCGCAGGCAGCCACCAGGTCTTCAGCAGCGCGCTGGTTGGTGCGATGGCCGATGGCGTCACCGGAGAGCTCGCGTCCCTGGCTGTCGTACACCGGCGCCTCAATCGGCTCCCAGCGCGCGCCGGACTCGAAGGGGCGCACGGCGGGCAACGGATATACGGCCACCTCGGCGCCGCCGTTGCGGACAGACGCGCCGCCGCGGGTTCCCCAGACCTCAAGGCCCACGGTCTGCGTCGCCGCCTCCGGATCGGCGAACGAGTGAAACGTGGCCGTGACGCCGCTGTGAAATCCGAACGCGCCAAACAGCTCGTCTCCAGCCAGCAGACCAATCCCCTCGGGCCCCTCCGCGATGTCCGCCGCGCTGAGGGCGCGGCCGTTCTGCCGAACCTGCCCGGACACCCAGGCCACGTCACCCGCGATGGAGCGCATCAGGTCGAACACGTGCGTGCCCAGCACAAACGTATCATGAGCACCCCCGCGCGCGTCGCATTTGCCGTGGCCGCGCATCACCCGCAAATCGCCGATGCCGCCCTCGCGCACCAGGGCCCGCAGGGCGTCCAGGCTCGGCAGGTAGCGTCCCCACTGGTGCGCCACCGCGATCCTCACGCCCGCGGCCTCGGCGGCGGCGACTACCGCGTCGGCCTCGACCAGCGTGCGCGTCATTGGCTTCTCGACGTAGATGCCCTTGACGCCGGCGGCGATGCAGTCGTGCAGCCACTCGGCGTGGCGGGCGTAGTAGTGCGGGCAGATGCTGACGAAGTCCAGGTCCACCGCCGCCAGCATCTCGGCATGGTCCGTGTAGGTTCGCCGGGCGCCACACTCGGCCGCTCGCTGCGCGTGCGCCCCGGCGTCGGGATCGGACAGCGCAACAATCTCGACCTGCGGCAGCCCCACCCAGGCCAGGTGGATACCGTGCCCATAGGAGCGCGGGTGGGTGCTGTCGCCGATCACGCCAACCCGGCAGGCAGGTGCCTGCGAGGCGCTCATCGCCGGTCGCCGCCCTTACGGCGGGCGAGCCCTACCCACGGCGCCGCGGCCAAACGTAGCGCGATCACTCAACCGACCCTGGCATCCACAACACAGCCCCGCCACCTGGCGAGGCTACCCCACCCCAAGACTGACAGTGTTCCAGGCAAGGGGCTCCGGCTCGGGAGGCGGGGGACCGTTTCCGCCTCCCGAGCCAGCGCCGCCACCGCGTCACAAGCGGCGGCTTGTGCGCGGGTCATGCGTTACCTATGCGCACTCAATTGCGGCCCCGGTCAGTCCCGGTACCCGCCTGTCCTCCATCTGGCGCAGAATCACATTCCCGGCCTCGGCCATGGCGGGACCGACCTCATCGGCCGCCAGTTCGCCCGTGAAGCCCTTTTGCGCGGCGCTGCCCCAGGCCCCCTGCCACTCCTGCAAGGCGTAGAAGGGGTACAGGTGGCGGTTGTCGCACATGTCCATGTTCTGCCCCAGCACCTCCATGTTTTCCGGCGGCGGTGAGTGCGCCGCCGCGTAATCCTGGTAGGTGTGGCGGTTGTTGGGCGCGTGCCCTCGATCAATCGACACTCGCTCGGCGTAGTACTGCCCGCCCAGGAACAACACGAGCTTGGTGGCCTGTTCCACCACGCCCAGGCGCTCCGACGAGCGAGTAACCAGATACGGCTGGTCGTTCCAGCCATGGCCAGCTTGGCCAGTGCGCGGCGACTTCGGCGAGGGCATCAGGCTCCAGGTAAACCGGTCCCGGATGCGCGACGCCGCATACCCGGTGGCGTAAACCCCGCCCGGCACGAACCCAACCAGTCCGGCCGAGAACGGATCGCCGAACTCGCCGGCCAGCGTCGTGCGAAGGTCGCGGACGTAGGCCACTTTCTCTTCATGGATGCTGTTGACCGCCCAGGCCATGGCCTCCACAGCCGAGGCCTCGTCGAACGGCGTGTGCGTAAGGTCGTCGTTGACGTACTTGTCCAGCCCGTTGGAGTAGCACAGCGGCAGATAGGCAAACTCCGAGCTCGTGGGCGGGTTCATGCCGAACT
>WTFW01000097.1 GCA_011523785.1 Chloroflexota bacterium | reverse complement strand
CGCGCGGATCCAGTCCACGCTGCACTGTCAGCAACCGCATAGCCTCGGCAATGTTGCTGACAGTGCAGCGTGGACTGGATCCGCGCGTGTTCAGCTTGGTGGCATTCGGCGGCGCGGGGCCCCTGCATGCGGCGGCCATAGCCCGGGTTATTGGGACGCAAGCGACCCTAATCCCCCCGCATCCGGGACTCTGCTCGGCGTTCGGCACGCTGCTGGCCGACATTCGTGTCGACAAGACTTGGACGCATCTCGTGCGCTCCGATGCTCCCGACTTGGCAGATCTGGATGGGCGCCTGAATGGTCTGGTTCGCGAGGCGGTTGAAGACCTTGGACGTGAAGGATTCGAGGGTGCGCCGGCGATTCACAGGTCGGCCAACATGCGGTACCTCGGGCAGAATTACGAAGAAGAGATTCCGATCCCCGACGGTCCTCTGTCGCAGGACGCGTGGCAGGCGCTGATCGACGGATTCGAGCAGCACTATGAGGCGGAGTACGGCTATCGCATCGCGAACGAGGTGATTGAAGTCGTGCAGCTGAACGTGAGTGCGGTGGGATCGGCTTCGAAGCCGCAGCTGTCGCCGCTGCCTGAACGGAGGCCGGCCGCGCCGCATGCACATCGGAATGTCTATTTCGACCCGCGTGAACCGGTGGCATGTCCAATCTACGAGCGGGGCGATCTCTCGCCCGCCGACGTGATCCAGGGTCCGGCCGTGATCGAAGAACTGGACTCGACGACCCTGGTGCATCCGGGACAGACACTGACGGTGGGTTCCCGGGGACTGGCCAGCCTGGTGTCGGCATGAGCGCGACGCAGGTAGCCGTGGGCGAGGACCCGGCGCGCGACCTGGTGACGCAGACCGTGCTGTACAACCGGCTGGTGGGCGTGTGCCGTGAGATGGGCACGACGATGATGCGGACGGCGTACTCGCCGATCTTCAGCGAGAGCCGGGACTTTTCGTGCGTGCTGTTTGACCGCGAGGGCCGGATGCTGGCGCAGACGGAGTTTTGCCCGGCACAAGTGGGCGCTATCCGGTTCGTGGTGAAGTGGTTGATCGCGGAACTGGGCGACGACGCGGTGAAGCCGGGCGACGTGATCGTGCACAACGACCCCTACCGCGGGGGCGTGCACATGCCCGAGCACGTGGTCATCAAGCCGGTGTATCACGACGGTGAGCTATTCGGTTACGTGGCCAACATCGCGCACCTGGTGGAGATTGGCGGCATGGCCGTTGGCGGGTTTGCCGCCACGGCGACGGAGGTCTACCAGGAGGGTCTGCGGCTGCCGCCGGTCTGGCTGATGCGCGAGGGCGAGTACAACCACGATGTGTGGCGCGTGATCATGTCGAACCATCGAGCTCCCCGGTACTCGTGGGGCGACCTTCACGCGATGATCGCGTCCTTGACGGTGGCCGAGCGACGCTGCCACGAGCTGCTGGACGAGTTTGGCCTAGAGACCGTTCGGCAGGTGAGCAGCGCGCTCATGGACCACGCCGAGCGCTGGATGCGGAACGAGATTCGTTCGATTCCGGACGGCGAGTACGAGTTTGCCGACCACATGGAGGACGCGCGTGATCCGCCGGCGCGGGATTGGATTCGGCTGCGGCTGATCGTGAACGACGGCGAAATCGTGGCGGACTTCACGGAGAGCGATCCGCAGGCGGCGCACGTGCTGAACTGCACGTACGGCGTGACGGCCTCCGGCGTGTACAACGCGATCTTCCACTTCGCGGACAACGACGTGCCACACAACGACGGGGCATACCGGCCGATCACAGTGATTGCGCGGCCGGGCTCAATCGTGAACGTGATCCACCCGGGAGCGTCGGTAGGCGGGAACACGGAGACCCACCCGCGAATCTGGGGCATCGTGATGGGGGCCTTGGCGCAAGCGGTGCCGGACCGCGTATCCGCGGCAACCGGCGGCACGTCGTGCAACTTCCTGTTCGGCGGCACGCACCCGGATACGGGGCAGTACTACGTGCATTACCACTTCGACGGGGTAGGCTGGGGCGGTCGGGCCGCGGCCGACGGCAATAGCCACCAGGTCGTCCCCAACGGCAATTGCCCAGCGACACCGGTGGAGATTTTTGAGACACGCTATCCGTTCATGGCGCGCGCCTACCGGCTGCGCACGGACTCCGGCGGGGCGGGCGCGCAGCGTGGCGGTCTTGGGTCGGACCGAATCCTGGAGGTCCGAGCGCCGTCCATTACCGTCTCGGCGCTGTTTGACCGCATGGTGTCGCGGCCGTGGGGTCTGTATGGGGGACGCACGGGCGACTCGTCGCGACTGCTCGTTCGAAGGGCTGGAACGCCGACCTTCCAAACCTTCGGCGAGGCGTTTGGGACGACAAGCAACTCACGCATCGCGAACATCGAGCTCCACGAGGGCGACGAGGTGTTGATTGGCAGTCCCGGCGGCGGAGGCTACGGTGCGCCGGAACTTCGGGAACCGGACCAGGTGCTGCGTGACGTGAGCGAGGGATTTGTGTCGATTGCCGCGGCGCGCGACGTCTATCGAGTGGCTATCGAGGAAGGCGACGGCCGGTACATCGTCGATCCGGCGGGTACGTCAGCGTTGCGCACGGATCAGCCTGTGAAGCAAACCGATACCCGTGCCGCCGGCCAACTGATGGCAATGCAATCCGATGACCGGCCGCCGGCTGGCGGCCACTGGGAACGCCATTCGGGTGACTGGTGGCAGACCGACGTGACGAACTGCGAGTTCTGCGGACAGGTTATTCCGAGCGACATCTGGCGAGCCGGCGACGGGCGCCAGTTCTGCTCACAGGATTGCGACGAGCGCTACCGCACATACTGGCTGCCGCGCTACGGGCAGCGAGCCGATTTGAGGGTCTGATGGCGGACAACGGCGCGCTGCTGCGCGTAGACGACCTGGCGGTTGAGTTCAACACTGACGAGGGCGTGGTCCACGCCGTGAACGGAATCTCGTATGAACTGAACGCGGGGGATTCACTGGGAATCGTTGGCGAGTCGGGCTGCGGTAAGAGCGTGAGTTCGCTGGCGATCATGGGACTGGTGGCGCGCCCGGCGGGGAAGGTCTCACGCGGATCGATTGAATTCCGCGGGCGGGACCTGCTCAAGGTCGAGGCGGATGCGATGCGCCAGATTCGCGGCAAGCAAATCGCCATGATCTTCCAGGACCCCATGAGTTCGCTGAACCCGGTGTTCCCGGTGGGCCGACAGATCGAAGAGTCGGTGCAATTGCACCTCGGGATGGATAAGGCGCAGGCCCGCGCCAAGGCCGTGGAGCTGCTGGACACCGTGGGCATCCCGGCGCCGGAAGAACGCGTGAAGGATTACCCCCATCAACTTTCGGGCGGCATGCAGCAGCGGGCCATGATCGCAATGGCCATTTCCTGCCAGCCGGACCTGCTGATCGCGGACGAGCCAACGACCGCGCTGGACGTGACGATTCAGGCGCAAGTGATCGAGCTCTTGGCGGAACTGCGGCGCGAACTGGGCATGGCGGTGATCCTGATTACCCACGAACTGGCCCTGGTAGCGGGCTTCTGCGACCGAGTGGCCGTGATGTATGCCGGCTTCATCGTCGAGTACGCGCCGGTGCACGAGCTATTCGCGCGGCCGCAGCATCCCTACACGCTTGGCCTCATGCAGGCGGTACCAACGATTACCGGCGACCGATCCGAAAAACTGTCCAACATTCCGGGCTCGCCGCCCGACCTGATCGGTCTGCCGCAGGGCTGCCCCTATGCGCCGCGCTGTCCCTACGTTCGCGACGCGTGTCTCACAATGGTGCCGGATCTGGTGGACCGTGGGGCCGGCCACCCGGTTCGCTGCATCGTCGATCCAGCGACAGGAGAGTTGCGGTGAGCGTATCGGCCCAATCCGCGCCTGCGACGGCCGCCGGATCCAACGGCGCCTTGCTGGACGTCAAGAACCTGGTCAAGCACTTTCCAGTCACACGCGGGGCACTTATCCGCCGCCACGCCGGTTGGGTGCGGGCCGTGGACGACGTGTCGTTCAGTATCGAGGCGGGCGAAACGCTGGGGCTGGTCGGTGAATCGGGCTGCGGCAAGACCACGACCGGCAATGCCGTCATGCAGCTGGAACTTCCGACGGCGGGCGAAGTGGTCTTTGAAGGACGGAGTCTGACAAAGCTCAAATCAGACGAGCAGCGGCGGGCACGACGCCGGATGCAGATGATCTTCCAGGATCCGTACGGGTCGCTGAATCCACGCATGTCGGTGGGCAAGATCATCGAAGAACCGATGATGGTCCACAAGCTCTACGAGAGCCGCCAGGATCGACGCAATCGCGTGCAGGAAATCCTTGAGCTCGTTGGATTGAGCCGTACGCAGGCATCACGGTATCCGCACGAGTTTTCGGGCGGGCAACGCCAGCGCATTGCCACGGCGCGGTCGCTGGCGGTGGAGCCGTCGTTCATCGTTTGCGACGAGCCGGTATCGGCGCTGGACGTGTCGATCCAGGCCCAGATCATCAATCTGCTGCAGGATCTGCAGCAGCGGCTGGGAGTGGCATACCTCTTCATCGCGCATGACTTGAAGGTGGTGCGCCATATCAGCCACCGGGTCGCGGTGATGTACCTGGGCAAGCTGGTCGAAGTCACGAACAGCGACACGCTGTACCAGCGCCCGCTGCATCCGTATACGCGGGCACTGCTGTCGGCGGTACCCGTGGCCGACCCGGTGGTGGAGGCCAAGCGCAAGCGGATTATCCTGCCGGGGGATGTGCCAAGTCCGGTGAATCCGCCCTCGGCGTGCCGCTTCCATCCTCGCTGCCCCTGGGCCCAGGAACGCTGTACGACGGAAGAGCCCGTGCTGTCCGAGACGGGCAATGGTCACGCGGTCGCTTGTCATTTCTGGCGCGAGATCGAGGACTCCGGCGGGGTTCCTCCCGTGACCGTGTCGGAGGCATTGCGCGGCGGCGAGGCCCGTAGCGACTGAGGCCGGCGATGGGAGAGGTCGGCCGGTCGCTCGCTGTTCTCGCATGAGTTGGGAGCGCCTGCTCGCCCTTGAAGGCGGGACGGTTGGGTCAATCGCCTGCGCAAGCGACCGCGATGGCACAGCTTTTGCCGCGACCCTGGCCGGGGTGTTTCGGTCCGTTGATCGTGGCGACCGATGGGATTGGCTTGGGAAGGGGCTGATCAGCCCCTTCGTCCAGGACGTGGCCGTCTCACCGGACTTCGAGCGCGATGGCGTCGTGGCGGCCGCGACGGCGGTGTCAGGCCTGCACATGTCGTACGACCGTGGCGCAAGCTGGTTCCGGCAGGAATTCTGGGGCGTGCGGCCGACTGTAACGCGCGTTGCCATCTCTCCGGACTTTGCGCGCGACGAAGTAGTCGTGGCCGGAACCCAACACGAGGGGGTTTACGTCTCCCGAAACCGGGGCCGGAGCTGGAATGGCTTCGCCAGCGGATTGGAAGACACTGAAGTCTCAGCCGTGGCCATCGCTCCCGGCGCTTCGGACGGCGGCGCAATTCTGGCCGCAACCGCGACGGGAGTCCTGCTGCGATCGACGGACGTCGGCCGGACGTGGCAGCGGGTTGCGCGCGCCGATGCCGATCCGCTGGAGTGTTGCGCCTGGGTCGACCGGGCGACCGCGATTGCGGGAACGGTTTCCGGGCGGCTGTTGCGCTCGACCGACGGCGGCGAACACTGGGAAGCGGTCTGGACGGCGGACGGCGATACGGTCAACGGAGTCGCCGTGTCCGCAGGCCGGGAGATTGTCGCCGTGACGGGCGGCGGCCGATTGGTTCGCTCGAGCAACGACGGAATGACCTGGCAGGAAGAACCCGTCGCTCTCGGAGGTAACGTCTCGGCCCTGTGCGTCGCAGTTTCCGATGGTTGCGTGCTGGTTGGGACCAACAAGGGCGGCGTCTACCGACAAGCAGGGAATGGCCCACCGGCTGCGGCCAACTCGGGGCTGGTGAATCGGCCGATCCTTGATCTTTCCGTGTCGCCGACGTTCGCCGCGGACGGCACCCTGGCGCTCGCTACGCTACAGGACGGCGTGTTGGTTTCACGCGATGCGGGGGCAAGCTGGGCGACAACGCTGGAAGACCCGGGTCTGGGACCGGTGACGGCGATCAGACTGGCGCCGGGTTTCTCGGATGACGGAATCGCCGGCGGAGTCGCCGGCGGTCAAGTGATATGGAGCGTTGACCGAGCGCAGTCGTGGGTCCGAATCGGGGGCATTTCCGCTGAGTCGGCGGCGACCCTGTTGGAGTTTTCGCCCGACTTCCCTGCCGATGGTCAGGTGACCGTCGGAGGACAGGACGGGCTTCTGCATCTCTCACATGACGGCGGTGAATCGTGGCGCTCGGTCTGGACGGGACTGGACCGCAGCGACGTGCACGCACTGGCCTATTCGCCCAACTTTGCCCGGGACCGCGCGATGGTTGCCGCCGCGGGCGATTCAGAGCGCCTGGTGGTGATCCGGTCCAACGACGCAGGAGAAACATGGAAGCCCTGGGTCGAGTACGACTCGGCTTTGGGCTGGGCTTCGCTGGCAATACTCCCAACCTTCAAGCCTGACATTGGGCCATTGCTCCTTGCCGCCCGCGACCGCATTGCGATGCCGCCATCGTCGGGCCGCGGTCCATGGTCAGGCGTCCGGGTGGCGGAGGGCGGCGTGGCCATGCGCCAGGTGACACTTTCGCCTGACTTCGCGCGAGACGGACTTGCCGCGGCGGCCACCAGCGACGGGGTTTATCTCTCGAGCAGCGAAGGCCGCGAGTGGTCTCGCATGGATGGGCCGCTGGAAGGGCACGCGGTGGAACGGGTGAGCATTGCGGCGGGGGACGCAGAGCGGCGAACGATTCATGCCGCCCTGGGGCGTGGCGAAGTTTGGCGCTATACCGCATGACCGACGTGCCGCTGCGCCAACCGCCGTCGCCGACCGCTCACGCGTTCATTCCAGGACCGCCGTTTGACAAGTCGCGCATCCCGCCGGCGCGGGTGGCAAACGTCAACACGACCAGCATTCCCGCGGCCGTCGAGTTGGCCTGTCGGGCGATGGGGCAGGTGTTCAATCCCGCGGATCAAGGCTATCCGTACATGTACACGCGCATCTGGCCGGACGGATGGCTTGGGTTCAGTCCCTATCACGGGGCTATTCAGTTGTCAGGACGCCACCTGGACGCGCTGCTTTCTGCGGAGGATGCGCTGGGCATCGAAGCGGACGAAGACATGGTGAGGCAACACACGGAAGCGTCATTCTTTTCGCTGAGCGCTGGACCGCTGCCGTGCAACCACAGCGCACCGGGCGGACCGCTGACCTCGGTGGACGAGCACTCGATCCGGGAGGCCGTGCACGGGCTGCATGCGTTGGCTCGGTATCGGGCATCCGACCGGGCAGTGCATGCGGCTGAGGCCCTGATTGCCGACGTTCGGCGGTTCTGGAGCGCCGAACGCGATTGGGACCAGGACGGCCTGCAAGCGGCCTACGGGTTGCCAATGACCGCGAGGCCAACGTTCGTGGAGGGTATCGGGCGGGCCATCGGGCCGTTGACGAAGCTCTACGACGCAACCGGGTCCGACGCCGCGCTGGAATTGGCAGCGGACTTAGCGGCACACGCCACGAATCGGTTTTTCCCCTCCGATGGTTCCTACGACGCAGACAGGCTGGGCGCGCACACGCATTCGACGACCTGCACGCTGTCAGGGATGGCCCTGCAGGGCAGCCTGTCGGACGACCGTGGGTTGCTGAGCCGAGTGCGGGCCTTCTATGACAACGGGCTGCGAGTGATTCGCGACGAGGTGGGCTGGGTGCGCGAGCGCCACCATCCCAACTTTCACCCGGAACAGGGTGAGATGAATAACGTGGGCGACGTGATCGAGACGGCGCTGATCCTTGGACGCTACTTCGGTGACTCGTATTTTGAGGACGCCGAGCGATACCTGCGGTCCCAGCTGCTGCCGTCGCAGGTTAGGGATCTGAGCTTCATGGACCAGGTACCGGGCGGCGATGAGCGCCGGGATTTGCGCATGCGTCTGCTCGGGCTGTTCGGATTCAATGCCGTGTACGGCCATCTGCCGCTGGGCAAGAACGAAGTCACTCCGAGCATTGACATCGTGGGCGGCGCCACCGCCTCACTTTGCGCGGTACATCGAGAAGTTGCCGCGACCGGCGGTGGGGTGACGAAGATCAACATGCTGTTCGACTACGAGAGTGATGCGGTGCGGGTTGAGTCGCCGTACACGGGCGATGCCCTGCGTATTACGCCAAAGGTCGAGGGGGATATTGCGGTGCGTGTTCCGTCCTGGGCCAACTTGGACGAACTGTCGGTGGATGGTCTGCAGGCCCGACAATTCGTCGCTGACGGGCGAATCTTGCTGCGTGGACCGCGTGTTGGGAACGCGGTGGGAATCCGTTTGCCGCTGGCAGAGCGCGACCTGACGATTCGCCACCAGGACCACGAGATTGGGGCGCGCTTGCGGGGCGACGCGGTTGTGGCGATGGACGATCTGGGCGCGGGGCTGGCTTACTTCCCGCCCGTCAACTGACGGCAGGCGCTAGCGGATACCACGTTGGGGATAGCGGGCGTTGGGACCTTCCAGGATCGCCCGCTGGCGCTCGGTGAGTCCATCCAGGCCGGCGGGCGTCGGGTACTCGCCCCACCAGGCCAAGGGGTTAGGGCTGTACTTGTAGAAGATCGTGCGTCGCTCGTGGTCGGCGGTCCACGGCAGGGGGCCGTGGGTTAGTGCCTCGGTGAAGATGATGGCCGTACCGGCCGGCCCGGTCACTCGCTTGACGGTGTCGTGCTCGTCGGTGAGGTCCTTCCATTCATCCGGGAATGGCAGGTTGCTCTTGTGACTGCCGGGCACACAGGCAAAGCCGCCGTCTCCGGGATTGACGTCGGCGAGGTTGAACGCGACGACGGACAAGCCGTTGTGAAACTCGCCGTTGCTGTAGTGGAAGTACTGCACCGGGTTGAAGGGCATGGCGCCGCCGTGGAGCGTCGCACCGATGGGGCTTAGCCCGCCGCGAATGATGTCCAGGTATGTGTGGTCCAACCGGAACCTGGATCCAAGGATGGCCTCCAGGTAAGGAACGATCTTCGGAGGATCAAGCAAGTCGATGTATGGCTGACCCCAATCGAGCAGGTTGACGAATCGATGGGTGGTGGCGTCGGGGGGCGTTTCGTCAGCGATCTTCTGGTCGAGGATGGCGTTCAGCGCGGCGACCGTGTCGGCGTCAATCGCGTTGGGAGTGGTGACGTAACCCTGTAGGTCAAACAGGTAGCGATCGTGGTCGTTCATTCGTTCCTCCCGACGGCGTTGATCACGCCGAGCCGCGAGACGCTTTGTGCGAGGCGTAATTCCGAACCGTAGCCAGCGAGGCGCCGAGCCAGGCTTCGGCATCGAGTTCCGGCCGAGTGACGATCTTAAGGCAGTGGATGACCGTGCTCGAGTCCGGCGATTGGTCGTAGAGGGTGTCCAGGATTTGACCTACTGGGACGTGGCCCTCGCCTACTGGGGTGTGAAAGAGCGCCCCGGTGGCGACTTCGGTCAGGGCCTGGACGCGCATGTCGCGAAGGTGGGTGGCCACGACATAGGGTGCAGCGAGACGGGCGGCGTCGAGGGGGTCTTCGTTGACCGCCAGCGGGCTGGCGATGTCGAGGACGAGGCGAAGATTGGGCGACGCGATGGCCTCAACGACGCGGACGAGTTCGGCGCAGCGGAAGTCCATGTGCGGTTCGAGGGCTAGCGTCACGCCCAAATCCGCTGCGAGTGGGAGAAGCGTGCGCACATTGGACTCGATGCGTTGTAGTTGGTCGTCGAGGCTGGGCTGGGGCGAATAGCGGTTGGCGCGGTCCGGCTGGCCGTGGACGAGGCTGAGTATGGGCACGCCGGCCTCGGCGGCCCAGCGCATGGCTGTGGCGGCTATCGCCGCCTCGCTGTCGCCAGTCCAGCCAGTCCGCAACACGCCAGCGCTCGCGGGGTCGAAGCGGGCATTTGACACATCAGGCGACACGGTCCCCCAGCGACTGGGCGCGGCGACCAGGTCAACCGACACGCTGCCCAGCAAGTCGACACCGGCGTCGGCACAGCGGGCCCCGAGCGTTGATGCCTGCTCCCGACTACCCAGTAAACCTAAGTCCATCGTCAGCGCGGTGAGTTCATGCGCCAGGACCCGGTCGAGGAGCCAGTCGGGTACGTCCGAGTCAGCTTGCGGCGGGGTGACTGAGAGGACGTGCGGAGCGTAGTGGCTGGTGGCGCGGAAGTCCGGACGGTCCGCACGCATCCAGGGATAGGCAATCCACCGATAGGTGTCGGCCGCGAGTCCGAGCCTCACGCCGCAGCCTGATTGGGGAAGTGGTCGGCTGCGTGCCGGCGAAGGTGCGAAGCGCTTGAGCGGACCCATTGGTCGGGATCAGTCTGAGGGAGACCGGCGATCTCAATGTGCGCAAGAAGATTGTCCGGGTCGGGCGCTTGGGCCTGGAGCAGATCGAGAATCTGGGCAATCGGCGAGTCGCCGCGGCCGACGGGTGCCCAATGGAGTTCGGGTTCCCAGGTGTCGGTGAGCGGATGAACCGAGAAGTCCTTGAGGTGCACCGCCACGGTATAGGGCGCCGCCAGGCAGGCGCCTTCGAGGGGGTCTTCCAGCACCAGGAATGGGTTCGCGGTGTCGAGGGTGATGCGGGCGAACTCGGAGCTGAGGCCTTCTACAACGGCCACAACTTCGCTAAGGCGATAGTCCATGTGATTCTCGAATGCGAGCGTGACTCCGTGCTGGCGGCAGGCCGGGAGAACAGTGCTGAAGTTGCGAATGGCGCGCTCAATCTGTTCGTCGATGGGGGGATCGGTCGAGAAGTGGTTGTGAACGCCGGCCATGAGGTGGGTGACCGTGGCGATGGTCGCGCCGCTGCGGGCGTTGAGTTCGACGTGTTCGATGGCCCGTTCGCGGAAGTCGCGGTCCCACTCATCGGCCGCGGCCGCCCAATTGGCGGTCAGGCCGCCGTTGAAGATGAGACCGGCCGCGCGCATGCGGGCGCCGAAGTCTTCGACTGTCGCGACGTCACCCACGTCGGCGGCGTGCATGTAGAAGCCTTCCAGTCCCAGGTCGCGAGTCTTGGCCAGCATCCAGTCGTGGCGCGTAACGTCTGGTGGCGGAGGGGGAAGCGACTGAACAAACGCTGGGGGCCAACCGAAGTTGCGGTGTTCAGGCCGATCCCGGCGTCGATGGGCGTCGAGCATCCAGCGATAGCAGGCTGTCGAAATGCAGAGTTTCATGCAACCACGCCAACAAGCCGGGACCCAGGAGTCCGGAGGAATCTACCTTGCGGTCTGGTCTGTCAGGCGTACGCGTGGGTCAACATACGTGTACAGGATGTCCACGAGCAGATTGACGACGGCGTAGACGACAGCGGCAAGCAAGACCAGGGCCTGAATGACGGGGTAGTCGCGCGCTTCAATGGCTTCAACAAGTCGCATTCCCAGGCCCTGGCGGAAAAAGACCGCTTCAATTGCGACAGCGCCACCCAGCAGCGAGCCGAACTCAAGGCCAACAACGGTGATGACTGGTATGAGGGCGTTTCGCAGCGCGTGTATCCAAATGACCTTCGATTCGATGAGTCCCTTGGCTCGGGCCGTGCGGATGTAGTCCCGGGATAGGACGTCGAGCATTGATGAGCGAGTGAGCCGGGCCAGAATGGCCGCCGCGGCGGCACCGAGGGTGATGGCCGGCATAAGGAGTTGCGGCCCGATTCCGTTTGAGATTACGGGCAGCCAGTTGAGGTTGATAGCAAAGATCAAGATGAGGATCGTGGCCAGGAAGAAGCTGGGGAAGGACACGCCAAGAATGGCGAAGACCTGGGCGCTGTAGTCGGCCATCGAGTGGCGGCGAATCGCCGAGATGATGCCGGCTCCGAATCCAATCACCAGAGCCACGGCCATGCCCGCGACGGTTAGCTGGATGGTCGCTGGTGCGTGATCCTTGATGATGTCAGTGACGGGGCGACGGTACTGGATCGAGTTGCCGAAATCGGCGCGAAAAACATCCCGCACATACAGCACAAACTGGTGTGGAACGGATTTGTCAAGGTTGTAGCTCTCGCGCAGCCTCTCGAGCGCCGCCCGGCTTACTTCACCACCGCTACCCGCGGTGGCGCCTGAGTCGCCGACTCCGCCGGTCGCATAGAACAGCGCGATGGGATCGCCGGGAACGAGGCGCATCAGGACGAATACGGTCAGCAACACCCCGAAGAGCACGGGGATGGTGTAGAGACCGCGGCGCAGAATGTATGAGCCCATCGCTCAGACGTCTCCCGATCGGTGCGCTGTGAGAAGACGCCCGGCCGGCTGATGCCGGCCGGGCGTCATTCGCACTACCTTCGAATCTACTCCTGGGTGCTGTAGAACTGACCGAAGAACGGCAGGTAGTCGATTCCGAGGAACAACTCGCCGCCGATGCGGTCGGGGTTCGTCAGCCACGGCAGGTAGTCGTGGACCAACGGGATGGCAACCGCGTTCTCCATCAGGTAGAGCTCGGCCTCTTCCCAGAGAGCCTTGGCCTCTTCCGCGTCGAAGCTCGCGCGAGCCGCCTCGAGCAGCCCATCGATCTTCGCGTTCGGCGTTGCCGACTCGGGGATCCCGTCGTACTCGAAGAACGAGTATGAGCGGTTCGCTCCACCGTACGAGGCGGTGTGGAAGCGGTCGTACATCACGTCGCCACTCGGCGCCGCAACGCCGATCCAGGTGGTGTGGTAGAGACCCTTGGAGGCGCCCTCGCGGTGCGTGGCGCCGTCCATCTTCGGGATGTCCACGAAGATTCCGAGGTTCTTCTCCACGTCCAGCTTGAACAGCTCGACCACCGGGTCGCCGCGGTCCGGGTAGCTTATTTCCAGCCGCCGGCCGTCCGAGGCGTAGCGATAACCGTCCTCGCCCTTGGCGTAGCCGGCCTCGTCGAGGATCTGGTTGGCAATCCCGACGTCGTACGTGTACAACTCGCCTGCCGCGGCGCTACGGCCGATTGTGCCCGGCACCAGCAGGTTGCTGATGTTGAGCGGGGCGGTGCCGCCGTTGGCGCGCACCGTGACGGTGCGGCGGTCGACGCCGAAGAGCAACGCCTTGCGCACGTTCAGGTCATCCAGCGGCCAGAGCTGCGTGTGCAGCGGCATGTACTGGCCCATGCCGGGGGCCGCGTAGCCGATGACGTGGTACTTGGCGTTCTCGGACACGCGCTTGTAGTCCGCGAACGACCAGTTCAGGCAGATGTCCACCTCGCCGGCTTCAAAGGCAGCGGCGTTGTCCGTCATGTTGTACCCAAGGATTTGGATACGCAACCGGTCCGGATACGGCGCGCCCTGGTGCGCGAGGAATGACGGACCCCAGTTGTAGTCCTCGTTGCGGTCGAAGACGACCTTGACGTCGTCTTCCCACACACCCGACCACTTGAAGGGGCCGGTTCCGACCGGGTCACGGCTGAAGGCTTCGCCGCGCTCGGTGACCGCCTTGGGCGATGCCATGCCGGTGTGCTGGTGGGCAATCGAGTGAAGGAATGAGGGGGGTGACTGCGGCTGCGCGGTGTGGATACGAATCTTGAAGTCGTCCACCTTTTCCACGCCGCCCATGGATGCCACGTCACGGATCACATGACCTCGGGCCAGATCCGGGTCCAGGAAGCGTTGGAAGTTGAAGACGGCCGCATCGGCATTGAACGGTTCGCCGTCGTGGAAGACGACGTCGTTGCGCAACGGGATCACCCAGGAGAGTTTGTCGTCTGCCGGCTCCGGCAGATCCGAAGCCAAATGCGGGTAGATCAGGTTGCCCTTGCCGTAGGTATAGAGCAGGTCGTACATCACCGCTGCCGGCTCGGCGCTGCGGCCGCCCCAGGTTGCCGGGTCAAAGCCGGTGGGGTTGCCGAAGGTCATGTAGCTGACTTCGCCACCGGGCTTGGGATCCCACGGCTTGGCGCCAATGGGTACGGACTCGTCAAGGTTGTAGATGTCGATGCCCGGCGCGCGCTCGGCGGCCTGCTGGACGATCTTCTCCACGACCTTCTCGACGACCTTCTCGACCTCGACGACCTTCTCGACCTGGACCTCAACCGGAACCTCGACGACCTTCTGGACTTCGACCGTCTTGGTGACGACCCTGTCGACCTGCTGGGTCACGATTCTCTCGACCGGGACTTCTCGGACCTCGGTCTCACGGACGATCTTCTCGACCGGAACTTCCTTGACCACGGTCGTTTCGATCGGGACTTCCTTCGTTACGACCTGCGTCTCACCACACGCAGCCAGCGCTGCGGCGCCGACGCCACCGGCCAGGCCGGCCAGGCCAGTTCGGATAACGGCCCGCCGACTCACGCTCGGCGTCTTGATCATGTGCACCCTCCCCTTGAGGCGCAGAACTACGGCGCCTCGACGAATGCGCCAGCGTACCTAATACCGGCGCGCAGTGCTATGGAGTCGTGGACGAACTAGTCCGACCATGAACTTGCCTGGGGATCGAGCGCTTCGCGAAGCCCGTCGCCCAGGAGATTGATCGAGAGAACCGTAATTGCGATGGCAAAGCCGTTGAAAGTGGCGATCCACCAATAGGCGCGCAACAGATTGCGGCTCTTGGAAAGTTCATAGCCCCACTCAGGCGCGGGCGACTCGGCGCCAAGGCCCAAGAAACTGAGGGTGGCCGACGCCAGGATTGCTCCACCCAAGCCAAGAGTCGCCATGATGAGCACGGGACTGACTACATTGGGAAGGATGTGACGCAGCATGATACGTACGTCTGACATTCCCACGGCACGTGCCGCACGGACATAGGTGAGGTCCCTCGCAGCAAGGGTGGTGCCTCGCACGACTCGACCGTAGAAGGGAATGCCAGCGACACCCAGGGCAAGCATGGCGTTATTGAGGCCGGGTCCGAGCGACGCGACAACGGTCATCGCCAGAAGGATTCCGGGAAAAGCCAGCATCACGTCGAGAATGCGGCTGATCAGCATGTCCGGCCAGCGGCGGAAGTAACCCGCCACCAGTCCAAGAATGCTGCCCGAAATTAGCGAGATGGTCACGGCTGAAAAGCCGATTCGGAGCGAAATGCGTGCACCTCGCACGATGCGGCTGAAAACATCCCGTCCAATGTCGTCCGTTCCCAGGAGGTGTCGCTGGCCCCAGGGACGCCAGTCATCGATTGGATCAAGGCGCTCGGCGAGCGGCGGCAAGCCCTCAGACGCAATATCGAAGTGGTTCTCGGTCTCGGTGGCGATCACGTCGGCAAAGATCGCGGCCAGCGAGATCAGGATCAGCGCGACGAGACCGGCCATCGCAGCCTTGTTGCGTCGCAACCGGCGCCAGGCCAGGTTCCATTCGCTGCGAACTGGCGCTTCGGACGCGGATTGACCCACAAACTGCCCGACTGCTGCCACGCTGCGTCCCCGATTCAAGCGGTTGTGCCCGGATTCCGGCGCGCATCATAGCCGCATCGACCGCTAGTGCGGAGGGACTCGCGGCGTCGCTGCCCAGGCCAGGGCGTAAAGGTCGGGCCTGCGACTCTGCAGGGTGTTCAGCACGTGACTGTCTCGGCGGCGGCGTCCGGCCTCGATATCCACGTCTCCGATGACCACGGTCTCTTCCCCGCCGTGAGCCGCGGCGATGGTTTCGCCCTCGTGATCGACGATCGCCGAGACTCCCGAAAAGACCCGTGGCGGCGCGCCGGCCGGCTGCCAGCCGGCTTCACCGACTCGGTTGACGGCGGCGACCGGCACTCGATTGAACCTGGCAATGGCGGCGGCCTCCCAGACCGGCATTGAGGTCCTGTTGTTCAGCCAGATCAACAGGTCGGCACCTCGGGCGACCAGTGCAACCGGCAGTTCACCGTGCTGGCCGTCGTAACAGATCATCACTCCGATCCTTAGGCCGGCGAGGTCAAACAGCCCCAGCGTCTCGCCGCGGGCGAATGCGGTGGATTCGTCGACGCGAGGATCGTCGTTTACGCACATGTGGGACTTGGCGTATGTGCCGATGACGCCGCGCGGGCCAATGACCACGCTGCCGTTCTGCGGCCGGCCGCTGGCCGTGACGGTCACCAGGCCTACGGCGATACAGGCACCAGACGACGCTGCCAGTTCTGCAAAGGCTCGCACCGTCGGGCCTTCGCTGTGCTCCGCGACCGTGGAGTAGTCGTCGGTGCAATAGCCGGTGGTAACGAGTTCGGGAAGAATGACCAGGTCCGGGCTACTCGCCAGGGCCTGCTCCGTTAGGCGCAGGGCACGTGCGCGATTCGCGTCGATTTCGCCGTCGACCGCTGCGACCTGCACGCAGGCAACGCGCATGGTGCCAGCGTCTATCCGTCAAACGGACGCCGCTCGTTTCGGTCGAGCGGAAGGTCGATTCGCGTTCCAGTGGCGGCGCTCAAGTAGGCGGCCTGCAGGATTTCCACGCAGCGAAGACCGTCCTCGCCGGTCAGGACCGGAGTTTCGTCTCGCAGCACCCAGGCGGCGAAGCTGGACCACTCCTTGTCATATGCGCCGTCGGGCGAATTGTGCTCAAGGCGAACCACGCTTGGAGGTTGGTCTTCGAGTTGAGTTGTGATGGTGTGGTCGTGCGGGTTGTAGCTGATACCGCCGCGCTCACAGACGATGTCGAAGCCGAAGGCGGTCTGATAGGTGGCCATCGGATAGAAGGTGGATACCTGCAGTGAGCCGACCATGCCGTTATGGAACGTCACGGCAACAGATATTGCGTCCTCCTGGTCGGAGACCTCGGGACGCAACTTGGGCCCAAGTACCGCGTAAACGGAGGCGACTTCGCCAAAGAGGTACCGCAGCGTGTCCACATCGTGAACCCCGGCCCAGTAGAGCAGCCCCCCGCACAGCGACCGCTCGCGCCAGAAGCCGGTGATTTGCCGGCCAAAGAAGCCGCGAACGTTGACGGCGAGGGGGCGGCCAAGCCCGTCGGTTGTCAGTGCGCGCCCTATGGCAGCCGAGGCCGGACGAAAGCGGCGCTTGTGGCCAACCATGAGCTTGACGCCGTGCGTGTTTGCGGATTCCACCATGTCGTGGCAGTCGGCCACAGTAATGGCCATGGTCTTTTCGCAGAAGATGTGCCGACCCGCCGCCGCGGCGTCCACCGCGATATCGCGATGCGTGGAGTGCGTGGTCACGATGGCCACGGCGTCGCAGTCGCTCTCGTCGAGCAGCGCCCGGTGGTCCGTCCAGTACGGCACGCCGCGATCGACTCCGAGGCGCCGAGCCTTGCCGCCGTCGGTGTCGGCCACACCGACCAGCTCGATCTCGGGCTGGCGATCGATCAGCTCGCAGGTATAGGTGCCGAAGCCGCCCGCGCCTACAAGCGCAATCCGAAGGCGGGATGACTCGGGAACGCCGCCGCTCACAACCCGATCTCCGCCATATCGAATTCTCCGCGCCTTGGGTCTGGCAGCCGACCGAATCGATGCCGCGTGTAGTATGCGCGACCCAGCGCCGCGGGCTGTTGCGGCGACTTCCTGAAGGCTAGGTAAGCGGTGGAAGCTTCGACACAACCGGGCCAGACGTCGGCCTCGAATGGCGAGCTCCTCGAACTTGCCGGAAACGTGATGAGCGGCGGGGCTCTTGGATTCCTCATGCTCCCGCGTTCGGAGGACGTGGTCATTCGCGAGGGCCGAGGGAGCCACCTGATCAGCGTTGACGGCCGTGAGTACATCGACTACCTGATGGGCTCCGGCCCAATGCTGGTCGGTCATTGCCATCCGCGCATCCTGGAAGCCGTCGAGCACCAGATTCGGCAAGGCACGACGTTTTATTTCCTTAACGAACCGGCGATCCGGCTGGCGGAGCAAGTAATCGAGGCGGTTCCGTGTGCCGAGCAGGTTCGGTATGTGACGACTGGATCGGACGCAACATTCCTGTCACTTCGCGCGGCGCGGGCATTCACGGGCCGGCCCAAGATTCTGAAGTTCGAAGGCGGCTGGCATGGGACCGGCGACTTCGCGATGTTCGGCACGGTGCCGGGTGAAGCCAGCGACTATCCGCACGCCGAGCCCGACTCGCTGGGGGTACCGGGCGTGCTGGCCGACGAGATCCTGGTCGCGCCGTATAACGACACCGAGTTCGCCCTGCAAGTGATCGAGGAGTACGCGGACGAACTGGCGGGGATCATCATTGAGCCGCTGCAGCGCGTGCTGCGGCCAGTGCCGGGTTTCCTGGAAGCCGTTCGCGAGGCGTGCGACCGACACGGGATCATCATGATCTATGACGAGATCGTCACCGGTTTCCGGCTTGCGTGGGGAGGCGCGCAGGAGGCTTACGGGGTGGTCCCGGACATGGCCTGCTACGGCAAGGCGATGGCCGGCGGGTTTCCGCTGGCCGTTATCGCCGGACGCCGCGACATCATGGATCTCTACGGCAACGTGGGCCGGGCGCCGAACACGATTGCCTGGGCCAGCGGAACGTTTAACGGCAACCCGGTGGCTGCGACGGCCGCGCTGGCCGCGATGGACATCCTGCGCGAGCCAGGCGTCTACGACCAGCTGCACCGCATCGGCGGGCGTTTACGTGCGGGGATCGAAGAAGCCGGCCGTCGCCACGGAATTCCCGTGCAGGCGCTTGGCGAGGACATGGTGTTCGGCGTGCGCTTCATGGAAAACTCCAATCCCACACAGTGGGTCGACCTGCTGGACAACGACCGCGAGATGGGCACACAGTTCGCCATCGAATGCGTCAAGCGGGGGATCTTGATCGTGCCGAACGAGAAGTTCTATATCTCGATTGCGCACAGCGAGGACGACGTGGACCGAACGCTTGAGATTGTGGACGAGGCGCTGGGGGCCTGTACGGCGAAGTAGGGCTGACGGCGGCGCATCCTAAGAAAGGGACATCCAATGCGGGTACTGATGTGCAGCCCGGACCTGGCGGCGATCACGGATGTGCTGCGAGAGGCGCTGCCCGAGCACGAAATCATTCCGACCGAACCTGACGCGCTCGCCCGGGAGGCGCCGAACGCCGAGGTGATTATCCCGGCACGTACCCCCATCGACGCCGCCACCATTACGTCGGCTTCGAGACTGCGCCTGATTCAGCAATTCGGAATCGGGGTCGATCACGTTGACCTTGAAGCCGCGCGTACCCGGGGTGTTCCCGTGGCGAACGCGCCGGCTGGCCCCTCGGGGATTGGCAAGGCCGTGGCCGAGTTTGCGCTGATGCACCTGATAGCGGCCGGACGCCAACTGCCAACCCACTTTCGTACGCTGGCGGCCCGCTCGATCGCCGTTCCATTTGGCGCGTCGCTCTTTGGGGCGCGAGTCTGCATTGTCGGCGTTGGTGGCGTCGGCAGTGAAATTGCCCGCTTGCTGAAGCCGTTCGGAGCAACACTGATCGGCGTCAAGCGAACACCGGATCCAAACTTGGCTGACGAGTTGGGACTGGCCGAGCTATTCACCGCCGACCGACTGACCGATGCGGTGCGTGATTGCGGGTTTGTCGTGCTGTCGGTGCCGCTCACCGACGAGACACAAGGGCTGGTCAATCAGTCCGTGCTTGACGCCATGCCGCACGGATCGGTTCTGGTCAATGTGTCGCGGGGCCCCGTGGTCGAGCGGCAGCCCCTGATCAACGCGCTCGACAGCGGCCGTCTGCGGGCCGCGGGGTTGGACGTGTTCTGGGAGGAACCCGTGGATCCCGCCGATCCGGTGTTTGAACGCGAGGTGTTCGCCACGCCGCATGGGGCATCGGCCTGCGACATCTTCTTGCGGGGCACGACGGAGGTCGTTCGCGGGAACATCGAGCGGATGGAGGCTGGCCAGCCGCTGAAGTACCGCGTGGCCTGAAGCGGGCCGAGAGCCGGTCGGCTCTTCTAGCCCGGCGTTTGGTAGTCGAGATTCCAGTCGCCGAGCGAGCGCATTTCGTGGCGCGGCAAAGCAAGGTCAGGCTCGCCGGCGGCTCGCCAGCCTTCGATCTCGTCCTTGTGTCCGAGGCGGCGCAAGGCGCTCCACATGTCGGCGTAGTTTGCTCGCCCGGAGCCACCGGCGCAGTCCCAGAAGAATAGGTGCTGGACGCCGGCTCGATAGAGACCGGAGGCGCGTAGGCGCAAATGCTCAGGCGAAACCTGGCGCGGCATCATGTTCGGCGCAACGATCGTGTTGCTGCCGCGCGCGACATTCAGGAAGTAGTCAATTGCCCGCGGGTCGGCCCAGGCGTCGACGCTGCTGTTGAAATTCGGCGCCGATGAGTACGGAATCAGGGTGTCGACGAGGCCCTCGTCCACCCATGCCCTGGGGTCGACCCCGAACTTCAGGTTCTCAGATTCGCTGCCCGCGACGACGGCCGAAATCTGCAGGCGACGGCTGCGGCCCTGTCGTTGCGTCTCCTCATCCATCGCGATTCGCAATTCGCGGTGAAACTGGGTGAGCACGCCCGATCGGTAGCGGAGCCAGGCGGAGTCGAGCGAGTCGAGCGTTCGTGGATCGACGCCGTGCTCGGTACGGAATCCCTCAACCAGTTCTGGTTCGTATTCCACCACGGGGAGGCGCCGGTTGTAGAGCATGCAGACGCCGTCCACGGGGTACTGCACGACCTCGCGCAAGAGCGAAACGACATAGGCGCGGACTTCGGGATAGGTGTAGGCAAAGCGGGGCGTGCGGCGACCCTCGCGGTCGACACCGCGCCACTCCGGCCGCCGGTCATAGACGGCGTCGCCATGGTTGAAGTGGTCCAACGGCGGTGGGTAGTGGAAGCCGGCGACGCGATAGCTGGCGTGAAACTCAATGCCCACGTCTCGTGCGTGGTCGGCAGCCACGCGCAGCGGGTCTATTCCGCGGTCGCGCAGGATCCGCCAACTCTCGGCATTGAAGCGGTCGGCCTGCCGCGCGAAGTCCTCCAGGACGTCGTAGGCGGGGATGCGGCCGATCTGTGTGAAATAGTTCATCAGGTCGCCGGAGCCGCATTCCCAATACAGGCGGGAGAAGTCGGTGTGTCCGTATGGCTCGACTTCGCGCTGGATTTCGGCCGCGCTGGTCAGCCGCCAGGCGGAGTGCGGTCCGTGGGCGTCCTGGTGGGCGAAGAGGCGTCGGGTCGCGGTGCCGGCGCGGTCGGTCGTCAGCGCGCACACCTCGGCCGGCGTCAACGGCACTAACTTGACATAAGCGATTCGTGCAGGCTGGCCAAGGAACGAGCCGGGGCCGTCGCCGGGGGATGAGCGCGCGGTTGGCTGCCCGATGACCAGGTCCCGGCCGGTGAGGTCAGCTACGTCCCAGAACATCTCGTGAAGCCATTCGGAATGGCTCGCAAAGGGAACGCGCGGGTGGGACAGGACGGTATGTGGACCAGGCCGGCTGAGCTTGAGTTGCAGCTCGAGCTGCCGGCCTTCGGGCTCGGACCAGAAGGGGTAGACCCCGATGGAGACGGCATGCCAGCCGGTGGCGTTCAAGTGAAGGGTGACTTCCGGTGCGGCGGTCTCGGGACCGGCCAGGAGCATCACGCCATTGAAGCCACTCGTGCGGTAAGGGAGGGTGCGCCAGGTATGGCGGCGTGGATCCGAGGACAGCGCGCCAGCCGGGGTGCAGCGGTCAAGTTCGGTGAGGTAAACCGGGGGCTGGCTGAAGCCGCGGTCGCCGAAGAAGTCGGCCGCCGGTTGGGTCATCGGAGATTGGCGCTGCGTGTCATGGCCAAATGCCGAGTCGACGCAGCACGCCGCGTACATCCTCCATTTCCGCTTCGGTCGCGTTCGGGGCTGGCGAGCGGCGCCAGCGGGGAGCAATGCCGTAGACCTCAATCATGGCCTGGGCGAAGCCGTTGTATCCGGCGGAGAAGCGGTGACCCGCCGCTCGTACCGGAGTTTCGATGCGCATGATGATCGCCCAGGCTGTGTCGGTATCGTCGCGCTGCAGCGCTCGCCAATACCGCATGGCCGGCTCCGGGTAACAGCGCACGAAGGGCTCCAGCCAGGCGCGGCATCCATGCGGCCAGAGCAGGAGGTGGCGCTTCATGCCGCCTCCCCCAACCATCGGCCAGCGGTCGCCCCAGCGCATCAGCACTTCGTGCGCATAGTCGAGTTGCCTGTCCTCCTTGAACGCCAGGATTCCCGGTTCGTCCTCGATGAGTTCGCAGGTTTCAATCGGAACGTCGCCAACCAGCATCACGGGGGTTCGTTCGGCCACGGCGCGGTAGAAATCCGCCAGGGATTGGGGTGTTCCGCGGGCCCAGTCGGCTGGCCGGACCATGTAGAGATCGAAGCCCAGGTCGCGCACCCGGTCGCCGAATTCCAGCGTCTGGTGCAGACCCCACATGTTGTCACAGGCGATCGTCAGGGCCCGGTCGCCGACGTGTTCGATGACGGAGCGGTGAACCTCGGCCAGTTCGGCGTCGCTTAGCAGTGAGACGAGCGTCTCGCCCCAGGTCAGCATGATGACCTGGCAACCAGCCTCCAGGGAACAGTCAATGACGGCGTGCATGCCGTCGAAGTTGATGGTCCCGTCGCTGTGAAACTTCGTCGGCAGCGGATTGACGGGGCCGCTCAGCAGGGCGCGTACTTCTTCGCGGTCCCTCACTCGCGATCCCTTCGCGCTGACCCGACGAAGGCGCCGGAGCCGCCGATCACCTGCATTGGAACAGAGCGCCGCAATTCGTTCAACTAGGAGAAGTGAAGGCTGCCGGGTGGTCGTCGGAACGGGTAGTTCGCCCAAGACCGGGGATCGGTGCGTGGCACAGTACGAACAGCGCGCGTGCCTCACCTGACAGACTGCGTCCGAGTCGAGCGCGTCTTGAAGCCTCATGGAAAACGCGGCGATGTTGATTGAAGTCGAGCGGCTAACGAAGCGGTTCGAGCGCCGGCGGCCTTCGCGCCGGCCTTGGGACGTTCTGACGCGTCGATCCGTCCCGGCGCCAGACTCGGTCATAGCTGTTGACGACGTGACACTGGGAGTCGGCGCCGGCGAGGTGTACGGCCTGTTGGGGCCAAATGGCGCGGGTAAGACGACTATGGCTCGCATGCTTGCAACCCTGCTTGAGCCAACGGCTGGCACGGCCAGAATCTGCGGACATGACACCCTGCGAGACGGCGGTGCGGTGCGGGCGCGCATTGGTGTCATGTTCGCCGGGGAGCGCGGGGTCTATTGGCGGCTGACAGGCCGGGAAAACCTGGAGATTTTCGGTCGCCTTCAGTTCATGCCGGGCCACGCGATCCAGGAGCGATCGGCCGCTCTGCTCGAGCAGCTAGGGCTCGCGGAGCGAGCCGACGACCTGGCGGAAACGTACAGCACCGGCATGAAGCAACGGCTGAACCTGGCGCGGACGTTGCTGCACGACCCACCGGTGCTACTGCTGGACGAACCCACCGCGGCGCTCGATCCGGCCGCCGCGCGGGCGACCCGTGAGTTGATACGGACGCTGCAGGGAGCCGGCAAAGCGGTGCTGCTGACGACCCACAACATGCACGAAGCCGACGAGGTCTGTGATCGTGTAGGAATCATCGATCACGGACGGCTTGTGGCCGAAGACCGGCCGGCCGCCCTGATCGCAAGTGCCGGGGTCGAGCCGCGGCTGGAGTTGCAGCTACACGGTGACGCCGCGGCTGCTCGGCAGATTCTCGGTGCCGACGCCCTTTGGTGGGGCGATGTTCAGGACGACGGCGGTATCGCAGTTGCGGCGAGCGCGCCCGGCGGCTGGCAATCCGCCGAACGGATTGCAGCCAGCCTCAAGGCGGCAGGTGTGACCGTGATTGAATCGCGCCTGCGGGAAGCCACGCTGGAGGACGCCTTCATCAAACTGACCGGAAGCCGCCTGGGAGGGTCGCTTGAATCAATTTGACGCTCCTGGGATGCGTTTGGCGCGCGGCGGGCAGGCCGTGGCCTCGCTGGCCGTGATGGGTTGGAAGGTGCACCGCCGCGAATGGGCCTTTGTCACCACGCTCGTGATCTCGGCGTTCGCGCTGGTGCTGCCGGGGATCCTGGGGGCGCGTGCGCTGGCCGGCCCGAATCACGAGCAGGCGGCACGGTTTGCGTCGGTGGCGGGGACGGAGAACTACCTGGCTTTTGTAACGATCGGCGTGATTGGCATGACCTGGGCCGGAGCCACCCTGACCCTGCTCTCGATTGCGCTGCAGCGTGAACGAGAGCAAGGCACCTTGAGCGCGATCTGGACCGGGCGACTTGCCAAACCCCTGCTGATCGTGGGGCGCGCGATGGGCAGCTCAATCGGGATCGCGGTGCAGTCGCTCACGATGTTCGCCGCGAGTTGGGCGGTGTTTCGATTCACGCTGACGTTGGAAGCCGGCGCCCTCCTGCTGGTGCTCGGAGCGTCGTACGCCGCCAACCTCGCCGTTGGCGTAGCGTTCGCGGGGCTGGTTGTGCGCTATCGCGCGGCGGCGGCCTTGTCCAACCTCGCGGTCATCGCTTCGGGGATCTTTGCCGGCGTTGCCCATCCCGTTGGCGTCCTTCCCGAGTGGGCCCAGGTCGTGGCCCAGTTCGTTCCGCTTACCTGGATACTGCGCGGATTGCGCGCCGCGCTGGTGTTCGCCGACGCAGGCGAGGCCGTGCTGTCAGCCGGTGTGCTGCTCCTTATGGCGTTTGCCTACGGGGCGATTTCGATTTGGGTCTTCGGGGCGCTCGAGCGGTCCGCCAGACGTCATGGCGTTCTTGACGCGATATGAAACCCTTCGCAGGCACACGACGCGCGCTGGCCCTGGCCGCCTGGGCCTCGTTCGTCCGCGAGTGGCGGGAGTTCGGGCGGCAGAAGCTGTTCTACGTCTCGACGCTGCTGGCGCTTGCCCTGCTGTTGACGACCCGGCTGCTGGCCGAGCGCGCGTTCGGAAGCGAGGGGTTTGAAGCCAGTGGAGGCGGGTCGAACTTCATCGGCTACGTGGCGCTGGGATGGCTGGCCTTGCAAATTGCGCAGCAGGGGCTCTACAGCGGCCAGGGCTACCTTCGCTGGGCAAGCGAGGCCGGCGTGCTTCCACACATCTGGGCCACGCCGTGTCCGCGCTGGATCCCGATCGTGGGCGTGACGGGCTGGGAGACTGCCCAGTGGACCGCCATGCTGGGCGTGCTGGCGGTAGCGTTGCTCTTCTTGCCGGGCGCGGCGCCCGCTGCGTTCAATCCGCTGGTCATTCCCGTGTTCGCTCTGGCCCTGATCGCGTTCTGGGGACTTGGAATCGCCTTTGCGGGGGTGGGGCTTGCCCAACGGCAGCCTGCCCTGGCCTCAATCTTCGTCGTCCTGATATTCACCATGGCGGGATCCACGTTTCCCGTGGCGATGCTGCCGTGGGAAGTTCGCTGGGTAAGCCTGGCGCTGCCCTATACCTACGTGATCGACGCCATGCGGCACACCTTGCTGGGAACGCCAACGATCGTGCCCCTCGAAGTCGAGTTGGGAGTGCTGGCCGCCAGCGCGGTTGGCGGGGTGCTGGGTGGGATCTGGCTTTTCAACCGCGTGGCGAACAGGGCCACGCGACGTGGGCTGATCGGACTGTATACATAAGAAAGCGCGGCACGCGCGGTCGGCCGACGCCCGCGAAAAGCTGAATCGGCCGTCCGAGAACCGGACCCGTCGGGACCCGTCCGGCCCCTAGTTGGGACTGATTGCCACCGTCCGGATCTCGCCGAATTCCCGTTCCAGCTTGCTCCAGGTCGCGCCGCCGTCATTGCTCAAGTAGATGTAGCCGTAAATGCTGGCCGCCGCGACGCAGTCCGGCACATCCACGTGCGCGCTAAAGCAGTAGACGACGGAATTCGGTGTTACGGGCAGCTCGGGCGTGTCCCAGGTCGCGCCGCCATCGACGGTGCGGCGGATTGCGCCGGTGACGCCGGGAATGCCGTTGCCGTTGCCCACGAACATGACGTCGGGATTGTCCGGGCGAACCAGGATATTGCGGCAGTAGGACGAGCCGCCGGGATCAAAGCTGGGGAACTTGTGGTGGTCCCAGCTATCGCCTTCATCCGTGCTGATGGCCAGGCCGAAGGGGCTGGTGGAGTAGACCAGCGTGGGATCGCCGGGTCGGATGGCTAGTCCATGAATGTCGTCGTACATCAGCTGCGGACCGACGTTGGCGAGCGCTGTCCAGGAGTCGCCGCCGTCTTTGCTTCGATAGAGACCAGCCACTTCGACCCCCGCCCAGACGGTCTGATGGTCACGCGGGTCGACGAGCACTGTGGTCGTGCGGGGCGGGACGATCGGGCCGTTCAGGTTGACGTTGACCGGCAGCTCTTCCCAGGTCTCACCGTCGTCTTTGGACCGGAATACGCCGGGGCGTGTTCCGGCAAAGAGAATGCTCGGCCAACGATCGTGCCCCTCGAAGTCGAGTTGGGAGTGCTGGCCGCCAGCGCGGTTGGCGGGGTGCTGGGTGGGATCTGGCTTTTCAACCGCGTGGCGAACAGGGCCACGCGACGTGGGCTGATCGGACTGTATACATAAGAAAGCGCGGCACGCGCGGTCGGCCGACGCCCGCGAAAAGCTGAATCGGCCGTCCGAGAACCGGACCCGTCGGGACCCGTCCGGCCCCTAGTTGGGACTGATTGCCACCGTCCGGATCTCGCCGAATTCCCGTTCCAGCTTGCTCCAGGTCGCGCCGCCGTCATTGCTCAAGTAGATGTAGCCGTAAATGCTGGCCGCCGCGACGCAGTCCGGCACATCCACGTGCGCGCTAAAGCAGTAGACGACGGAATTCGGTGTTACGGGCAGCTCGGGCGTGTCCCAGGTCGCGCCGCCATCGACGGTGCGGCGGATTGCGCCGGTGACGCCGGGAATGCCGTTGCCGTTGCCCACGAACATGACGTCGGGATTGTCCGGGCGAACCAGGATATTGCGGCAGTAGGACGAGCCGCCGGGATCAAAGCTGGGGAACTTGTGGTGGTCCCAGCTATCGCCTTCATCCGTGCTGATGGCCAGGCCGAAGGGGCTGGTGGAGTAGACCAGCGTGGGATCGCCGGGTCGGATGGCTAGTCCATGAATGTCGTCGTACATCAGCTGCGGACCGACGTTGGCGAGCGCTGTCCAGGAGTCGCCGCCGTCTTTGCTTCGATAGAGACCAGCCACTTCGACCCCCGCCCAGACGGTCTGATGGTCACGCGGGTCGACGAGCACTGTGGTCGTGCGGGGCGGGACGATCGGGCCGTTCAGGTTGACGTTGACCGGCAGCTCTTCCCAGGTCTCACCGTCGTCTTTGGACCGGAATACGCCGGGGCGTGTTCCGGCAAAGAGAATGCTCGGATCGACCGGATCGACCGTGATGGTCCAGATGTGGATGCCGTCAATTGGCGTGTCGAGCTGTTCCCAGGTCTCACCCTGGTCTTCGCTCCGGAAGACGCCGACATCGGTGCCGGCTATTACACGGTTGGGGTTGTTGGGATAGACCGTGACAGCTCGGACGTTGCTCTCGGTCGGCACCGGACTTCGAACCTGATTCCAGCTGGCACCGCCATCGGCACTCACGTTCAAGCCGCCGCCGACCGTTCCCACAAACATCGTGAAATCTTGCGCCATCGCAGTCACACCTTGCGGCAGCCCGAATGTCGCGCCCGGCACAGCCGGGACGACCGCCGAACCGACGCGTGAATAGCCATCGCGTTGCCAGTCTAACGAGGCGCCGCTCTTGCGTTCGGTCGTGGACCAACGGGCCCTGCTTCAACCTGGCAGCGCGGTGGTCGTGTCGACGGGCCGGCGGGTGACCGGCGTCGAGCCCTTCTAGTCGGGCAGCGTTGCCCGGAGCGAGAACATGGACGGGACCTGGCCAGATTCAGGTGGCAAGCGCCACCAGCCGTCCTGCCCCCTGACCATGCCCGGCAAGGCCTGATAGGCCGACACGCCATACTCCCGCAGAGACTCGATCCGGAAGCCCGCCTGGATGAAGGCGTTCACGATCTCGCCGAGGCCGTGATCCCACTCGTAGTTCACGGTGTGCTCGATTTGTACATCGCTATCGACGTACGTTCCAGGCTCGTCGTATCGGTGTGCCGGGCCTTCAAAGTACGAACCGACGAGTTCGAGCCGGCCGTCGGCGCGATCGTGATCGAGCGTATGAAAGATCGGGTGCCCATCCCGGATGTATGCCGTTCCGCCCGGTCGAGTGAGACGACGCAGGACGCGCGCCCAGGCGTCGACATCCGGCAGCCAGCACAGCACGCCTTCGCTGGCGTAAACGATGTCGTAGGTCCGCCGGAGAACCTCTGGCGATTCATATACATCAGCCAGCACGAATTCCGCGGATGTTTGCGTGCGGCGGCTGATTTCGCGTGCTGCGTCAATTGCCGGCGCCGAGAAGTCGAGACCGGTTACCTGGGCGCCAAGCCGGGCCCAGGAGAGCGTGTCCAGGCCGATGTGGCATTGCAGGTGTAGAAGAGACTGGCCGCGGACGTCGCCGATTTCCTCGAGATCCAGCCCGACGGCCTTACCAACCCGGCTGGAATCCGCGATAAACCCTTCGACGTCATAGCCAGGCGATGCAAGGTGCGCCGCCACGCGGTCATTCCAGTTGGCTAGGTTCGCCTCGCGCTCGTCTGTGCGGCCGGCCCAAACCCCGCGGCCATCGGTCGGTTCCTCGACGATCGTCATTGGATGAGGTTCCCTACTGCTGGGCTAGCACCGCGGTGCCGTGCAAGGCGCATCTCATGTGGGTTCCTCGCGTGCCACTGTTCCGACGCGATCGATTCCGCGATCAAAGGAAGCCACGACCCCAACGCCGGTTCGCTCAGCGCTCGCCACGAGATAGGCATCGGCGAAGTCCAGGCCATACGCTTCGTACAGCTCGACCGCGCGCTGAAGGAGTACGTCGTCGACCACGCGAAGTGCGCGGAAGGCGAGTAGGGATCGCAGTATCTCGGCGATCTGGAGACGCGCGACTTCGTAGTAGGACTCCAAGACGTATGCGACTTCGGCAAAGATGAGATCCGGCAGCAACAACTGGCTGGCTTGATCGAGATAGCGAGTCGCCATACGGGCCTGAGCGGGAGGGTCGCCCGTAAGGTGCCGAATCAGCACGTTGGTGTCGACGAAGGCTGTCATTGGTTTCTGGCTGCGCGGATCCGTCGTGTTTCGCGCAGGACGACGTTCCAGGGAGTACCACGCCTGGGCGCCGGCACGCTCACCGAGCCGGCGAGTTGAAGCAGGTCAGGGCTGCGCGCAATCGTGGCGCGCTGGCCGTCGACCCTGAAGTGAATCTCGTCGCCCGCTTCGATCGCCAGTGCCTTTCGCACTGCACGAGGAATGGTGATCTGGCCCTTTGAGGTGACCCGAGCCGAAACGTCCATACAAGATCTCCTTACCTCGGTGACAAGGTAAGAATACCCGGAGCGGCTGCCAGTCAGGTTCGGAACAGTGAACGAAACTGAGTGAGCGGCGTCTGGTACGTCCCACGCATTCCTCTTTTGGCACTGGGCGCGACCGAGCCGGGAGGGCGCTACAACGCGAGGATTGGCGGAAAAGCGGAAGTAGGTACCCCCGGTAGGACTCGAACCTACAACCAACTGATTAAGAGTCAGCTGCTCTTCCAATTGAGCTACGGAGGCTCGCGCGTTCGCGGAGCCGGAGCCCGCGAGCGACGCCGACGATGGTAGCAACACCGACGGTCGGCTCCGAGTGTCTCCGGACTGAAACGTGAGGCGCTTCACGATTCACCCGGCTCGATGGTGAGACGATAGTGGTGTGGCGGCTTGCTTGATGGGTGTCCTCATGCGGTGGAAGTTTTCGGCTCGTTTGACGTCGGTAATCGTATTGGCGGTGATCTCGCTGGCCGTCGGCGGGGCAGCGCTTGGTCTGGCGCTGGCTCGCGGCGGATCGGCCGACTCCTCCGAACGAGTAGTTGCGCACATGGAGAACGAGCGGTCCAAGACCAAGGCCGATTCGCGAGTGTCCGGGCCGGGTCACGACGAGTGGGATAACGACCGCTATTCGCGCTCCGAGCGACAGCGCTCTGGCGATCGGTACGAGCGGAGCAAGGACGGTCGTGGTCGCTTCCACGATTGGTGGGGCTCCCGGCGCGTGATTGTCGTGCCGCGGATTGAGGTGTTTCCGCGTGAGTTCTATCGTGGCGACTCTCCTTTCATGCGCCGATTCGAGCGCGTCGCGCCAGAGCGGCAAGTCGCACAGCCCGGCGGCATGGTGATTGCCGTAGGCGAGGTCACGGCCGTGCGCGACGGCGTCATCGAGATGTTCACCATGCTGGGCAACGAGGTGACCATTGACCTCAGCCAGCTCGAATCAGGCATTGAGCCGGAGGTGGGCGCGGCGGCAATTGTGATCGCCGAGCGTGACGGCGACGGCTACGTTGCCCGGTCGATGGACCTGCTGGACGTGCGCCTCTCGGAGATGCTGGAGGGCATGCGCGCCCGGTCGCGCTCAGGGTCCTAGGGCGATTCATCCGGCCTGCCCGCCCGCGCCGCACGGGTAGAGTGTTCGCGTAGTCGCCGGCAAACCCGGCCAGGTGGCGGTGGAATGCGTACTTTCCGGCATGATCTCGTCGAGGCGCTGGTCATCATCATCATCTTTACCACGGTTGGGATGGGGCCCCTCTATGCACTTGGGGCCGTTGCGGCTGGTTTTCTCGACCCGGAGGATCCAGGAAGCTGGGGCGCCAGTTTGCCGGTGATCTACTTGTTGGCCATTGTGCTCATCGGCTACTTCTTTGGCTGGACCATGACTAACCTCGCGGTGGACTTTGAGGCCTTTTGGCGTTTGCCGGGACGATTGCGGGCGTTCGAGGCGCTGGTGGTCAAGGCTGGCCCTGGCAGCGCTCTGCACGCCGCCGCCAATTGCCAGGATGGCGCCGTTGGCACCCTGCGCTATCCGCGACTGCGGAGCCACGGCGTCAATGTACTGGCCATGGCACCGCTGACTTTCGTTTATGTCGCGGTGCGCGGTGCCTGGCTTGCCTCGTGTCTGGCTGCCGTCTCGGCGGCAATTGAGCTCGGCCGCACAGCGGTCTCCGGTGAATCAACGAGTGCGTCACTCATGGCGCTGGTTGCGTCACTGCTGGTATTGGGAGCGGCAAGCCTGCTCACACAGGTGCTCGCGATCCCGGCGGCGAATCAGGCCGTGGCTGTTATCGGAGCGGGCAGCGCCACGAGACGCTAGGGCTCAGGCGTTCGTTGGAAGGTCCAAGAATTCGGCCTCGCAGTCGAGTTCCGCGCTGATCAGTTTGGCCAGGGCCTGGACGCCAAAAACCTCTGTCGCGTAGTGGCCAGCGGCCAGGAAGTGGACACCAAGCTCGCGGCTCCACATTTCGACCGGTTCAAACAAGTCGCCGGTGATGAACGCCTCGCAGCCCTTGGCCGCGGCTTCTTGAAAGTACTTGGGGCCGCCGCCGCTACAGACGGCAATTCGCCGGATATCGGCGGGGCCGTTGGCATAGAACGCGTGTAGAGGACCGATGGCGTCCCTCGCTCGCTGAGCAAGCTCCTCAGCCGGCACCGGGTCAGATACCGAGCCGAACCAGCCGACCGGCCGCTCGCCTGCGCATGCGAATCCAACGCGCTCCTTCTGAAAGCCCAGCGACTGAATGATGCGTGCGTTGTTGCCGAGCGTGGGATGACCATCCAGAGCCAGGTGGTAGGCCGCAAGGCTGATGTCGTAATCGAAAAGGACACGCAAGCGTTCACGCAGCATCGGGTCGACAACGCGTGAGTCGCTGTTCCAAAACAGGCCGTGATGCACGACGACGAAACCCGCGTCCCTTTCAGCCGCGGCTTCAAAGAGGGCTCGGCTGGCGGACACGGCCGTGACCACGGTGCTGACCACGGGGCGCCCGTGGACTTGCAGGCCCATCGGACCGTAGTCCGGAAAGGCCTGGACCTCGAGAACTCTATTCAGATGGGTGACGACATCGTCGCGGGGTTCAGGCACCAGCCGCCGGTTCGTGAGCCGCCCTGCGTTCGCGTACCTGGCGAACGAGCTCGGCGTCCGTGTCCGACGAGACCGAGATTTCCATGAACTCGTCGGCGCTCATCCCCAGTTCACCCAGAACGCGCCGGTCGATGGGGCACGGGTAGATATAGTCGTCGATGGTGCCGTCCGCCTTGGCGCGGGCTTTGTCCGACATGCGGGCGATCCACGGAATGCCGCCGATCACCAGATCGCGTCCCCGCGGCTGGAAGGTCTGGTTGGTCCCGGAGTCGTTGCTAGCAGCCATGGCTTGCTCGTTTCCGCTATCCGCAATCGGACGTGACACTTGATTCTAGACGAAGCCCCGCGCGAATCCGTCGTGCCGCGCGCGATCGGCCAGGGATGTGGTTCGCCAGGTCCGTGGGGAGGTTTCGGGACTCACCCCACAGACCAGCCGCGCGGGCTAGGGCCAGGAGCGTGAGTGCTGCATCCAGGCCATCCGACGCCGACTCGTCCGTTTGGTGGTCGGCAAGGCTCAGCACGGCGCCTGTCTCTGCCACGGCGGTTACATATTTGGCGTAAGTCCAGTCGGCGAAATCCAGGCCCAGAATCTCCAGGTCAATGAACGTAGCCCGGTCCCCGTCAACGACGATGTTCGACGGCGAGGCGTCGAGGGGTACGAGGGCCAGATCGTCCGAGGCCAGGGTCTGCCGCAGGTCGTCGATGGCGTCTGACGGAACCGTGGGAAGGAATTGGGCCACCCCATGCGCCACCGCTGCGAGTTCCATCTGGCGCTTGTGCAGGGCTTCATGGCGCCGGCACTCGGCGATGCGCGCGTTCCACGGAGCCAGCGCTTGCAGCAGCCGCAGCCAGGCGCGGCGCACGGTATGCGCTTCAGCTGCATTCGGGACATCTGCAGCGAGCAGCCGCTGGAAGACCGTCCGACCTGGAATCCAGACCCGCGCGATCGCTCGGGCGTCGGCGGCCTTGGCGACGAATTCAGGCACCGGGGCACCGGCACGACCGAGATCGCGATAGAGCGCGGCTTCGGTTCGCAGTCGCTCGTGCGCGTTGGGTCCGTCGAAGAGCTTGAGCGCCAGATCGGCATCGCCATCCGTCCAGCGCCAAAGACCCTGACGGATGCGTCGTAATCGTCCGTCGCTGGGCTGGTCGGCTGCGACCAGGACCGCCCTGATCCGGGCCCCGGTCTCAAGCGACGGGCTCGAGCTCAATGTCAGTCCGGACAGTTATGGCGGGTTCGATTTCCAGGGCGAGGGCGAGGTCACGCGAGGTCACGATCTGGTCCTGGGCGAGTCGGAGCCGTGCAACGATTCGGCCATTCTGAGATTGAAGAGTTTTCACACCGGGCCGGATGTCGCGCTTGACGCCTTCCGGGTCACGAGCGCGTTCGATTTCCACTTCGTCCCTGGACAACAGGCGATCCACGCGGTCGGCTAGGTCGGGCGGGGGTGGATCGACGGTAATTTCGTAGTCGGCCCATGTAGTGCGAACACGGCGGCCGGGCGCGCGGGCGACCTCAACGACCGCCATGCCGGGGATGGCGGCGGCAGACAGACGCGCTTGAACTTGCGTAGCGTCCAGAGGTTCGCGAAGGGCCATCGTCATGTACTCGCGACGGCCCTCGGCGCCGACAGGGAGCGGCGGGCCGAAGCTGAGGCGGGGCTTAGGGCTGAATCCTCGGCTGTAGGCCAGGGGCAGCCCGGCGCGACGGGTTACGCGCTCCCAGGCCCGTCGCACGTCGTGCTGGGACAGGAAGCGCGCGGCGCCCGTCTTGGTGAATCGGACCAAATACCAGCAGTCCGGCGCTTCATGTTCCGATGGCATGGGCAAGGATACGGGGCAAGGGTGGAAGGACGACGACTGCGGAAAGGTGGCTGACCTGTACCATTGCCGCGGCTAGCCGCGACGCACTGGGGGCTTGTGGACACGCCGGTTCTGCTGCTGAATCAGAACTACGAGCCGCTGAACGTCTGCCGCGTGCGCCGCGCGATCGTGCTGCTGGCCAAGGGCAAGGCCGAGCCGCTGGCGCACCATAAGCGTCCGCTGCGAACGCCGGCCCACGAAGTGCCACGGCCCAGTGTGATTCGACTGCGCTACTACGTGCGGCGGCCGCGACCCACGATCAAGCTGAGCCGCCGCGAGGTCCTGGTACGCGATGCCCACACCTGCCAGTACTGCGGAACGCGCGGCACTGACATGACCATCGACCACGTCAAGCCGCGGCGGCTTGGCGGGCGGCGGCGGTGGGACAACCTGGTGACGGCGTGCCGCCCCTGCAACCTGCGAAAGGCCGGGCGGACGCCGCTTGGCGCCAACATGCGCCTGCTGCGGCGGCCGACGCACCCTCGTTCACCGTATTCGCACCTGATCGGCCGATTCTTCAACGGCAGGTTGGACCCCGCGTGGGCGCCTTACCTGCCTGCCCAACTGCAGCGAGCCAGTTGAGGCGGTTGCTGGTGGCGCGAAGCGCCAAGGGAGCCGGAGGCCAATGAGCGCGACAATCCACGATGGCGGGCGACCGTTCCTGCCGCCGGGGGTGGTGACCCTGATCGAGGCCACGTTGGGTGCGGGGCTGGATGCGTTTGGCGCCGACCCGATTCCCGTGATTGGGCAGGCGCCCGGGTTCAACGGGTTGCCGCTGGCGGCGATTCGGCTGGACCGGGGCGCGCTGGTGAGCGCGCGGAACGAATGGCTGGACGCGCTGCGGCCGGTGGTGACGAATATGCATGCAGACATGCTGTTCTCAACGTTCGGAGCCTATGAGTTGGCGCGGGTGACGCAGCCGGACGGCGTCAGCGCGTGGGGGCCTGTGTTCTTCTTTTTTGGCGACGCGTCGACCTGGAACGATCCGGCGGATCCACGGGTGGTGAGCCTGGGTGCGGATGACCTGGCGGAGGTGGATTACAAGCGGTTCTGGCACTGCTACGACGGCGAGGCGCACGAGGGGTACGGCGTGATCGAGGACGGCGAGCTGGTGGCGTTGGCGGGGGTGCTTCATTGCAGCGATGGCGTTGAGGAAATCGGGATGGACGTGATGCCGGAGGCGCGGGGGCA
>WTFW01000134.1 GCA_011523785.1 Chloroflexota bacterium | reverse complement strand
GATGCACGGCGCCGGCAACGATTTCGTCCTCCTCGACGGCCGCCGCGACCTCCCCGCCGACCTCGGCCCCGTCGCCCGCGCCATCGGCGACCGCCACCTGGGCGTCGGCTTCGACCAGCTCCTCGTCGTCCGCGACGGCGCATCCCACCCCTACCACATGGAAATCTGGAACTCCGACGGCTCCCTCGCCCAGATGTGCGGCAACGGCATCCGCTGCTTCGCCAAGTGGCTCTTCGACCAGGGCGAACTCACCACCGGCCCCATCACCGTCGAAACCGCCGGCGGCCCCCGCCCCATCGAAGTCAGCGGCTACGTCAACGGCGCCTTCCAGGCCGCCGTCGGCATGGGCGTCCCCGACTTCCACCCTCCCAACGTCCCCATGCACACCAACGGCCCCGGCAGCCGCACCACCCTCAACCCGAACGGCACGCAACTCGCCGTCACCGGCGTCTCCATGGGCAACCCCCACGCCGTCTCCTTCCAGGACTCCGTCGACGACTTCCCCCTCGAACGCATCGGCCCCCTCGTCGAACACGACCCGGCGTTCCCCGAACGCGTCAACTTCGAAATCGTCCAGGTCCTCGCACCTGGACACCTCAAGGTGCGTGTCTGGGAACGCGGCGC
Source organism: Chloroflexota bacterium (assembly GCA_011523785.1). Classification (GTDB taxonomy): domain Bacteria; phylum Chloroflexota; class UBA11872; order UBA11872; family UBA11872; genus UBA11872. The sequence goes on along the minus strand of WTFW01000134.1, from coordinate 34,685 downwards.
CGGCATCACCCTGGCCTGCGGCACCGGCGCCTCGGCCTCGGTGGCCGTTGCCGTGCTCGAGGGCCGCATCGATCCCGGCGCCGTCGATCTGGACATGCCGGGCGGTAGGCTGCGGGTCGTTTGGGACGGTCCGGGCCACGAACTGATCCTGCGTGGACCGGCAGCCACCGTCTTCGAAGGCGCGTGGCCCACAAGCAACGCTGCGGAGGCCCTCTGACGTGAGCATCCAGTTCGCCGACCGAATCTCCAACCTCCCGCCCTACCTCTTCGCGGAACTCGACAAGCTCCGCGACGCGAGGCGGGCCGAAGGCGTCGACGTCATCAGCCTCGGCATCGGCGACCCGGATCTCCCGACCCCCGATCCCATCCTCGATGCCCTGGACCGCGCCGCCCGCGACCCGGTCAACCACCGCTATCCCGAGTACTACGGCCTGGACGAGCTCCGCGAAGCCATCGCCGCCTGGTACGCCCGCCGCTTCCAGGTCGACCTCGATCCGGCCACCGAAATCGTCCCCCTCATCGGTTCCAAGGAGGGCATCGCCCACCTCCCGCTGGCCCTCGTCAACCCCGGCGACACCGTCCTGATGACCGACCCCGGCTATCCCGTCTACGCCATCGGCACCATGCTCGCCGGCGGCGTGTCCCACTCCCTCCCCCTCACTTCCGAACGCGGCTGGATCCCCGACCTGAACGACGTGCCGGCCGACGCCCTGGCCAACGCCCGCCTGCTCTGGCTCTGCTACCCCGGCAACCCCACCGCTGCCGTGGCCCCCTTCGAATTCTTCGAGGAGGCCGTCGACTTCGCCCGCGCCAACAACGTCGTCCTGGCCCAGGACGCCGCCTACTCCGAGGTTGTCTTTGACGGCTACCGCTGCCGCAGCATCCTCGAGATCCCCGAAGCCCGCGACATCGCCGTCGAGTTCCACTCCCTCTCCAAGACCTACAACATGACCGGCTGGCGCATCGGCTGGATGGCCGGCAACGCCGAGGTGGTCGAAGCCCTGGGGCGCGTCAAGACCAACGTCGACTCCGGCATCTTCCAGGCCGTCCAGCACGCCGGCATCGCGGCCCTGGAGGTCGACCAGGACTGGATCGACGCCCGCAACGCCCACCTCCAGGCCCGCCGCGACCGCGTCGTCAGCGCCCTGCGCAACGTGGGCGTGGCGCCCGAAGTCCCCAAGGCCAGCCTCTACCTCTGGAGCCCCACCCCCGGCGGCATGTCCTCCGTCGACTTCGCCACCCGCCTGATCGACGAGGTCGGCGTCATCGTCACGCCCGGTGTCGGCTTCGGGACCTACGGCGAAGGCCACTTCCGCATCTCGCTCACCACTCCCGACGACCGGCTCGATGAAGCGTTGGAGCGCATTGCCACTGTCAGCTTCTAACGGCCGCTCCCAAACCGGACCGTCCGATACGGATGTTTCCGGACGGCTGCTCGATGCACGCCCCGAACGCGCCTTCCTGGTCGGTCTCGAAGGCCTTCCCGAACTCGGCGACTGGCCCGCCGATGCCTCCCTCGACGAACTCGCCGAACTCGTCGAAACCGCCGGCGCCCAGGTCGTCGGACGAACCCTCCTCCGCATCCGCCGGCCCGTCGCCGCCACGCTCATGGGCAGCGGCCAGCTTGATGACGCCATTACCCTCGCCCGCACCCACGATGCCGACGTCCTGGTGATCGACGCCGACCTCAGGCCCCGACAGCAACGCAACCTGGAGAACGCCTTCAAGGGCAAGGTCCTCGACCGCACCGGCGTCATCCTCGACATCTTCGCCGCCCGCGCCCGCACCGTGGAGGGCCACCTCCAGGTCGAACGCGCCCAGTTGGAATACCTGTTACCCAGGCTTTCCGAACTCTGGGTCCAGTTTTCGCGACAGCGCGGTGGCGTCGGACCCTTCCGCGGTCCTGGCGAAACGCAGATCGAAACCGACCGCCGCCTCTATCGCGGCCGCATGGCCATGCTGGACAAGCGGCTGGACGCTGTACGCGCTCGCCGCGCCAGGGGCCGCGCCCGCCGGCGCGAGTCCGGCTTCCTCACGGCGGCTCTGGTCGGCTACACCAACGCTGGCAAGAGCAGCCTCCTCAACGCCCTCACAGGTGCCGGCGTCCTCACCGAAGACCGCCTCTTCGCCACGTTGGATCCCACCACCCGCAGCGTCGACCTGCGGGGTGGCGGCGCGATCCTGGTAACCGACACGGTCGGTTTCATCCAGCGCCTGCCCACCCGCCTCGTCCAGGCCTTTCGGGGCACCCTTGAGGAGGCGCTCGAGGCCGACATCCTCGTCCACGTCGTCGACCTGGCCAACCCTGCATTCGACCGCCAGGTCGAGGTCGTTCACGACACGCTTCGCGAGATTGGCGCCGGCCGCCGACCAATCGTCACGGCGCTCAACAAGGTCGACATGGCGCCGGCGCCCGACCTTGCCGAGTACCCCAACGCCGTGGCCGTCTCGGCGACCACCGGCGAGGGAATTGACGACCTTCTCCAGCGGCTGGCCGATATCCACAAGGTCAGCACGGTCGACATAGAGGTCGAAATCCCCTACGACGACGGCCGCCTCGTGGCCCTATTTCACGAGCACGGAAACGTCCAGGACGAGTCATTCGGCGAGTCCGGAACCCGCCTTCGCGGCGCCGTGCCGGCTGCCCTGGCCGGGCGATTCGACTCCTACCGGGTTGAAACGGCGACCTCGCCATGACCAGCCAGCTCCGGGTCGGATTCGCCCGCCGTGACATCACCCCACCGCCCGGCATCGACCTCAGCGGCTTCGGCTTCCGCTTCGGCGCCAGCCTTGGCTCTCTTGAACCGCTGGAGGTCGGCGTCCTCGCCGCCTCCGACGGCGATCGGACATTGCTGCTCTTCAGCTTCGACCTGATCGGCTTCACCACCGAGCACCTGGCCGACCTCCGCGCCAGTGCGACGGCAGCCACCGGCGTGCCGGGTGCGAACCAGATGTGGACCTGCACCCACACCCACGGCGGTCCCGAAACCGGCGTGCTCCCAGGGATGGGTGAGAAAGATCCCGACTACCTGAACTCCGTCGAAGAAGCTGCAGTTGACGCGGCTGTTGCGGCGCTGGGCCGCCTGGTCACGGCCGACCTGTGGCTGGCCCGCGGCGAGTCGTACGTCGGCGCCAATCGCCGCTCGGCCGCCTTCCGCCCCGGCGGACCCGAGGACGGCCACATCGACGACATCGACGCGGCGGTCGTCGTGGCTGAGTTTCGTGGGGCCGACGGCAATCCCGTCGTCACCCTGGTCAACTACAGCTGCCACCCCACCGGCTCACGCGAATGCGTCAGCACCTCCGACTACCCCGGCCACATGCGCCGCACCGTCAGCGAGGTCACCGCTGCGCCCTGCCTGTACGTCAACGGCGCCGGCGGCGATGTCAATCAGCGCTTCGACGGCGCCGGCTACCGCAGCGTCTCCAACGCCCGCCATCACGGCGTCGCCCTCGGCCGCACGGTCCTGCAACTCCGTTCGCAGCTGCGCCAGTCCTCCACGACGTGCGCGGGCAGTGCCTCCGCGCCAGCCGACCTCAACTACGCCGAACCAATCAGCCAGGCAGAAGCCCGGCGAATCCTCGCCGAGGGTCAGCACGCCCTCGAGTCCACAACCGGAACCGCGCAACGCCTGCGCATCCAGTGGCACCAGGTCGACTTCGCCCGGCGTGTCCTTGACTGGAAGCCATCCGACGGCCCCGACCTCTCCGTCGACATCCAGGCCCTGCGGATCGGTGACGTTGCTCTGGTTGCCATCCCATCCGAGTTCTTTTCGGAAGACGGCCGCGCCCTCCGAACGCAGACCACGTCGCCTGAGCTAATGATCGCCGGCTGGAGCAACGGCCTCGTCGGCTACACCCCCACCCGCCGCGCCATGGCCACCGGCGGCTACGAAGTCGACGACGCCCATCGTTGGTATGGCCACCACGCCGCCTGGGATCCCGTCAGCGGAGACAACCTGCGCGCGGCCGCGCTGAACTCGCTAAGTCAGCTGTTCGCTGACCACTAACCGCCGCTCAACGCCTGCCTCATCGATACAACGACCAGGACCGCCAGGCATCCAAGCACCCAGATCGCAATGGCCGGAAGCACCCACGGCCCGCTGACCACCGCTCCCCACGCACTCAGCACCACCACCCCGATCGCCCCGCTGCCGACGGCTGCCAGCAGAAACGCCAGCAAACGAAACACTCGCGTTTTCATCCAAGCGTGACGCGCCGGGCGCTCCGCGCCGCACAACCGGCACACCTGCCACCCCCGCGCGTTGGTCCGGTGGCACACCCGGCACAACCAGATTGCCTCAGGTGCCACCTGAGCTGTCGTGGTCAGCCCGCTGACATGACGCCGATGCTCGGTAGCCATTGCGCCTTACCGTGACCCCGCCAGCGACCGGCCCTTGCGCGCCGCCGCTGCGGCCTCTTCCACCGACGGGCTGTATCGATCGAACGCCTCGCGCAATTTGGCGGTTTCATAGTGCGCGTAGATGCGCTTTGTCGTGTCCGGCGAGGCGTGCCCCAGGATGTCCTGGACCTCCGAGAGGTTTGCGCCCCGATTGAGTAGCGACGTGGCCTTTAGGTGCCGGAAGTCATGCGTCGTGGCCGGCACGCCCACCGCTTTGGCATAGGTCTTCACGATCTTCCAGATCGACTGCGGCGATAACCGCAGCCGCTCGCCCGCACGACCAGGATTCTTGGGCTTCCCGTGATGCCGAATGAACAGAGGCGCACTGGCGTCGTGCCGTGCCTCGACGTAGGCGCGAATCGCTTCACGCGTGTCGTCGTCGAAAAACACCACGCGCTCCCGGTCGCCCTTCCCGGTAATCAGCGCCTGCTGCGCCTGCCCGTCATCCACGTCTCTTCGGTCCAATCGAGCCGCCTCGCGCCGCCGCATGCCGGTGGTAAACAGCAGGAGTAGCAACGCTCGGTCCCGATAAACCCGGAGCCGGGCGTCTCTTGACGCTGATTCGGCAATCAGTCCTGGCAGTTCGTTCTTGACATAATCAACAATCAGCGCCAGCCCGTTCTCGACCCGCGGCGTCCGGTATCCGGGCTTGTCGCGAACCGCACGTAATCGCTCGACCGCCCGCTCGAGTTCGACCCCGTCTAACGCACCGGAGCGCAGGCAATGCCTCAGAAAGGCGCGAACCGCCGCCAGGTAGGTCGAGATCGTCGCCTGCCGCTCGCGTCCGAACTCATCCACCAACTCCAGGTAAAACCGCTCGAGCACGCTGTCGTCCAACTCGTCCAGCGGCGTCTCCGTACCCCGCCAGGCCAGAAAACGCCGCAGACCAGTCCCATAGGTCGCCCTCGTGCTCGGCGACTTGGCACGCATGGCGCCCAGAAAGTCTGCCGTTGCGGCTTGCAAGGTCTGGCTCATGGCCTCCAATCCCGATTCACCTGTGCACTACCGGTACCCCCACGACACAGTGGGAACTTTGAATCTAGCGCGCCCCGTCAACTCTGTCACGAGACTTTTCGAACCTGTACGACCGCTCGCTACCCCGCGGCACTTCGCGAATTCGCTCGGAATTCAGGCTCGTCGGCCTTCAGGAAGCCTCAGACGACGCACGGTTCATGTCGAGCGTGAAGGCAGGACAGGAGGCTCGGGCGTCATAGGCCCATGGTCGATCCCTGGTCACCCAGTCGTTACCGGGGTTCCGCCGACCCGCTGAGTCCACGGCTATCTGGAGAGCGCCGAAACAAGCCATGCACACCAACCCCGTGAGGACCGTCGGACACTCCGCGCCCTGCATGACCCCGCCCGAGTGCCATGAGATTAGACTTATAGAACTAATGTGTATTAGTTCTATTAATGAACACAAGGTCCAGCCAGTCAGGCCGCCACCGGCGCTGACCGGACGAGCGTCTTCCAGCCCTGGAGCTTCCGGGATCGGCGCTCAACGCTGACCTGGAACTCAGAGCGCGCTCTGGCCGCGCCAAGTGCTCCGCACAAGCGGTTACGTCATCGCCACTCGGCGCCGCAGTATGGGTCGGAAAGAGTGTCGCCGGCGGCAGGCGGCGACCTCGTCGGATCCCTTGGCGCGGATTTCGCCCGGTGCGTACCAACCGTCACCGCCGTCGACTCGCTCGGGATTGTGCCCCGCGGCAGTGCATTTGACGCAGCCCGGTCGCACCCCGGCCCCTCGCGCATCCGCCAAAGGCACTCCGAGTTTCCGAGTCCTACATTCCCCGCATTATGTACGCGTTATGTAAAGTTACGTACTACTCGTACCGCGTCAGGATTCCGGCCTGCCGCACCTGCTGCCACCGCTCGTCAAACGCCGGGCTCCCGTCATCCTCTTCGGTCGTCAGGGATACGCCCCGCTCGAATCCAGGCCGGCTGCCCGCCAGGAAGTCGGCTTCCATGTCGTCGTGCTCCGTGTACGCCGCCGAAGATCCCTCCGCCCAGCGCACGGTATGAATCATGCGCGGCAGCTCGTGCGGCGAAATGTCCGGCCGCCGCAGCCGTTCCAGGGCTTCCTCGTCCACCTCGATCCCCAGGCCCGGCGATTCCGGAACCCGCATGTGACCGCGTCGGATCTCCAGCGGCTCTCGAATCAGATCGTCCCGGTAGGTGTTCAGGCACGTGATGGCCGGCCATTGAGCCGCCGGCAGCACCGCGCCCAGGTGAGCTGTGAATGCCGTGGTGATCCCGGTACCCACAAGCTGGAGCCACAGCGGCATGTTCGCCTCATCCGCCAGCGCCGCCTGGTGCACGGTGCGCGCCGCCCCCTGGTTCAGCACCCAGCCGTCGCAAACGCCCTCCTTGACCGCTGTCAGGAACGGCGGGTTGTCAAAGTGCATGGCCACCGGCCGCCGCAGCTTCGCCCGCAGCGAGCGGTTGCCTTCCACGTCGTGCTGCGGAATCGGTGTCTCGAAGAAGTGCACCTTCGGAAACGTCTCCAGGTCAGCCAGTACGTGCTGCGCCTGCCCTGCCGACACCAGCAAGCTGTTGAAGTCCAGGTCGAACACGCAGTGGTCCGGCGTCGCATCGCTGATTGCCTGCGTTGCCGCCCGTAGGTCGTGCCAGGGCCGCGCCTTCAGCTTGAAGCTGGCGTACCCGGCCGCCACGGCGTCCTGCGTCTCACCCACCCACTCGTCAGCCGGCATATCCCAGCACCACCAGGCGATCGGGCACCAGTCGCGCACTTTATGACCGATCAGGCGATACGACGGTACGCCAAGCGCCTTGCCGGTGAGATCGAACAGCGCCTGCTGCAAGCCCGCCCCGCAACCGTCGTCCCACATCAGTTCGGCCGGGTTGCGCCCGATCGCTCGCTCGGCGGCTTCGTCGGACACCCGGCCCCAGGTGTAGTGCGGGACCGTTTCGCCCCAGCCAACCAGCCCGTTGTCGGCCGTGACTTTGCACACCTCGATGATCGACCAGTCCGCGCACTTGCGGCGCATCTGCCGACCCGGACGCTCCGTGTGTCCGGCGTCCACCGGAATCTGTTCTACCGACACGATCTTCATGGCAGCCACACCTCCCGCAGACTTCGGCGGGAGTGTCGCATGTCCAGGTACGGCCGGCCGATCCCGGCGTACCATTCAGCCACGGACCGTAGCGGCAGACGGCGTGAGCTGAGTGGGGCGTTGACTCTCGCCTTTCGAACCGAGATGCACTGATGCACGGCGACCAGGACAAGCCAGTTGAACTGCGAACGGCACGCTTGCTGTTGCGGCCGTTCGAGCTCAGCGATGTCGACGACGTCCGGGCCTACGCGTCGGATCCTGAAGTCGCGCGCTTCCGGCCGCTGCCGGATCCGTACACGCGCCAAGACGCGCTGGACTTCGTCATTCGCCAAATGCGAACCGACTGGTCCCGGTGTGCGGAATTCGCCATCACTTTTGGTCCGCGGGCCATTGGAGGCCTCAGTCTGCAACTGAATCCTGAGCATGAAACTGCGGAGTTGGGCTACCTCCTAGGCCGGCGCTGGTGGGGACAAGGACTCGCCACGGAGGCCGCTCGCGCGGTTGTGGACTGGGGATTCCGGCATTTCAGGTTGCACAAGGTGTACGCCCGCGCGCACGTGGACAACACGCGGTCCTGGCGCGTGATGGAGAGGCTGGGCATGACGCGCGAGGGCGTGCTGCGCGGCCATTGGAAAATGCGAGACGAGCACGTGGACCTGGTGTACTACGCCGTATTTCGCGACGAATGGACGCTGCGGGCAGACAGTTGCGCGGACCCAGCTGCTAAGAAAGCCCAGGATGGCCACGTTTAGTCCCAGAGCGGCCACCGCCGCCGGGCCACACTAACCAGGCCCTGCTGAGGAGCGACGCCAAATGAACCTAAAGCGCTTCGAAACCCTTCTCGCCGAGTCGGGAATGGATGGCGTAATCGCCAGTTCATTGGAGAACGTCTCCTACCTCTCGGGCGCTCGGATGGTCATGCAGCGCCTTATTCCCGACCGGTTGGCACTGCTGGTGTGGCCCGCTGAAGGAGACCCGGCGATCGTCGTCTGCAAGGGTGAGGACGTGGCATGCCGGGACGACTGTCAAGTCGAGGACATGCGCGCCTACACGGAGTTCGTCACCTCGCCGATCGATCTCCTGGCGGATGTCGTCGAGGAGAAGGGTCTTGCCAAGGGCCGACTGGGACTTGAGATGCACTCCCTTCCAAGTGGTTATGTCAACCAACTGCGTAAGCGACTCGCTGGCGCCACGTTCGTCGACTGCGGCGACTTGCTGGACCGCGCCCGAATGATCAAGACGCCGGAGGAGGTCAATGCCCTCGCCGCGGCCGGCCGCTCGACCGAACGCGCGATTCGCCGCGCCTTCGAGCGAGCGACCGTCGGCGAACCTGAAAAGAAGGTCGCGGACGACATCACCGCCGGCGTGACCGCGGCCGGGGCCGACGTCTTGAACTTCATGTTCCTTGGCACCGGAATTCGGTCCTTCGAGTGGCACGCGCGCCCTGGAGCGACGCGCCTCGAAGCTGGCGACGTCCTTCACACGGATGTCGCGGGCAACTTCGTCGGCTATTGGTCGGACCTGGCCCGAACGGCCTTCGTTGGCAAGCCGAGCCCCCGGCAGCTGGACATCTACAGCCGGTTGTATCAGGCCCACGTCAATACGCTCGATGCCATTCGTCCTGGTCTTGAGGTCCGCGAACTGTTCTCCGCGTGCCAGGCCGCCTACCGGAGAGTCGGCCTACCGTTCCAACTGGCGCATCTCGGGCATGGGCTCGGCCTGGGTCTCCACGAATACCCCATGCTCAATCCAAGCACCGACGAAGTGCTCCGGCCGGGCATGGTCCTCTGCATCGAACCCGCATACCTGGACCCGGATGTCGCTGGGTACCACATCGAGGATCTCGTCCTTGTCACCGAGCAGGGACGAGAGGTGCTGACCGACTACGAGAGTGCGCACGAAGCCCAGGTGATCACCTAGACCGACGCAGGACCTGATTTCGTCGACCACTCGCGGCTCGTGCGCCGTCCGGCCTCGCGAGATCTCTCAGGGATATGTGCCGGGCGCCACTATGCTCCGGCGGAGAGGCTCAGTGACATCGTGGGCAATCCCACCACGCACCGCTTGATGCCAGGGCTAGGATTGATTCAGGTCAAGAAGACAGGGTGAAGGCCCGGACGTGATCCTGGTTACCGGAGCGACAGGCTACATCGGCGGACGCTTGGTTCCTCGTCTGATTGAAGAGGGCCACGGCGTCCGCGTTCTCGTGCGAAGCCGTGCGCGCGCGCTTTCTCGCTCGTGGTCCAGTCAGGTCGAGATCGTGGTCGGCGACGTCCTCAGTCCTGAAGACCTATCAGAATCGCTCCGCGGGGTGGAGACCGCGTACTACCTGATTCACAGCATGTCCACAGTCGCCAGCTTCCGCGACCTCGACATCCGGGCAGCCCGCAGCTTCGGCTCGGCGGCACGGAGGGCTGGCGTGCAGCGCATCATCTACCTGGGAGGCCTCGGAGAATCGGCCGCCGACTTGTCCCATCACTTACGCTCGCGACACGAGACGGGACTGGCACTTCGCGAACGTGGAGTTCCCGTCACAGAGTTCCGAGCCGCGGTAATTGTCGGCTCCGGCAGCATCTCGTTCGAGATGATTCGATATCTCGTGGAACGTCTTCCGGTCATGGTCTGCCCCAGGTGGATCTACTCCCGGATTCAGCCGATCGCGATCGAGGACGTTCTGACCTACCTGGTTGCGTCGCTCGATGTCTCCGAGAGCAACGGGGCGATCATCGAGATTGGTGGCGCCGATGTCACGACCTATCGCGGATTGCTTCTCGGTTATGCGAAGGCACGCGGTCTACGGCGATTGCTGCTGCCCGTCCAGGTTCTGACTCCACGGTTGTCCTCCTATTGGGTTCACTGGATGACACCTATTCCGTCCGGCATCAGCAGGGCACTTGTGGAAGGGCTTCGCAACGATGTCGTCGTGACGGATGATCTCGCGCGCAGGCTCTTCCCCGGCATCAAACCCCTCAGCTACGCCTCGGCGCTCAACCAGGTGATTCAAGACCTCGACACGGGGCTCATAGATACATCCTGGAGCGACGCCGCCGGTCCAACGCCCGAACCTGGGAAGCCGGTCGTGCTGGAATCAAGACAAGGATTGATCGTGGAACGCCGCAGCCGTCGAATCTCGGCTCCGGCGGGCGATGTCTTCCGGGTGATCGCTGGCATTGGCGCGGCGCGGGGTTGGTACTTCGCCAACTGGACATGGCGGATTCGCGGCGTGCTAGACCGGCTCCTGGGCGGCCCTGGACTGCGCCGAGGTCGACGCCATCCAGATGATCTGCGCATTGGCGATGCCGTCGACTTCTGGCGAGTCGAAGACCTGGACGTCGATCGGCTTATCCGGCTACGGGCGGAGATGAAGCTTCCGGGTCGGGCCTGGCTTCAGTTCAGGCTTACGGTGGCACCTGACGGGTCAACGCACATGGATCAGACAGCGTCATTCAGTCCGAAAGGACTGGGCGGTCTCCTCTATTGGTACGCCCTGTATCCCGTCCACGCGTGGATTTTCGATGGGTTGGCCACGGCCATTGCCAGGCGTGCCGAGAGCGTGGGGCACCCCCGGCAGGATTCGAACCTGCGACCCACGGCTTAGAAGGCCGTCGCTCTGGTCCACTGAGCTACGGGGGCTCAGGCGAGTCTGGCACAGGCACAAGCGCGCACGCGTTGGTCTGGCAGCTACCCGCGGCTATCTTCGAACCGGCTATTGCGGAGCGAGCGAGGGGCAGTGGCCTAGCGGTAGGCGTCCTGAAGTCGCGAGATGTCCTGCCCTGGCGTCGCCAGATCCAAAAGGCTCTTGGTTGCGAGGTCCGGCAGGCGACCGGCCAGTTCATCCTCGTAAGTCGGGGCGTCGAGCTGATAGAGCACCCCGGTGGGAATCCTGTCACCCCACTCAAACGACTTCGCAATCGCGGCTTGCTGCTTGGCCACGATTTCGTCCTGGTTGCTCGGGTCGTGCACGCGGCCGTCGAAGCCCTCGTCCGGCAGCCAGTAGGTGCGGTTGTGCCCGATGTCTCTGCCGCGGAAAAAGTCAATCGTCATCAGGTCGTTGTAGATCGGGCAGGGCTGCAGGATGTCGATGAGCGCGGTTCCGCGATGCTGGACGGCCTGCACGATCAGGCTCACCAGTTCCCGCTGCGCCATAGCGTAGCCACGCGCAATGAAGGTGTAACCGGAGGCGATTGCCAGACCGATCGGGTTAACGCTCTCCTGGATAGCGGCCTCAGCCATGGCCTTTGTCTTCTGGCCGCGGCGCATGGTGGGAGCAGCCTGGCCCTTGGTGAGGCCGTAGACGCCGTTGTTGTGGACGAGATACGCGATGTTCAGGTTGCGGCGCCCAGAGTTGACCAAGTAGCCCGCGCCAATGCCGTAGCCGTCGCCGTCGCCGCCGGCTACGAGAACCTCCAGGTTCTGGTTGGCCAGCTTCACGCCGGTAGCCACATTGAGGGCCCGACCGTGGAGTGTGTGCAGGCCATACGAGTTGATGTAGTGCGAAATCTTGCCGGCGCAGCCGATGCCCGAAATCACGGCGACTTCGTGCGGCGGACGTCCAAGCTGAGCCAAAGCCTGCTTGACCGCGCTCAGAATGCCGAAATCGCCGCAGCCGCCGCACCAGTCCGGATGGGAGTCCTCAACCCCAAAGGTCTTGGCCGTCAATCGTTCGGTGTCAGCGACTACCACGTCGTTCCATGCCCTTTCTACGGGTGCGAGAGCACGAGCCGACCGATGTCGGCCTCGTTGTGCTCGCACACGGCTTCAACAACTTCGTCCTGCGAGAACGGGCGCCCGTCGTACTTCAGCGCCATCCGCTCAAGCTTAATCCCGGTCTGCTCCGCGATCAGCATGCCCAACTGACCCATGTAGTTGTCTTCCACCAGGACCGCTCGGCGGGCGCGGCTGAGCGTCTCATGCACGACGGCGGCGGGGAATGGTCGCAGGAGCCGGATCTGCAGGAAGTTGGCCGAGATGCCGTGCTGCGATTCGAGCACCGGCAGGGCGTCCAGGATGGGTCCGCGCGTCGAACCCCAGCCGACAATCGTGACGTCGGCGTCTTCCGGACCCACCAGCTCGTACTGCCATTCGTCCGGAATCTCTTCCGCCGCCAGATCAAGCTTCTGCATGCGCTTTTCCATTTGCGCCATGCGGTTCTCGATCTGCTCGTCGATCCGTCCCCGCTCGGTGTGCTCGTCGCTCGTGGTCACGTACTGGCCGCCCGGCGTTCCGAAGACCGCGCGGGGGCTGATCCCGGACTCGGTGAGGCGGTGGCGCCGGTAGGGCTCGGAGCCGTTCATTTCCAGCGTCCAGTACTCGCCGCGGTCGACGGGAAGTCCATCCAGTCCCAGGTCATCAAGCGTTACCAGGGAATTGGCAATGAACTTGTCCGCCAGCACGACGACGGGCACCTGGTAGCGGTCGCCCCAATTGAACGCCATGTGCGTGATGCGCGCGGCTTCGCGCGTGTCGCCGGGCGCGACCACGATGTGGGGGAACTCACCGTGCGCGGGCTGCAAGGCAAATCGCAGGTCCTGCTGCGACTGGCGCGTGGGAAGTCCGGTGCTCGGCCCGCCACGCTGCCAGAGCACCACGACTGGACCCGCGGCTTCGGTAATTGACGCGAAGCCGAGACCCTCGGCCATCAGGCTGAAGCCCGGACCGGCGGTTGAGGTTGCCGCGCGAACTCCGGCGTGGGCTGCGCCGACCGCCATGTTCATAGAAGCGATCTCGTCTTCGGCCTGCAAGACGACGATGGGATAGCTCGTTTGGTGACGCTCCAGCATCACGCTCTCGTCCGACGCCGGGGCAATCGGGTAATACGTCTGGAAGGCGCAGCCGGCGTGAATCTTGGCAATGCCCACCGCGTCGACGCCCTTGATCAGCATGTGACCGTTGCGCTCGGGACGTGGCTGAAGGGTGACGTGGAATTCTTCCTTGGCATAGGCGCGGCGCGCCTGTTCCGCCGCATGCAGCAGGACGTGGCGGTTCATTTCCACCATGTCCTGGCGGTGTGCCGGAAGCACCTCCGCCACCAGCGACACCACGTGACTGATGTCGAAGTCCAGCAGAGCGCAACTGGCGCCGATCGGCACCATGTTGCGCATCACGCTGTGGCGGCGTGCGTTGTAGGTGATTCCGAGTTCCTCAACCGATTCGCGAACAACGTCGTCGTAGGCCAGCGCCACCACGTGAATGTCATCGCGCTCAATCGCCGAGTGGTCGATCTTGGCCTTGGAGTCAAGGACCACGACGCCATCGGGGGCCAGCCGGTGCAGGTGGCCGCCGTGCCGCTGGTAGTCCTGGTATTCGGGTGTGCCGAATAGCGTCTCGGCGTCAAGGGCCAGCAGCAGGTCAACGTGTTCGACGTGCGAGTGGACCGGCCGGTCGCTGGTCCGAACGCGGTAGGAGATATGCCGCCCCATGATGTTCGAGTGGTATTCGACGTTCGAGAACACGTAGAGACCGGCTCGGGCGCAGGCTTTGGCGAAAAGCTCGGCCGAACGGTTGACGCCGCCCGTCAGGGCCGGGCCGCCAATCATCCAGGAGAGGGCGTTTTCGGTCATCGCAGTGTCACCGCCCGGCGGCCACGTCGCGTGGCGGCCTTGGGCAACCAGTTGTCCTCAAGGCTCGTTATCGTTCCGTCCATTATCACCAGCCAGACACTCTCCTACCTATCGCAATCGGTCTATCAGCAAGCGGGCTGCGTGCTCCGGTGTCTCACCGATCAGGACGCCTGCCGCCCGCAGCGCGGATTCCTTCGCCGTTGCACCGCCGGACGTGCCTGACACGATGGCGCCCGCGTGCCCCATCCGGCGTTCGGGGGGCGCGGTCTTCCCGGCGATGAACGATGTGACGGGCTTCGTCATTCGCTCTTGAATATACGTGGCCGCCCGTTCTTCGTCGTCACCGCCGATCTCGCCCAACAAGACTACTCCATGCGTGGCCGGGTCTGCTTCAAACATCGCCAGTACATCGGTGAAGCGCGTGCCAATGATGGGGTCGCCGCCGATTCCAACCGTCGTGGTCTGCCCGGCGCCCAGATCCGTCAGGTGCTGGACCACTTCGTAGGTCAACGTGCCACTGCGGCTCACGACGCCCACGTGTCCCGGCGCGTGCACGGCCCAGGGCATGACTCCGACCTTCACGCCCTCGCCCGGCGTGGTGACTCCGGGACAGTTCGGCCCGATCAGATGCGAACCGGCGGCACGCACACGCGGCATCACGCGAAGCATGTCCAGGACCGGAATCCCCTCGGTCAGACAGACAATGACGTCCAGACCGGCGGCGGCATCCTCCAGGATGGCGTCGGCGGCGAATGCGGCCGGGACAAAGATGCAGGCGGCATTTGCGTCTGTCTCTTGTGTCGCCTCGGCAACCGTGTTGAAGACGGGAACGTCCTCCAGGCCCTCAACCGTGGCGCCGGCGCGGCCCGGCGTGACCCCGGCGACGACCTGCGTCCCGGCCTCGCGCATCAGGCGGGTGTGAAACGATCCCTGGCTTCCGGTCATTCCCCTCGCCCGGCGTGGTGACTCCGGGACAGTTCGGCCCGATCAGATGCGAACCGGCGGCACGCACACGCGGCATCACGCGAAGCATGTCCAGGACCGGAATCCCCTCGGTCAGACAGACAATGACGTCCAGACCGGCGGCGGCATCCTCCAGGATGGCGTCGGCGGCGAATGCGGCCGGGACAAAGATGCAGGCGGCATTTGCGTCTGTCTCTTGTGTCGCCTCGGCAACCGTGTTGAAGACGGGAACGTCCTCCAGGCCCTCAACCGTGGCGCCGGCGCGGCCCGGCGTGACCCCGGCGACGACCTGCGTCCCGGCCTCGCGCATCAGGCGGGTGTGAAACGATCCCTGGCTTCCGGTCATTCCCTGGACGACGAGCCGGGTGGTTGCGTCAAGCAGAACGCTCATCGCGTCGCCTCCACTACCTGGGCGGCGGCCGAGTCCATCGAGCGTTCCGCGCCGATGCCGGCGCTTTGCAGCAGTTCCAAAGCCTCGGCCTCGCGAGTGCCGGCGACCCGAACCACCAGCGGAATGTCCTGCGTCAGGCGAGCGCGGGCCGCAATCACACCCGCGGCCACGTCGTCGGCCCGTGTGATGCCGGCAAAGATGTTCACCAGGACCGCGCGCACGTTGGGATCTTCGAGAATGATCTCAAAGGCCGTCGTGATCTTCTCTACCCCGGCGCCGCCACCGACGTCCAAAAAGTTGGCGGGTTCGCCCCCGTAGTGCTTGATCACATCCATCGTGGCCATGGCGAGCCCGGCGCCGTTGACCATGCAGCCAATCGTGCCGTCGAGCTTGATGTAGCTCAGCCCGGCGTCGCGCGCGCGTCGCTCGGCCTCGCTCTCCTCGTGAGGATCGCGTAGCCGTTCAACGTCGGGCTGTCGGGCCAGCGCGTTGTCGTCGATGTTCAGCTTGGCGTCAATGGCCTGCAGGTTGCCGTCGGCGTCCACGACCAGTGGATTGACCTCGGCAAGGGACGCATCGACTTCGATAAAGGCCTGCACGAGCCCCTGCGCTATTCGCACAAACTGACGGACCTGCGCGCCGCTCAGTCCGAGCGCGAAGCCGAGTTGACGGGCCTCCCAGTCGGGCAGGCCAACTAGCGGATCGACGTTCACGCGGCGGATCGCCGACGGGTTCGTTGCCGCCACCTCTTCGATGTCGACGCCGCCCTCGGCGCTGGCCATCAGGACCAGCGATTGGGCCGTCCGGTCGATCACCACGCCCAAATACAACTCGCGAGCAATGTCGACCGCGGGAGCGACCAGCACCTTCCGTACGTGCTCACCGCCGATGACCAGGCCCAGGATGCGGTCGGCTTCCGACGCAGCTTCGGCGGGCGAACCCGCCAGACTCACGCCGCCGGCCTTTCCTCGTCCGCCGGCCAGGACCTGGGCCTTGACGACGACGCGGCCAGCCAGAGCACTGGCCGCCTCGGCGGCTTCCTCGGCGGAAGCCGCCAGCCGCGACTCCGGCACCGGCAGTCCGTGCAGCTGGAAGATCGCACGGGCGTCGTGCTCGTGGACCTTCATGCGTCGTCCAGTGACGTTAAGGCGAGACGTTGCACTCTCACCGGCTCAGTCCGACTCATAGACCCAACGGTCGAGTTGCCGGTCATAGTCCAGGACTTCGTCCGCATCGAACCAGTGGGCGATCTCGCGCGCCGCGGTTTCCGGCGAGTCTGAGGCGTGCACCAGGTTGCGAAGACCGGCCAGCGCCAGGTCGCCCCTGATCGTGCCGGCGGCGGCCTCGTGCGGTCGCGTGGCGCCTACCATCGCGCGCACCACGGAGATTGCCTCCGGGCCTTCCAGGACGACGGCCACGACCGGTCCGCTCTGCAGATGGGCAACCAGGCCATCGAAGAAGAACTTCCCCTCGTGCTCCGCATAGTGCTGGCTCGCCTGCTCACGGCTTGCGGCCACCAGCTTCAGGCCAATGAACCGCAGCCCGCGCCGTTCGAATCGCTCAAGAATCTGCATCGCAATCGCGCGCTGCAGGGCATCCGGCTTCAGCAGGACTAACGTCCGTTCCATTCGGCTTCCTTCCCGTGGACGCCCATCGTCAGGCGCCAGTTGCATCGTTCGCCGCGAGCAGATTGGTCAGCCCGTCGCGAACGCCGTCCACATCCATTTCCAGACCACCGACGACGACCGCTTGCCATTGGCCCGATCGCAGTGCCAGGCACTGGATGTCGTCGGTCACGAACCAGATCTCGGCGATTTGGCCGAGTCCCATCGTTTCAACGGCTTGCTCCATCGTGGCGATGCTGGCGGAGAGCAACCCGGGGCCGACTGGCCCGCCGCGTCCGCCGAGATCGCCCGTTGGAGCCTCGCCAGCCTTCCATACTGCGGTTCCTGTAACGCCCGGCAACCGCTGGATATCCTCGTGCAGGTCTGAGGCGCGCATCATCCTGCCGATCCGCCGGCGACATTCGCGGCCCGCAAATACGCATCCGCGGCGGCCTGCGGACGGTCGGTTTGCATGTAATGGTCTCCCAGGAGTTTCCAGGCCGGGACCCGCAGTTCGCGATGCGCCACGGCTTCCAGCAGCAAGCCGTCAACACGCGATACGTCGGGGTCATTTGCCGTGACGATGTCGGTCAACACGCGCTCGGCTTCCGTCCATTCCGAGTGCTCAATCAAGTGACGCGCCCAGTCAAACGTTGAGAATGCCGCACCCGCCGCCGGCTCGTCCGTGGGCGCGACTGGCTCGCCTTCGCCAGCGGAAGCCATGGGAATCACCTCGGCCGTAGGCGGCACTGCTTCGCTCCGCGAGTCGGAATCCCTGGCAACCTCATCCAGACTCAACGGCTCGGGCGACTCAACGGCTTCCTCGCTCGAGCGCGGAAGGCTGCCGGCCGAGTCCGCCTGAACCTCGGGTCCTGGGAGTTCCTCCGCCGGTTGCGACGGTTGGACCTGAGGAGGAGTTTCACCAAGCGTCTCGGTCGGGCTTTCCTGACCATCCTCCTGGTCTTCCGCCGGTGTGGGATCCGTATCCGGTGAAGCAGCCGCATGAACTCCGTCATCCGTGGATGTCTCCGCGGCCGCCTCGACGGTCCCATTGGATTGACGCAGTAGCTCCGGCGGCAAGGTGATTTCAACCAGGTTCGGCAGCACCAGGCGATGGACCTCGAGGGTGCCCAGCAGTTCCCGTGCTTCTCGAAACTCAGGGTCGATGCGCCCGATTCGATCCAGGAGCTCCTGGCCCTCGGCCGTACGCCCTCGCTCGGACAGAATGTGGGCGCGCATCACGGCGGCGCGGACGCACTCCTCGGCTTGATCGGCGACGACGCGGCACTCGGCTTCGCAGGCGGAAAGTCGCCCCAGCCGCCACAGCGCCTCGGCCAGCGTCAGCCGGACGTCCACGCGCTCCGGGCTTTCATTCACAGCCGCTCGAGCGTGGCGCTCCGCCAGGTCCGGCCAGCCACAGTTCAGATGCACGCGCGCTAGCACCGCAGCGCTGGTGTCCAACGAATCGGCCTCGACATTCAGGACCTCAAGGGCAGACTCGAGCACATCGGGGCTGCTGGGGATGAGTTCCACCGCCTGTCGTGCGGCCACGCGGGCGCGGTCCGTGTCGCCCCGCCGCTGAAACAGACGGGCCTGCACGGCACGCGCCTCGGCGTTTGCCGGTTCGGCGGAGGTGACGCCGCGCAGGTCGTCCAGCGCGGCATCGATATCGTTCGCCTGCTCAGCCAGCAGCGCGCGCACCAGCCGCGCGGGAGGGTAGCTGGCGAATTCGACGAGCAGCCGTTCGGCGATCGAACGGGCCAACGTCGCGTCGCCGTCAGCCAGCGCCTGACGCGCCAGATGCGCGGCCTCGCTCGGTCGCATCTCAGGCGGCGCCTTGCAGTGTCAATTCGGTGGGAATCCGGACGTTGTCGCCCAGTGGTCCGGCTACAGCGATCAGCGGCCACGTCCGGCCCAGGCAGGCTCGGGCGGCCGTGTTGACGTCGCGGCGAGTCACAGCGCGCACGCGCTGGATGAGCGCATCCGGCGTCAGCGCGATCGGCTCCAGCGCTTCCTCGCGGGCATACCACGCGGCCACAACCGCGGAGTCCTCCAAGGATCGAACCATACCGCCGACCGTGTAGGCGCGGGCACGTTCAAATTCGTGCTCGGAAACGCCACGGGCGGCGACATCGCACAGTTCGCCTAATACGATCTCGATGGCTCTCGGCAGCTGATCGGGATCCGTTGCGCCGTCAATCGCCAGCACGCCCCGGTCGCCGCAATGGCCGACATCCGCGCCAATGTCGTATGCCAGACCGTGCCGTTCGCGTAACTCGAGCACCAGCCGGGCGCCAAACCCGGCGCCCAGCACCGCGCCCAACAGCTCCACGGCGTGGCGGTCAGGACTGTTCCGGCCCGGGGTGAACCCGGCGATGGAAAAGTACGCCTGCTCGGCCTCACGCCGAATAACGCGCACCCTAGCCGTCTCCTGGCCGTTGGCATGGATTTCGGGATAGACCTCGCGGGAGCCGGCGGGCGCCCCGCCAAAGGCATCAGCCAGCAAGTCCAACGCCGCCGCCGGATCCAGCGCTCCCGCCACGCTCACGATGGTGTTGCGACCGGCAAACATCTCGCCGGCACGCCGGAGCAGGGCATCGCGCGTCAACGAGCGAACGGTCGTCGTCGTGCCGGCGATTTCGCGGCCAAAGGGATGATTCGGCCAAAGGCGAGCCAGCACGGAACGGCGTGCGGCCTCGTCCGGCAGGTCGTCCAGCATCCCCAGCTCGTCCAGAATGACCGTGCGCTCTTTCTCAATCTCATCTGGCTCCATGGCCGGCTCACGCACCATTCGCGTCACGATCTGGAGCGCGTCGGTCCATGCCTCGGCGGGAACCTTGGTACCGACGGTGGTCAATTCCGGCTCGGTCGCCGCATAGATCTGCCCGCCCAGCCGTTCGATTGCGCTGGCGAACGCGCCGGGCTCGTGTGAGCCGTGACGAAACAGCATGTGCTCAACAAAGTGGGTGATCCCACTCATTTCCGCAGTCTCGCTGCCTGATCCGGCACGTGAGGCGACGTGGAGGCTGACTGCCGCGGTATGCGGAATAGGCGTTGCGATGAGATGAACGCCGTTCGGCAGCGTGCGCTGCACGGCCGTCAACGCCCCAGGCATGAAGCCGGCGCCGAGCCGGGCGTCCGCGCCGCTACGACGCCTGACGCGACCGTCGGCGACCAGGTGCGTTGTCGGCTTCGCGCTCGGCCTTGCGACGCAGGCGGCCCCGCTTCTTGGTACGACGGTGCTTGCGCCAAGCCACACGCTTACGCTTGTTCAAGGTGAGCGAATGCCCAATTCCAGATGACCAAATGTATCGCCAGATGATAGCAAGCACTCCCGAACGCTCTGCTACGCTGCCGCCCCGAAGGAGGAAAGTCGCCGATGAAGCTCTCCGCCCAAGTCCGACTGGCGCCTGGCAACTCAGTCGCGGAGCGCATCGCTTGCCTGGCCGAGGCGGGTTACGAAGCCGTCGAAGTTCACAGCGACGCGGCCGATCACCTCGACGAGTACCGAAGTGCGCTATCGGCGGCCGGCATCCCGGCGATGAGCATGTGTCCGGCCGGTCGCAGCCTGGACCTCGTGGCGGACGAGTTCTCGCAGCGTCGGCGTATCGACCAGACGCGGCGCGCCCTCGACGCCTGCAACGACCTGGGTGTCACGGCGTTGATCTCGGTGCCGGTGCGCGGTTCGCTGCCGGCCGATACCGTCGCCCAGGACCAGGCGGATAGCTACGTCCGAGCCCTGGAGCACCTGGCGCCCCACGCGGAAGCCGCCGGCGTGACCATCACGATCGAACCGCTCAATCGTTACGAAATGCACCTGATCAACACCGTGGCCGACGGCATCGCAATCGCCGAGCGCGTAGGCAGCCCCAGCGTGAAAGTCCTGGCGGACGTGTTTCATATGAACATCGAGGAAGACAACGTAGCCGCGAGCATTCGAGCGGCCGGTGACTGGATCGGGCACGTCCACTTCGCCGACAGCCAGCGCGCGCATCCCGGCACGGGTTCACTGGACTTCGCCGCAATCTACGCCGCGCTGCGGGACATCGGGTATGCAGGCTCCACCGCCCTGGAGTGCCGCATGCGCGGCGATCCGGCCGAGGCCTTGCGGCAGTGTGCCGTGCACCTTCGCGCAGCACGCGGCTGATTGATGGGGGCCTCCGGCCCGACGATTAGTTCCCGGCGCGCCGCTGAAGTCCTGCAACGTGCGGCCGCCAAGCGGGCCATCGTGCTTGGCGACATGGTCGCCGACGAGCACGTCATCGGCTCGGCTACCCGGCTGTCTCGCGAAGCCCCTCTGCCTGTCATCGAGGAGCACCAACGCATCCTGGTTCCCGGCGCGGGCGCCAACGTGGCGACGAATCTTCGCGGCCTGGGATGTGACGTCGCCGTGGCCGGCGTAGTCGGCGCCGACGCCATGGCCGACCGTCTGAGCGAGCAGCTCGAACAGCGAGGGATAGCCACCGACGGCCTCATCCGCGACGCGGACCGGACCACCGCCGTCAAGCTGCGCGTCTGGGCCGGTGGCGACCGACAGCGACCCCAAAGCATGATCGCGCGAGTGGACTCGGTGGACCGCTCTCCGGTCAAGCCGGCAACCGTCGACGCCATGGCTTCATTCCTGGATTCGGCGATTCCGTCCGCCGATGCTCTGGTCATATCGGACTACGAAGCCGGGGTGGTCAGCTCGTCGGTTCTTCGGTCCGCGTTGCCCGCCGCCCGGGATGCCGGCCTGGTGGTAACCGCGGATGCACACGGCCAGCTAGCCAGATTTAGGGACGCCACCCTCCTCACGCCCAATCAGCCCGAGGCCGAAGCCGAACTCGGCCGCCAAATCACGTCCACGTCCGAGGCGCAGGCCGCCGCCGGCGAGCTTCGGCAGGCAATTGGAGTCGAAGCGGTGCTCGTCACCCTGGGGGCGGCGGGCATGGTGCTGGATGCGGGAGACCAGGGGCGCGCGCTCTTTCCTGCTGCCGTCGCTGGCCGAGTCGTGGACCCAAGCGGCGCGGGGGACACAGTGGCGGCGGCTATGACTGCCGCATTCCTGGGCGGCGCGACGCCGCACGAGGCCGCCGCGCTCTCGGCCGTGGCGGCGCGCATCGTCGTTCGACAGCTCGGGGTCGTCGTCGTCTCGGCCGACCAGATCGTTAGCGAAGCCGGTGACGACGACGCCTGAGGCCGACCTGGTGTTGCCCGGCGACCTGCCGGACTGGGCCTCGCGCCAGCGCGCCGCCGGCCGGCGGCTGGTGCTGACCAACGGCTGCTTCGACCTGATTCATCCGGGTCACATCGCCCTGCTGCGAGGCGCCGCCGCATTTGGTGATCGGCTGGTAGTCGGGGTCAACAGCGACGCCGGGGTTCGCCAGCTCAAAGGCCCCGACCGGCCCCTCATGCCGCTGGCCGACCGGCTGGCGGTCCTGCGCGCGGTGCGTTGGGTAGCTGCCGTCACCTCATTTGACGAAGAGACTGCCGATCAGCTCATTGAGCGGCTGCGACCTTCGTATTATGTCAAGGGAGCGGACTACGATGTCTCCACAGGTGGCCGAACCCTTCCAGAGTCCGCCACGCTCCAGCGTCTGGGAATCCCGGCCGTGTTCGTTCCCCTCGCGCCGGGCCATGCCTCCCGGGACCTGATCGCTCGGAGCCGCCGCCAGACGTGAACACGGCCACTGCCAGGCGCGTGGCCGTCGCCGCGGCGCTGGTCGCGGCGGGCAACATTCTCAGCCGGCTCCTGGGATTCGTCCGCGAGCCGGTCATCGCCGCCCTGTTCGGCATCTCCGGAGCCACCGACGCATTTGAGGTTGCGACGCGTCTGCCGCAGTTGGTCCACGAACTCGTGATCGGCGGCGCGGTCTCCGGCGTGCTGATCCCGCTCTTCAGCGAAATGGCGGGAGATGACCGACGGCTGGCAAGAACCTTCTCGTCCCTCATCACGTCGGTTGGCGTTGCGCTGATCGGCGTGACGGTCGTCCTGGTCGCCCTGGCCGAGCCGTTAGTGGCCGCCGCAGCTCCGGGATTGCCGGCCGAGACACGCGACCTGGCGGTCGTCATGACGCGCATCACGCTTCCGGCGGTGCTCTTCCTGGGGTTGTCCGCGGTAACGGCTGCGCGGCTCTACGGCCGCGATCGCTTTGCAGCCCCATCGTTCGCGCCGGCGACGCTGAACGGAACGCTGATCGTGCTGGCCCTGGCGCTCACGCCCGCCGTCGGCCCTGTCGGCGTGGCCATTGGCTACCTGGCGGGCGCCGGAGCGCACCTGCTGGTCCAGCTTCCGGCCCTGGTTCGGGACGGCGTTCGAATGACTGCGCCGGCGTGGCGGGGGAACTCCGATACGGCCCGCGCCTTGCGGCTCTACCTCCCGATAGCCGGCGGCCTCGTGATCGCACAGGCTCTCGTGATCGTGGATACCAACCTCGCGTCGCGCACGGGTGAAGGCAGCCTCGCGATCATGCGCTTCGCCACCCGCCTGCAGCAGTTTCCGCTGGGACTGATCGGTTCCGCGATTGCCCTGGCATTCCTGCCCGTGCTTGCGCGCAGTGCTCCCGAGAAAGTGCGCGACCTCGTGAACGCGGTCGAATTCAAATCCGCGCTCGTGGCCGCCGCGCGGAGCGCATTCGTCCTCATGGTGCCGGTCGCCGTGATCCTGACCGCGCTGAGCGTTCCGGTGATTCGTGTGGTCTACGAGCGGGGAGACTTCGATGCGGCGGCCACCGATCTCACGGGACTGGCTCTCCTCATCTACGCGGTCCAACTTCCGATAACAGTCCTCGACCAAATCTTCATCGCGGCGTTCTACGCCACCCGCAACACGTTGACGCCCGTGTTGGTCGGCGTCGGCGGCGGGCTGGCCTATCTGGTCGCCGCGCTGGCCCTGGTCGAGCCGTTCGGAGTCTTCGGGCTCGTGGCCGCGAACTCGGTCCAGAACAGCCTCCATGGCGTGGTCCTGGGCTGGCTGCTGTGGCGTCGCCTCGGCGGATTCGGCGACCCCGGACTCTGGTTTTTCGGCGTCCGCGTCATCGCGGCCGGCGGCCTCGCGGCGGCGGTTGGCCTGTTCCTTCGCGAATGGTCGACCCTCGCATTGGAACCTGGGGGAATCGCCGGCTGGCGAGTGCTCTTCGTGAGCGGCACGGGGATCGCGGCCGTCTACATCGCCGTGCTGGCGTTGCTGCGGGTCCCGGAAGTGCCGCGACTGGCAAGGCTGCTTCGGGCTCGACTGCGCACCTAACGAACGGTCTGGCACGGCCGCTGCCGCGTGTCGGCTACGATCAGCGCTCGCACGCGCCTGTGGGAGTTCGCGTATGGCAGTGATGACCGGCTCTGACGCCGTAGTCCAGAGCTTGATCGCCGAAGGCATTGACCTCGTGTTCGGGATCCCCGGATATCACAGCGAACACCTGTACGGCCGCCTGATGCGGCAGGACAAGGTTCGCCACGTGCTGGTTCGGCACGAACAGGGCGCCGGCTACATGGCCATAGGTGCCGCGCGGGTAACCGGAAAGCCGGCAACCGTCCTGAGCACAGCCGGCCCCGGCGCGCTAAATGTGGCCACACCAATGGGCGAGGCCTACGGCGACGGCATCCCGCTGCTGAACATCATGGCCGAGGACATGTCCGCGTACCTCTACCAGGACAAGGGCATCGTCCACGAGAGCAAGGACCAGTTCGGCGTCTTCAGCCGCCTCAGCCAGTGGAGCCGGCAGGCCATGTCGCCCGGAGAGATTCCCGGCGCCATTCACGAAGGGCTCCGCCGCATGCAGGTCAACCGGCCGCGTCCGGTCGTCGTCGAAATCCCGGTCGACGTATTCCAGGGCGAGGGCGACGTAGAGCTGCTTCAAGAGGAGACCCACCAACCGCCGCAAGGCGATCCCTCAGACCTGGAGCGCATGGCATCAATCCTGGCCGCGGCCGAGCGTCCCCTGATCTGGGCCGGTGGCGGCGTGATGATGTCGGGAGCCTGGGATGAGCTCCGCACGCTCGCGGAGTCCCTGGATATCCCCGTCATGCTCACGACCACCAGCAAGGGCGCGATGCCCGAGGATCATCCGCTCGTCATCGGCAACCTGAATCAGCACGGACCGATCCGCCGCTTCATGGAGCAGGCGGACGTGATGCTGGCCGTGGGCGCGCGCTTTTCGTACCTCTCCAGCGGTCGCTGGACGCTGCCGGTACCAAAGCGCTTGCTGCACATCGACATCGACCCATCCCAGCCTGGAAAGAACTTTCCCGCCGAGATCGGCGTGCACGCGGATGCGAAGGCCGGCTTGGCGGCACTGGTGGAAGCGACGGCCGATGCGCCAGACGTGGACCGCGACGAGTGGGTCGACGCCGGGCGGGCGGCGCGCGACGAAGTTCGCGCCGAATTGGCGCAACGGGCGCCCCTCGAGTGGGGTCTCATGAAAGCGATTCGAAGCGCCCTCCCTCGCAACACCATCGTGGCCAGTGACCCGCACCTGCTGGGCTACTGGAGCCGCGAACACCTGCCCTTCTACGAGCCGCGGACCTGGCTCTACGGCCTGGCGTTCGGAACCTTGGGCTACTCCTATCCCGTGGCGCTAGGCGCCAAGATCGTGGCTCCGGACAAACCCGTCATCTCGTTGACCGGCGACGGCGGCTTCCTGTTCACGGCCCAGGAAATAGCTACCGCCGTACAGCAGGGATTGAACGTTCCGGTCGTGATCCTCAATGACGACGCGTACGGCGCGATCAAGGAGGACTTCCTGCGCGACTACGACAACGACTACGAGGTCAATCTCAGGAACCCCGACTTCGTGAAGTTCGCCGAATCCTTCGGCGCCGTCGGCATGCGAGCCACCCCCGAAACGCTGGAGGCCACGCTGCGGGATGCGCTGGAACTCGATCGCCCCTCGCTCATTGACGTGCCGGTGAAGTGCCGGAGGCCGCTGCAGGTTCAATAGCCGTTCCGACGCTGGCCGGTCCCCGCCATTGCCCGGCTTCGGCTAGTTTGGCCGTCTGGGTTATGCTCGTGCCTGATTAGGGCATCAGAGAGCCGGGATCATGCTCAACCATGCTCCTCGAGTCCTAGGCCGACGCGCGGTTATCGGCGCGCTCATTGTTGGCCCGGCCCTGCTCGGGCTGAGCGCCTGCGCCGACAGCGATTCCTTCGAGTTCAAGCCCTCGGGTCGCTGCGGGCGCGGCTGCGTAGGCGCCACGGATTACGAGAAGGACGACGAGGCGCGCCGCTCGGGCCTCGATCAGGCCAAGGCCGCCAAGGAAGCCAGCCAGGGCAGCTAGAACCGAAAAGTCGGTTGAGGCTTCGTCCTCGGCGGGCTGTTGCGTCGTGTACCCGCTGACGTTCTCGTCGTAGCCGAAAGGGCGGTCCGTATGAGTCTTGCTGGTCGAATCGCAATGGTCACCGGCGCCAGTCGCGGAATCGGACGCGAAATCGCGCTTGGCTATGCGCGCGCCGGCGCACATGTAATCCTGGCCGCCCGCGACGAAGCGCGTTTGATTGCGGTGGCATCCGAGATCGGCGAACTGTCTGGATCAGCCGACGTGGTGCCCTTGGACGTCAGCGATTCCGCGGCGGTAGGCAAAGCAATCGATGGCGTGGTCGCACGTCACGGCCGGCTCGACGTCTTGTGCAACAACGCCGGCATAAGCAACGCGCGCGGGCCCGTGGCCGAGGTCTCGCCGGAAGCCTTCGCGGGCGTCCAGGCCGTGAACCTGGTAGGCCTCTTCGCCTGCTGCCACGCCGCGCTGCCGCACATGATCGAGGCCGGCTACGGGCGAATCGTTAACGTCTCCTCCGGCGCCGCCATCATGTGCAATCCCGGTGAGTCGGCCTACGCCGCGTCCAAGGCCGCGGTCAACGCGCTGACCATTGCCATGGCCAAGGAAGTCGAAGCGTCGAACGTCCTGGTCAACGCCATGAGCCCAGGCTCCGTCAAGACCGACATGAACCCGACCTCGGATGTGGCACCGTCCGAGGCTGTCCCAACGGCCGTGTGGCTGGCCTCGCTGCCGGACGGCGGTCCGACGGGGCGCTTCTACCGGTTCATGCTGGAACTGCCGATGCTGCCCGACATCGACCTGGACTGGTCGAGCCGGTAGTCCCACGGACGGAAGCGGCCTAGTCCCAGAGCGCCTCCAGCGTCCAGGTTTTCAACGACCGAACGGTGCTGGGCGCGCCCTGCGAACGCAGCGACACACCCACGCTGTCTTCGCGGTCTGGATAGACCCGCACCGCCAGCGCCTGCCGCCCGTTCGCGAACACCTCCACGGCGCTTCGATCAACGAAGACTCGTAGCCGCAGGGGTTCGTCTGGAGCGATCAGAACCTGCGCGTTCTCCGGCGCGCGCGACAACGCGTCAGGTGCTATCGACGAATACGACGTGTCGATCGAGAGCTGGCTCAGGTGGGTCCAGAGCGGTCCCACGATTCCCTGCGTGAAGTGGTTGGTGCGATAACCGCGGTCGCGGTAGAAGGCGACACGCGTGAACTCTTCGCGGCCTGGTGAGCGCAAGACGTTCAACTCGACCATCGGCGCGGACGACGGCTCGACCTCCAACTCCAGTTCCAACGCGTCGCCGGACGTTCCGTCCAGCACAACCTCCTGGTTGGCCGGCAGATCCAGCGAACCCAGGTCCTGCTCGTCCTGCCGCAAGGAGGTGAGCGTCTCGACAGGTTCCACGAATACCACGTCGCCATCGACCGTGAGACGCCGAGGCAGCGTCATGATCTGGTTCCAGCGCGGTGTCGGCTTGCCCGGGTTCATGTTGAAGATCACGATCAGGCCGCCCTTGCCGTCGGGCGTCGCCGACGGAGCGTGCAGACCGCTTGGCCCCGACGGCCCGAAGTTGTACTTGGCGCCGTGGGTCACCACAAACTTGTCGCGCTCGGTGTCGTAGTCACCCAGCAGGTATTGACCGCCCCGCGTGTGGCTGTAGAACAGCAGCATGTGCCGGTCGCCAATCGGCCAGAAGTACGGACAGGCGCCGTCGTCGCCGACCCTGGAGTAGTGGTCGTCTTCGACGAATGGATGCAGGTAGTCCCAGTGCTCCAGGTCCTCTGACCTGAACAGGAAATTGGCCCGGATTGGCTTGCCGCCGGGGCCCTCGGGCTTGGTTCCCGCGGACAGCGAGTAGTAAACGCCGTCCTTCTTCCAGATGCAGGGATCGAAGACCCGGTACGGCGCCGGCGGACCGTCGCGATCCGGCATCGGAATCACAGGCCGGTTGCCGACCTTCTCCCAGTTGAGCAGCAGCGGATCGCTCGACGTCGCGACCATGTTGCCGGCGCCTACGCCGTGGTAGATGGCAATCACCCGGTCGTCCTCAACCAGCGTCGATCCCGAAAAGCACTTGTCCTCGGGGCTGGGATAAATGGCATATGGCAGGTCGCGCCAGTGCACCAGGTCGTCGGAAACCGCGTGGCCCCAGTGCTGGCGGTCGTCCTCCGGCGGATACGCTTGGTAGAAGAGGTGCCAGCGCCCCTGCCAGAAGCAGAGTCCGTTGGGGTCGTTCAGCGTCGATTCGGGATTGACGTAGTGGTACGCCGGACGGTGACGCAGCCCGGCATAGGACGCCCGCGATTCAAGCAGCCGCTGCATCAGCGGATTTGTTGCCAGCGCCGCTTCCTGCTCGGCCAACGTCGTTGGGTAGGTGTACGCCGGTACGCGCGACTTTGGAGCAATCACGGTGCCTCCGGTCAGGGTGGGACCCGAGCTGATGCCTGAGGATTGGTCAAGAATCTAGATTGCGGCGCGTCCGGCGACAAGCAGGCGACCCTGCCTGAGGCGTCAAGGATTCCGCTGGGACGCCAGCCGGCCAGCGGCGTAATCACCTCGCCGTCACGCACCACGGCCGCCGCGCTCCAGATCCGGCCCGGACGCTCGTTGCCGCTCACGTCGCGCAGCGCCACGGTCTCGCTGCCCTCCGTCAGGATCACCAGGTCGGCGCAGGCGCCCGGCGCCAATGTGCCCACTTCACCCGCGAGACCCAGCAGTTCAGCAGGACGCGACGTGATTCGCGGCCAGGCGTCGTCCGCGCGCATCCCCGCGGCCAGAAGCTTGGACACCGTCAACGGCAGGTCGTGCTGCGGGTTGGATCCCACGTGGCGCCGGTATTGATCCGTCGAAATAGTGTCAGGCAGAAACCCCTCCTTGATCGCCGTCTCCGCAACCTCGAAGTCGAACGATCCCATCCCGTGCCCCGAATCGAACAGAACGCCACGCTCGCGGGCCTGCCAGACGCAATCCAGAACCCGCCCGTCCCGCGCAATGCGGTCGACCAGCCCGTGCAGGCAATAGGTCACGACGTCCCCTGGCCGCAACTGCTCCAGCACTTCGTCAAGCGGAAAGTCCTCGTCGTGGCGCGTCCCGACCAGCAGCGGCCGATCGGTTGCCTCGCCTACCTGAATGGCGCGGCGCAACATCTCCCGCGGGTCACTGTCGCCGCAAACAGCCTCCGCCACGTTGATGGCAATGCCCCAGATCAGATCGCCTCCGTCCCGGATCGCCTCAACGCAGGCATTGACGTCCGCTTCAGCCGGATCGCCCAGGCTGAAGCCGGAATTGGACTCCCCGGAGGCCGCAAGATTGATCGCCATGCGCACGCGTGTGCGAGAGCCCTCGATCACTCGCTCGCGATAACGCGGCCAGTTCCGAGCCCCTGCGTCGCCCTGCGACATAACCGTTGTCGAGCCACGCGGCAGAAAGTGCTCATCGGGATCGATTCCATACTTGGAATCCTCGATCGCCGGGTGCGCATGCATGTCCACCAGCCCAGGCAGCAACACGCCATCGGGATAGTCAAGGCGCCGCTGAGCTGGCGGAGCTTCGCCACCTTCCGTTTCAATGGCGGCAAGCGCAATGCGATTCCCGGTCGTCGCCACATACCCGGGTCCACCCAGGCCTCGGGCCGGATCCTCGATGTGCCCGGCGGCAATCAGCAGGTCATATTTCACAGTGGCGGCCTTTTCGGGTTGGGAGAATTTGGCGACGCATGGTACGGTTCGGCAAGGTGCCGAGCGGAGACGGCACATTCTATGGGGAGGCCATTGCTATGAGCAGGAATTCGCACGTGAGCCGACGCCGGATGCTACGCATGGCCGGTGGCCTGGGTGTCAGCGTGGCGGGCGCGGCAGCTCTGGCGGCCTGTGGCGAAACCGAGCCGCAGATCATCACCAAGGAAGTCCCGGTCGAGACCACGGTCATCAAGGAAGTTCCCGTCGAGAAGATCGTCCGTGAGACTGAAGTCAGGGAAGTTCCGGTCGAGCGCATCGTCACGCAGGAAAAGATCGTCACCCAGCAAGTCGAGGTGCCGGTCGAACGCATCGTGACGCAGGTCGTGGAACGCGAGAGAGTCGTCGAGAAGGTCGTGACCAAGGAAGTCGAAGTCATGGTCGAGGCGCCGGTGCAGAAGACGCCGGTGCGGCTCGAGTTCTCCACCGACTGGGGTTCCGGCGTTCGCGCGGCCACGCACAAGTTCATGGCCGAGGAATACAACAAGGTCAATCCCCACGTCACCGTAGACATCCTCATCATCTCGGGTTCCGGCGGCAGCACCGCCGTCGGCTACGCCGGCATCCTCACCAACCTGCTGGTGGCGGGTTCCGGCCCCGAAGTCATGTCCGAGCTGTGGTGGAACGCTGACCTCTACAACCTCGACCTGAAGCCGCACCTTGACCGCGCCGGCCTGACGCCGGCCGACTTCTGGTGGCACGACGGCTACCTGGTCGACAAGGACGGCGTCATCCGCGGCGTGCCATACGGCGTGTATGTCGGTGCCATGATGGCCAACCTGAGCATCGTCGAGAATTCTGGCGTCACGATTCCGGACAAGGACTACAGCTTCGACGAGTTTCGCGAACTGGCGGCCCAGATGCGCGACGAGGAAGCCGGCATCTGGGGTCTGGAGCGCCAGACTGGCGCCTGGAACCAGGGCTGGGCCGAGCGCCTCTCGAGCGAAGGCGCCGCCTGGTATGACTCCGCCAGCGAAACTTCCACGGCCTCGATCGCCACGAGGCCCGGCGGAAACTCCGTCGAGTCGTTCGCCGACTGGTGGAAGTTGGCCTGGGAAGACGGCGTGGCTCCGACCACCGACGAGGTGCAGGCCACGCTGGAGTCGCCGGCCAACACGTCCGGCTCGACGAACCTGTTCGCAACCGGCCTGATCGGAATGTCCGGCTTCGGATACAACTCCGGCGGGGGCATCAAGAACCGCATCGGTGGCCGGTTCGACTTCCACGTCTTCTGGCCCTACCAGTCGCCGTACACGGGAATCCGCGGCTACCACAACGAGACCAACAACATCGTGGTCAACCGGGCGGCGGAAGAGCGCGGCAATGCCGAGGAGGCCGCTGGCCTGGCCCTCTTCTGGCACGGCGACATCATGGCACCGTACCTGGCCGAGTTCCAACCGGTGGTGCCGGCTGCCAAGTCCATCTGGAACAGCCCCTTCATCACCGAGTTCTCCAGCGGAACGGACAACTTCCCCGACCTGGCCGCCGAGGCCGAGGCCGTGGGCCAGTTCCGCGAGAACTGGATCCGCGGCACCCACGCCCATCCGAACTGGCTGGAGTGGTTCCGGCTCGTTCTGGGCAAGCTGGGCGACCGCGCCTTGGTGGGCGGCGAGGACCCCTACCAGATGATGGCCGAACTGGACGCCGAGGGCACCGAAGCTCTCCGGCGCGAGATCTAGGCTCGCAGGATTTGTCCCGGTGGGGGCGCCGTCCTGGCGTCCCCACCGGCTGTCCGCAGGCGTCCGAGGCCCGGCGCTCCGGTAGCCTGCGGGCACACGGGCTGTTGGCCCGGAGGTAAAGCGTGGCGTCAAGCAGCCTCAGCGCGAAATCGGGCGCGAGCCTGCGCGCTCCGCCTGCGCCCCTGTCCCGCTGGCGCGCCGCGCGCAAGTGGCTAGCCGCCCAGGAGGGCTGGGTCTTCATCTTTCCCTGGGTCGTGGGCTTCATCCTCCTCGACCTTGGTCCGTACATATTTGCGCTCATCATCTCGTTCCTGAACTGGGACGTAGGTCGCCCGCCGACGTACATCGGCCTCCGCAACTACCAGGCTGCCTTTACGGATCCCCTCGTTGGAAAAAGCCTCTGGAACACTGCCTACTACACCCTGTTTCACGTTCCCGGGTCCACACTGATCGCCTTCACCGTTGCCGGTCTACTCAATCAGAAGGTCCGGGGCATGCCGATCTGGCGAACGATGTACTACATCCCATCCGTGACGTCCGGCGTGGGAATGGCGCTCATTTGGATCTGGCTCTTTGCGCCACGGGGAGCGCTAAATGGGATGTTGGGTTGGTTCGGGATTGAGGGCCCGCGCTGGTTGACCTCCACCACCTGGGCCATGCCCGCCCTCATCATCATGAGCTTCTGGGGCGTCGGTGCCTCCATGGTGATATTTCTGGCCGGCCTGCAAGGCGTGCCCCAGCATTTGTATGAAGCAGCGGAAGTGGACGGCGGCGGCTGGTGGGCCAAGGTTCGCCACGTGACGATCCCCATGATGACGCCGTACATTTTCCTGAGCCTGATCCTCGGCGTGATTGGGTCGTTTCAGGTTGTGACTCAGGCATTGCTGATGACGGGTGGAGGACCCGATAACGCCACGCTGTTTATTCTGCTCTATATCTGGATCATGGGCTGGAACGCCTTCAAGATGGGCTACGCCGCCTCGATCTCGTGGATACTCTTCGCCATAATTTTCGTGGCCACGATTATCCAGTTCGTCGGCGCACGACGCTGGGTGTACTACGAATACCAGGAGCCCGGATAGATGGCCGCGACCACGGCGGAAATGCCACGACGTCGTCCGGTCGTACTCCGCGCGTTGCGCTGGACGCGCCGGATCCTCCTGTATCTCATTGTAGTCGGCGGTTCCTTTGTCTATATGTATCCCGTGTTCTTCATGCTACGGACGTCGTTGACAAAGGAGTCCGATCTTTATGTAATCCCTCCAATCATCGTTCCCTTGCCGCCGGTCTGGGAAAATTACGCCATCATGTGGCAGAACGGACCGACCTGGTCATGGATGAAGAATTCCATCATCGTGGTCTCGTTCAGCGTGATCGCGGAGACCGTAACCAGTGTTTCGGTCGCCTACGGTTTCGCTCGTACCCGCTTTGCCGGCCGCGACAAGCTGTTTATTGGGGTACTCGCGACGATGATGCTTCCGGGCGCCGTCACGCTTATCCCGCGCTGGCTCATTTTTCACCGGCTCGACATGATCGACACCTTGTGGCCGCTGCTGATTCCCCGCCTGTTTGGAACGGCCTTCTATATCTTCATCATGCGGCAGTTCTTCCTCACGCTTCCCCGCGAGCTTGACGACGCCGCCCGCATTGACGGCGCCTCCCACCTCCAGATCCTCCGCAAGGTCGTCATCCCGCTCTCCGTGCCTGCCATCGCGACTATTGCCGTCTTCTCGTTCATGAACCGCTGGAATGACTTCCTTGAGCCGCTGATCTATCTCCTGCGTACCGAGAACCTCACGCTTGCGGTAGGCCTCAAGTTCTTCGTCTCAAGGTTCGGCACCGAATACCACCTCCTCATGGCCGGTGCCATGCTCCTCATCGTCCCCATGATCATCGCCTTCTTCCTCGCCCAGAAGCAGTTCATCCGCGGCATCGCCCTGACCGGCATCAAGGGCTGACGCACGCCGTCAAAACACGCCTCGCCGAAGCAGACACCGTAGAGCGCGAGCGCCAGTCGCGCCGGACTGCCGGGCTGTCTATCCTGAGCCACGGCTCGTCTTCAGCGCCTGAGGTCTCCACATGAGCGCCAACCCATCCAACCGCGACGGCTTCCTTCTCATGGACCGCGTGGAGTCCTGCCACAACGTCGTCCGGGCCGTCTGCCAGGCTGAAAAACACCCCCTCAACCCCGTGCTCCCGCTCGGCGACATCCACGAGTGGGACTCCACCCACTGCGCGCCCTGGTCCTCGCAAAGCGTCATCTACGACGAGGAGGACAAGCTTTTCAAGGCCTGGTATGCCGGCTCCGACATGGGCGGCGCCAGTTGGTGGGCCACCGGCTACGCCATCAGCGAAGACGGCGTCAACTGGCACAAGCCGAACCTGGGGATGTTCGAGTACAAGGGCAGCAAAGACAACAACATCGTCATCGAAGGCCGCGGCCCCATCCTCAAGGACGAACTCGAGCCCGACCCCAACAAGCGCTTCAAGGGCATCAAGCGCCTGCACAGCTACGTCGGAGAACCCACCTACAGCCAGCACGGCGCCCGCGCCATCTTCTCCCCGGACGGCATCAACTGGACCACCGGCGAGCGCATCCTGCTGCCGCGCTGGGGCGGTCGACCGCCGGACGTCGGCGTCCTGGTTCGTGACGATCAGGACCCCGACCCGAGCCGGCGTTTCAAGTTCGTCTACCAGTGGATGGTCGATCTGGATGAGCCCCATCTGAAGCAGTTCTCGAAGCGAAATCCGTCCCAGGGTCGAGCCAAGTTCCTGGCCTACGGTCCCGACATCGAGAACTTCCGCGAGGCCGACGAAAACCCGCTGATTTCACCCAACGATGGCCTCGAGGAAGAAGACCACCACGTCATGATGGGCTCCTACGGCGGCGCCTGGATCATGGCCTACGAATACGGCTGGTATGTCCCCAGCGACTACGGTCTCTACGGCATGTACGCCGGCGACATTCGCCTGGCCGTGAGCTCGGACGGCGCCAACTTCGAACGCGTCAACCCCCACCAGCCCACCATCCCCC